>NZ_JAJVKV010000005.1:729500-1094250 GCF_024198175.1 Pyxidicoccus xibeiensis
GCGGCATCCCGCGCGGCGAGCGCCGCGAGGACGAGCAGCCCCGCGATGCCATAGTCTACGTACGCCATGGCCAGCGAGCCCAGCAGCAGCGGCACGCCCAGGACGATGAGCGCCGTGCCCAGCCAGCCGCCCACCGACATGTGGAGGTAGTACGAGCCCAGCAGGCGCGGCTCTTCCGGCCGGCAGCGCGCGAGGTTGGCGTGCAGCAGCAGGCAGCCCACCCACAACACCGAGCCGTGGAGCGCGAGCGAGGGCAGCACCGACTGCACTCGCGCCAGCGCGGCGACCGCCGCCCCTCCCGCGACCAGGAGCCCCGCGATGCACAGGCGATTGAGGCCGGTTGCCGTCAGCGGCTTGCGCGCGAAGCAGATGATGAGCGTGAGCAGATACAGCGTGAGCGGGACGATCCACAGCAGCGGCATGGACGCGTCCAGCGTCAGGACGTTGGTCACCGCCATCAGCAAGGCATTTGCGCCCGCGGCGAGCAGGAGCCAGGCGAGCCGCGAGGCCCCGGCCGCCCGGGTCGCGGACGTGGGAACGCCGGCGTCCACCATGGGAGGGGACGTGGCGGCAGCCGCCTCCGCGGGCCGCACGGTCCGGATGCACAGGGCGGTGAGCAGCACGAAGGCGGCATAGGCCGTGTACCAGACGGTGAGCTGGGTGGTCGTGTCGAGCGCCGGCTCCACGAGGAAGGGGAAGGTCAGCATCGCCAGCAGCGCGCCGGCGTTGGACGTGCCGTAGAGGAAGGCCGGGTCGCTCCGGGACGGGTGGTCCGTGCGGGTCAGCCACGCCTGCGCCACGAGGCTCGTGGTGGACAGGGCCAGGAAGGGCCAGCCGAGCGACAGCGCCAGCGTCACCAGGATGGCCCCGATGGGGTGCAGCTCCACGCTCCGCAAGTGGAAGGGGAACGTCACCGCTGGGAGCAGCACGAAGGCCAGGTGGGCCCAGCGGTAGCGCCCGGCCAGTACGAGCGGCGAGAGCCGGCTCGCGTACAGGTAACCGAGGAGCAGGACGCCCTGGTAGAACATCATGCACGTCGTCCACACCGCCGCGCTGCTCCCGTACTCGGGCAGCAGCAGGCGCGCGACGATGAGCTCCACCTGGAACAGCAGGAACGAGCCCAGGAAGACGAGCAGCCGGAAGAGCAGGCTCACGGGTGGAATCGGAAGTCGGGCGGGCGCGTCCATGCGTGCTCGGAACCATGACAGAGCCTCGCCCGTCTCTTCCAGCCGCGTTCCGCGCGTCCCCTGACTGCACCCCTCGTGTCGGCTCCTTCCAGTCGGTCTGGACCCACGGGCGGGCTTCAGTGCCGTACCGGCCGCCCTCAGCGACACCGCGACTGGAGCTGCGGCGTGGCGGAGCAGGAATGCCTCATGGAAAATTGAAATCGCATACGAACTTCATGCAATCGAGTGGCGGGTTGAGTTGTGTCTTGTGGATTTCCAACAGTCCAGTTACTGACATTCGATGCAGGACGCCGTTCCTCGTCAGGAGTGGGCATGGGCTCTCGATACGTAGTGCCGCTGGGATTGCTTGTGATGCTCATGGCGTCAGGTTGCAACGAGCCTCCGTCGCCAGGGGAGCCGAGCGCGCCCGTGGGGCAAGTCTTCGGGGAGCACCGCCAGGCGCGGGCCGCGGAGCGTACGAAGCAGGTAGGTGAAGCGTGTACCGGGGCAGGGCAGTCGGACTGTCTGTCGGGAGTATGTCTTCATACGAAGCCCGACCCTGGCGAAGGGTTCATCTGCTCCAAGGCATGTGAGGAAGACGCCGCCTGCCCTGACAGCTGGCGGTGTGGCGCGGTACATCCGGGACCGGGGGCCTCGTTCTGTATCCCTCCTGCTGACTGGACTCCTCGCGCTGCCAGGATGCCTGGGGGAAGCCAGTGATCGCAGGCGCTCTCGTTCTCGCACTGCTGTCGGCGGCTCCTGTTTCAGGCGAACGTTACCTTGCATTTGGCGGGGCGGATGGCTGGGTGGTGTTGGAAGTCCACTCCAGAAAGCCAGAGCGGCTCCGCCTCCCTGCCCCCTACCGAGCGCGGACGCTGGCCATCTCGACCAATGGTCAGCATGTCGTCTTTACCGCTCATGACGAGGCTGCTCGGAATGACCTTCTGTATCGCTGGGACTGGCGAACGGGAGGGCGTCCTGTCCGTATCGGGGCCGAGGAGGGGTTCCACGCGGATCCCGCCATCAGTCCCGACGGGAAGTGGGTCTACTTCGCCCATCATCCCAGAATGGGTGGCCCGCCGGGGCGTCATCAGCCAAAAGCCAACGCGCAGCTCTACCGTGTACGACTCGACGGTCTCGAGTTGACGGCGCTGAGCAACGAGCAGGGATGTCACCTCAGCCCGTCATTCCGGCCGGATGGCGAGCTCGTCTATGTCCATACCCTCTGCAGCGTCACGCAGAAGAGCTTGCGGCTGATGAAGAACGGAGTCGTGCAGCCGGAGGTTCTTGCCTCCGAAGAGCTGAATGAACCGTCATTCTCACCTGATGGTCGGCGGCTGGTCTTCGTTTCGCGGGTCGGTCCACAAGTCCTGCTCAAGGAGTGGACATCACTCAAGCGGCCGGCGCGCGTCCTGCACAGGTTCCAGCTCGTAGAGGACGGGCGGGCTCGCGCCCAGTATGGCGCTGATGCAAGAGAGCTGTTCTTCCAGGATGAGAACGCCGTCATGAGGCTTTCCGGTTCGACCGTGACCCGCATCTTTGCTTTCGGAGATGTGCCATGAGATGGATTTTTCAGGCCGTGAGCATCCTGGTGCTGGTCGGCCCGGTGACGGCGCAGGCTCAGTTCTGCCCTGCGGACGTCCTTCCGCGTTGTGACGGCTCCCAGGGAAACCCGGGTGGGGGAGGGGGAGCGCCTCCTTCCGGAGGCGGTCCACCGCCTCCTAGCAGTCCTCCCCCCAGTGGAGGTGGCGCGCCGCCGCCTCCACCCAGCGCGGGCGCCGGGCCTCAGTTCTTTGGTGATCCCGTCAACATCGCGGACGGCTATACCTATATACGGGAGACGGACTTTGAAATCCCACTGAGCCAGGGAAGTCTTCCGTTCATCCGGATGTATGTGACTCCCGCGCGCTCGTACGGATACTCGCACTTTCCGCAGGGCTTCCTGCCCAGCACCCACACGAATTACGTGCCAAGGCCTTTTGGCGAGCACAGGAATGGTGGAAGTCTCAACTGGTGGCACAACTTCTACAGCTCGGTGCGAAAGGACTCGCCCACCAGTGCCGAGGTGGAAGTCCGGGATGTGGATGGGTTCCGGAACAGCCTCCAGTGGAGCAATCAGCCGGCAGTGGCCGGCAAGTGGTACGTCAATGGCAATGCCGCGGGCAGCCGTGATCGCCTCTGGCAGGACAAGGCGGACGGCGGGTGGCCCGAGAAGTTCGTGTACTACCGTGAAGGAAGCGGGCGCTACACCTACGATGCGGTGTATGTCCATGGTGACGGTTCCGGTGCCAGGCATTACTTCCTGGGCCGCATCGAGGACACCGCCTACGTATCTCCCGGGCAGGTGGAAGTACCTCGCGCGACGTTGGAGTATGCACAGCCTTCCACGGATGGCGGCACAGCGCCCGACCCCCTCTGCCCGAGCGGTGCGGCAGGCTCCACCCCAGGCGTGCCATACCTGAGGACGGTGACGGACCGGGATGGGACGAAGCTCCACTTCTACTACCGGCGACTCGAGAATACGCGGGGGCGGACGGAGTGCGTCCTTGACCACGTCAACGTCGAAGCCACGGCGGATGGCGGCACCGCCGAGCGGACCCTGGTCCAATATCAGTACGCGTCCGGGGGCAACGAGTTGGCGCGCGTGGACCATCCCCAGACAGGCCGGAGCTTCGAATACACCTACCCCCTGGGAAACAGCCCGAACGACGTCATGGAGGCGCGTGAAGGGGGCGCCCTGAAGAGCCGGCATACCTACTATTACAGCAGCGAAGATCCGAAGCGCGACGAGGCGGAGGGGCATGACTTCGCCATCGAGGACGTACTGAGCTCTCGGCCTGGAACCAAGGATGCCTGCTCTATCGCCATGGGCGGGAGCGTGCCCACGCGTGAGTTCGCCGACTCCAGGGCAAGCCTGGGAACCGGGCAGACGGGACAGACGACGCTGACCTCCCGGTTCACTTCGGCCGCGGCCTTCTATTCGCACGAGAGCTGGCGCCTCACTTCATACGAGCAACGCTGTGACGGGACCTCCTGCCCTGGCATCGTTCCCGGCACCGAGACCTGGGAATATGAATGCCCGGGCTTGGACAGCTCCGTCGCTCCAGCCATGACCAAGGCACACAAGGACATGCGAGGTTCTTGGGAGAGCTATGTGCATCATGTCCCTGATGCCGGTGTGCCCGAGGCGCAGGGTGTTCCCGTCAAGCAGCTGAAGCTGCTGACGCAGGTGCGCGCGGGCGCTCTGGATTCGAGCGGCACTGGTAGCTTGGCTGAGGTCCGGTTTGGTTATACCTACGGGAGCACGTCGCGTTCACTGCCCGCGTACGAGCAGCTCGTGGAGCGACAGGAGACCGCCAGTGTCCTGGCTCCTTCGGGCACGGCAGACCCCAACGCCCGGACCCAGTACGTCTATGATTCGACGACCAACCGGTTGAAGGCCACGTTCCACACCGGGTGGACGCAGGTGCGTGACAGCAACGGGGCCTGGAGCGTGCAGAAGCGTCGTATCGGCGTGTTTCATCTCCGAGCCCCTCAATGTGGCGGAACGGGCGCAGAAGATGCTCAGGGGCGGGTGCTCGAAACCCATGGTCCCTGCTTGGTGGATGCAACCACGACCAACGTCGCCAGCATCACTGGCTGCCCCACCACCGCGCCCTTCCCGGTGACGAAGTATGAATACTGGTCTCAAGCGGAGACGGGGCACCGGCGCAATCGCCTGAAGAAGCAGTCGATGCATCCATCGGGCTGTGGGGTTGGCGCGTCCCTCGAAACCCAGTACCTGGAGTACGACGCCTTTGGGAACGCGACCCGCGTGCAGGACGCGAATGGCGTCATCACCGAGCGCGTGTACAACCAGGACCAGCTGGCGCGGCAATCCATCGTGGAGGGGGCGGCGTCCACGACGACCCTGTTCTCCTACGACCAGGGACGGCTGAAGGCCATCCAGCATCCTCAGGGCAACCACGACGTGTTCTGCTACCGCACGGGGACCACCGCGGGCCAGGGGTGCACGGGTGGCGCACCGACGTATCTGCTGCAGTGGAGGGCAAAGGCGGCGGATGCGAACGGTGCGAGCTGGTCCGAGAAGGTCGAATACTCCTACTGGCCGGACGAGACGGTGAAGTCCGCCACCTTCCTGAAGTGGAACGGGAGCACTGCCGAGGCACGGCGGGTGATGACGTTCAGCGCGGATGCCCGCCGCAGGCCCACCTTCCAGGGACTGGGGAACCTGCCTTCTCCGGTGAAGGCGTCGCGGCTGTTCGACGCGGAGGGCAACCTGACGGGCATCGGTTTCCCGTACAACGGCCCACCGGACGTCTGTGGCGGGCCGGACTCGTCGGGACAGCCCGGCTCGGCGCTGTGCACCGCACTGGCCTACGACCGCCTGGATCGGCTGGCGAAGGTCGATGAGTTTCCAGCCGATGGGAGCAGCCAGCGTACCTGCTTCACCTATGACGCCCAGAGCAACGTGACGTCCGTGCGTCAGGGCTGTGCGGCGACGACGGGGACGAGCGACTGCGCGAGTTGCTCGGCGAGCACGCCTGCCACGGAGTATGTGCATGACGACTTTGGCAACCTCGTCTCCGTGAAGCTGCCGCACAGCAGCGATGGGGCGGGCGGCGCCGGGGTGACCCGCTATGTGTACGATGCGCTGGGCCGCATGCTTCTGAAGGAGACGCCCGAGATGCGGGCCCGAGGCGAGCGGGTCTCGTACGAGTACGACATGCAGGGACGCCTTCTTCGCGCGAAGCGCCACTACACGTCACCGCAGGCCGGACAGGAGAACCTGTACGTCCTGTCGTATGACGTGAACGACCCCGGGGATGCCACCAGCACGCCACCTGCCACCTGCCCGCAGCCGGCACGCACGGCGGGGCGCCTTCGCTACCGGCACGACTCGTTCGGGCGGACCTGGTACCAGTACGACACGCACGGGCGCGTCGCGGGGGAGATTCGCCTGCGTGAAGGGCAGACCAGTTGCTCCGTCGCGGGCCTCGCTGACCGTCCCCACACGTTCTACACGTATACGGCCAATGGCAATCTGGCCTCTGTGATTTATCCTCACGGACGGGTCGTGACCTATGCGTATGGAACAGGTGCGAACCTGGATAGGGTCCAGGCCATCGACGTGAGGCTGTGGAACTCGTCTGGCTTCGCGGACACCCGGCTCATCGAAGGCATTGCCTGGGAGCCTTTCGGCGGCCTGCGCGGATACCGACTGAATCATCCGGCCTCGGCGACCAGCAGCGCGGTCGAGTACCTGCTGGGGGACAACGCCTCCCAGGCGCCTTCCGCCTGTCCCACGGCGGCTCCCAGCATGGCTGGCAGCGACCTCACCGGCAGGTTGAGGGCCCTGCGGGTGTCGACCGGAAGCTTCTCTCCCGGTACCAGCAGTGGCGACATCTACAAGCGCACCTATACGTGGGCGGGAGACCAGGTAGCCCGGCTCGACACCTGCCTCCTGGGGGCTACGACGCCACGCATCGAGACCTTCGAGTACGACCGGACCTTGCGGCTGAAGGCGGCGGGCCGCCCGACGGGGAACTTCGCGGCGACGGGAGGCGCGTTCGCGAGTCGCAGCTACGGCTATGACGGCCGTGGCAACCGCACGGGATTGTCCGAGGACGGCTTCGTCCATGACGTCGATCTGGCCGCATCCCCGGCCGTGGACCGGCTGTCCGGGTGGGGCTCGACTGCTGCGGGCAGTCTCTTCCGCTATGCGCTCAGTCACGATGCGGACGGCCGGGTGACCCAGAAGCGCTGGGCTGCCGGGATGAGCGGGACACCTGTCTACACCCTGGGCTTCGAGTATGGGCAGACGACCGGGGTTGCAACCGAGAGCGTGTTCCGCTCCGTCAACGTCAACGGCGTCTTCTACAACTACTTTTACGATGCGATGGGACGGCGGCGACTGAAGTCCCATCCGGGCGGGACGACGGATGAGTTCTTCCACGACATCGCCAGTCACCTCCTGACCGACCGGGGAAGCAATGCCTTCACGGTGCCAGTGGGGCATTACACCACGGACGACTATGTCTGGCTGGGGGGGCGGCCCGTGGCCCTGGTCCGGGCGAAGTTCAGCAGTGCGTGGGTGAGACAGCCCGACAGCACGGGCGACTGCTCGCGAGACGGAGAGCCTGCGGCGTGTGGCGTCTACTTCCCGGTGACGGACCACATCGGCAAGCCGGTGCTGATGTTGGATGGCTCCCGGCGCGTGACGGCTGCGGCGGACCATGACCCCTTCGGCCACGTTAACCGCGTCTCGCAGGTCGTGGAGACGGCGCACCCGTATCCCGACGCGACGACGACCACGCTGGCGACGTTCTCGCAGCCGAAGGAGAACAGCTCCGTCGTCGTCCGCCTCCGTGCGCGCTACCACCTGGTGGACTCCGAGGCTGGGGTGGACTTCATCCGGCTAGTGGATGCGAGCTCGGGAACGACGCTCGACCAACAATCCGGTGCACGCAGGGGACGCGTTACGACGCCCTGGGTGACTCCGTCGGCAAGCAATGTGTCCGTCAGGTTCTCGTCGGGGCCCGCTGGTGGCCCGGCGTATCAAGGGGCGGTCGTGGATGGGTACGAGTACCAGCGTTACCAATCGGGCGCTCAGCCCTTCTGGACTCCGCTGCGCTTTCCGGGCCAGTACCACGACGCGGAGACGGACCTGTTCGAGAACTGGAACCGGTACTATGACCCCAGTATTGGTAGGTATCTGCAGCCGGAGCCACGGATCTCATCGGGGCCCACTGTGTTGCCTGTGTATGCCTATGCCATGAGCAATCCAGTGTGGCTGGTGGATGTGAATGGCTTGGCGCCGTTCGAGTATAGGTTCAATACGGAGTTTGACGCGGCCGTGGCGGGATTCAGATACGTCCGGGAGAAATTCATGCTGAGTAACTACGAGGTCGCTTTCTATATCTTCATGTCCCGGGGAAAATTCGCCTACTCGGAGCCGTTCGAGATACCACGGCCGGCAGGAAAGCAGAACAAGTGTGATGGAGGCAAAGTACTCATTGCGACGGGGACACAGGCCTTCTGTCACACGCACCCGGCCGAATGCAATCCGGCGTTCTCGCCAGGGGATAAAGGTACGTCCAAGAAAGTGCCCGGCCTCGATTTTTATCTCATGAATGCCCAGGGGGCTGTCTTTCATATGCTCGATCAGACGACTAGCCCCATGGGAACTCCTAACTGGGAATCGGTCCTTCCTTGAGCAACAGAGGAATATCTTCAGGCCGAATCGTGCCGACTCTGCTCGCGTGTGGGCTGCTCGTGGCAGGTTGCGCGGCCCGTCCGGTGGCGCGACCAGAGGGGGCGCGCTGGCCCGAGCCGATGGAGCTGGATCGCATTGAGCCAGTACAAGGCATTAGCGTCCTGGCTCCGGCGCGCTCGTTCACGCAGGCACGAACGAATCAGTCGATGGACGCGACGCCATGCAGGAGGATGGCGCCACAGAAGGACCCCAACGCGGCGAAGGTGGCGTGTGGCTGGTATGGCCCCAGCTCACGGTCGCTGAGCTTCTACTGGTATGAAGGCATCCTTCCAGGATGTCTCTCCGGTGCGCAATGCCTGAACACGATGCGGGAGGTGTTCCAACTGCGCGAGGGCGCGTTCGGCGAGCCCTCTCGCCTGGAAGGCCGCTGGCTAGGGTGGCAGTCCTCGCCCGTAGAGATCGGCAGCCGGATTGTGAACCGGCACATCGCTCTTGGAAGGAACGTCGTCTTCCTCCAGGCGGTCTCGCTTGAGGGCGACCCATTCCCGGAAGCGAGTCTCTTCTTTGATTCCCTACGGGTTGTCTGTGCCGAGGGCGAGACCGGGCCAGACTGCTGCGGGAGTTCGAGCAAGTGTCCGGAGGCTCCTCGCCCAGCCGATGCCATCCAGCCCGGCCGGTGAGGACCCACGCCGGGTCCTCCTCCGGATGCTTCAGCGCGACGGGGGGATTTCTGCAGCTTGACTGCGTCCGTTAGAGGGGGGCGGAGTGGCCCTGGCAGTCCTGATACAGTGCCCCTGTCTCCGCCAGAGTTGCCGCTCGCCGGGCCGGAGCCGGTGCGTGGCATGGAGCCCGCAGCCCTCATCGGGAAGTAGGGCTGACTCAAAGAAGCCGTCCCCTTCGTCGGCCCGGAATCGTCTGTGTTGGCTGGTTCGTCGCGCGGACCTTTCTCGGAGGGTATTCTGGATGCCCACATTCCATCCCGAGCCGTGCTAGAACCTTCCCGTTCATGGAAGGCCGCCTGCTGTTGAAGAACTGCGCCGTGTTCCGCGCGGATGGACGGGTCCGCACCGGCATGGCCGTGGTGGTGGAGGAGAACGTCATCCGCCGGGTAGCACCTGACACCCAGGTGCCCGTGCTCCCAGGGGACTGGGAAGTCGCCTGCCGGGGCCGGCTCGTCGCTCCCGGACTCGTGGACTGTCACTCCCACATGGTCAACGGGCAGCTGCTGCCCGCCACCGGCTACTTCCTGCTGATGCCGCAGCGCGAGCGGCTGGAGCGGTCGCTGCGGGTGGCCCGGCTCCTGTCCAACGAGGACGTGGAGGCTCTCACCCGCTTCGCCGCCGCCCGGGCCCTGCGCGACGGCGTCAGCATGGTGGTGGAGCATCTGTCGTGCCTCGACGTGGCCGGAGGGCTTTCCGCCCAGGCGCGCGCGGCGCAGGACGTGGGCCTCCGGATGGTCACCAGCCACGCCACCCACAGCCTGGACGGCGCCCCTCAGGCAGAGACGTGGCTGGACGCCAACGCGGACTTCACCCGCCGCCACCGCGAGCACCCGCTCGTGCGCGGCGCCATCGGCTTCCATGCGTCCTTCACCTGTGACCACGCCCTGCTCACCCGCGTCTCCCGGCTGAGCCGCGAGCTGGACGCCCCCACCGTCTTCCACCTCGCGGAGAGCGAGGACGACCTCGCCACCACGTACTCCCGGCACGGTCAGCGCGTGGTGCCCCGGCTGGATGCGCTCGGGCTGCTCGGCCCCCGCGCCATCGCCGGCTACGCCCGCGCCCTGGACAGCGCCGAGGCCAGCCGTCTCAATGACAGCGGCACCTTCGTCGCGCTCGCCCCTCGCGACGCCCGTACCCTGGAGCGGGGCGTGGACCCGCTGGAGGCGGTGGTGTCCCGCGTCCAGCTGCTAGGCCTGGGCACCGGCGGTCACGGCACCCCCCAGGATGAGCTGAACGCCGCCATGGAGGGCGTGCTGCGCATCTCCCGCGCGGGACGCCTGCCGGACGTGGACGGCACCCTGGCTCACCTGCTCATCAACGGCCCGGCGGAGCTGTGCACCCGGCTGTTCGACCTCCCCTCGGGCAACGTGGAGGAGGGGAGCATCGCGGACCTCGTCGTCTACGACTCCGTGCCCCCGGCGGACCCGGAGACGGGCTACTCGCCGCACCTGCTCGGGCAGATGGCGCGCTCGCCGGTGTCGTGGACCATCGTCAACGGCCGCGTCTGCGTGCGCGAGGGCCAGTTGCTGGGCCACGACTACGTGGAGCTGGCCCGCGCCGCCACGGACGCGCTCCACCGCGTCTGGACGCGCGCCCGGCTGGGCAGCTGAGGGCGTCATGGGTTCCTCCCTGGTGGATACCCTGCGCGCCTCGCGCGAGCAGCGCGGGCCGCTGCTGACCGACGCCCGCACCACCGCCCTGCGCGTCCTCAACGGCGAGGCGGACGGCGTGCCCGAGGTGACGGCGGACGCCTTCGGCGACCTGTACGTCATCAGCCTCTACCGCGACCTCACCCCCGCGGAGGAGGAAGCGCTCCTCGACGCCGCGGTGGCCGCGTGGGCCCCCCGCAGCGTCTACCTCAAGCGCCGCCCCCGGGAGGCGCGCGTGCTGGCCAACGTGGCCAAGGAGTCGCTCGCGCCCGAGGTCCCCGCCCGGGGCGAGCCGGTGGAGTCGCTCACCGCGCTGGAGAACGGGCTGTCCTTCCTCATCCGCCCTGCCCAGGGCCTGTCGGTGGGCCTGTACCTGGACATGCGGGACACGCGCGCGTGGCTCCTGGACCAGGTGCGCGGCCTCACCGTGCTCAACCTCTTCGCGTACACCTGTGCCTTCGGCGTGGTGGCCACCGCGGGCGGCGCGAAGCGGGCGCTCAACCTGGATGCCAGCCGCCGCGTGCTGGAGTGGGGCGAGGAGAACGCGCGCCTCAACGGCCAGCCCGTGGACCGCTACGACTACGTGGCCGGGGACGTGTTCGACTGGCTCAAGCGCCTGGCGAAGAAGGGCGAGACGTTCGACGTCGTCATCTCCGACCCGCCGTCCTTCTCCACCACCCGCGCCGCGCGCTTCTCCGCCGCGCGCGACTACGCGAAGCTGGCCGAGGCGGCCGCCCGGGTGGTGGCCCCTGGGGGTCGGCTGGTCGCCTGCTGCAACCACGCGGGCCTGCCCGCCCGTCGCTTCGAGACCATGGTGGCCGAGGGCGTCGCGCTCGCGGGCCGGAAGGGGAAGGCGGTGGGCTCGCTCGGCCCCTCTCCGCTCGACTTCCCGCCACCGTCGGGCCACGAGCCGCCCCTCAAGGTGCACGTGGTCGAACTTCGTTAGCGCACCAGGGCCCGGCAGGGGTAGGTTTGGACCGCATGCCTCCCGCCGCACAGCAGCAGCAACGAGAATTCGGCAAGTACCGGCTCATCGACCGCATCGCCGTGGGGGGGATGGCGGAAATCTTCCTCGCGCACCAGCAGGGCGAAGATGGCCGCGAGTCACCGGTCGTCATCAAGCGCATCCGCCCGCACCTGTCCAAGCACGCGGCCTTCGTGAAGATGTTCCTCAACGAGGCCCGGCTCGCCGCGCAGCTCAACCACCCCAACGTGGTGCAGATCCACGACCTGGGGAAGATTGCGGAGAGCCACTTCATCGCCATGGAGTACGTGGCCGGGCGCGACATGCGTCGGGTGGTGCCCAAGGCGGAGGCGCTCGGGATTCCCTTCCCCCTGGTGTACGCGGTGAAGATTGCCTCGTGTGTCTGCGCGGGCCTGCACCACGCGCACACCAAGGTGGACCTCTACGGAAACCCGCTCAACATCGTCCACCGGGACGTGTCGCCGGAGAACGTCGTCGTCGCCTTCGACGGCTCGGTGAAGATTCTCGACTTCGGCATCGCCAAGGCCGCCAACCAGGTGGGCCAGACGCGCACCGGCGAAATCAAGGGCAAGCTCAGCTACATGAGCCCGGAGCAGTGCCTGGGCAGCCCGCTGGACTGCCGCAGCGACATCTTCTCCCTGGGCGTCGTCCTCTACGAGTGGCTCACCGGCTTCAAGCTCTTCACCGGTGAGTCCGAGGTGGCGGTGATGCGCAGCATCACCGAGGGGAAGATCTACGCACCCTCGTACTTCCGGGAGGACCTGCCCGAGCGGCTGGAAGCCATCCTGATGAAGGCGCTGGAGCGAGACAGGGACAAGCGCTACCAGACGGCCGCGCAGATGCAGAAGGACCTGGACGCCTTCCTGGACGCGTACGAGTTCACCCCCACGGCCCTGCACCTGTCCAACTTCATCAAGCAGCTCTTCGAGGAGGAGCTGCAGGCGGAGCAGCGCCGCATGGCGACGCGCGCCGCCTCCGCGCCCACCTCCGAGGAGGCGCTGGAGCTGGCGGAGGTGGTGGCCGCGCTCGACACCGAGAAGGGCTCGCCCGCGCCGGCCCCCGCCACCCCGGCCGCCGCGAGCGACGAGCGCACCGAGCCGCGCATGCTGGCGGTGCCGCTCAGCCCGGCCGCCTACGAGGCGCTGGAGGCCGTGGCCCGCCGCAACGACGTCCCCATGGGGCGGCTGGTGTCGGAGCTGCTCGAGTCCTGGCTGAAGTACCGCTGACATGCCCCGGCTGAAGCTGACGCTCGAATACGACGGGACGCGCTACGTGGGCTGGCAGGTGCAGCCCAACGGCCCGTCGCTGCAGGCGACGCTGGAGGACGGGCTGGCCCGGCTGCTGGGCGAGCAGGTGTCCCTGGAGTGCGCGGGGCGCACGGACTCGGGCGTCCACGCCACCGGGCAGGTGGCCTGCTTCGACACGCATCGGGTGCTGCCCATGAAGGCGTACGTCATGGGCCTCAACAGCCTGCTGCCGGACGACGTGGCGGTGGTGCAGGCCGTGGAGGTGCCGGCGGACTTCGACCCGCGCCGCTGGTCCCGGGGCAAGCGCTACCGGTACCGGCTGAGCAACCGCCGCACGCGCTCGCCGCTGCGCCGGCTGACGCACTGGGAAGTCTTTGCCCCCCTGGACGTGGAGGCCATGCGGCGGGCCGCGACGCACCTGCTGGGCCGGCATGACTTCTCCGCCTTCCGGGCCGCGGACTGCCAGGCGAAGCACGCGGTGCGCGAGCTGCGGCGAGTGGCGGTGGAGGGCGAGGCCGGGGACGCGATGGCCTTCGTGGTGGAGGGCACGGCGTTCCTCAAGCACATGGTGCGCAACCTGGCGGGGACGCTGGTGGAGGTGGGGAAGGGGCGCCGGCCGGAGGCGTGGGTGGCCGAGGTGCTGGCCTCGCGCAACCGGAAGCTGGCCGGGCCCACCGCGCCGCCGCAGGGGCTGGTGCTGGAGGAGGTCTTCTACGGGGACGGCCCGCCCCCTCGCACGCCGGGGGGCGCACCGGACGTGGACGAGGACGAGGGCTGAATTGGAGTAGGCTGCCGGCCGTGAGCCCCAAGACGAGTGTCCTCGAACCGCTGCGCGTCCGCGTCCGCCGCTTCCAGTTCATCGTGGGACTGGGCTTCCTGGCGCTCGTCGGAGGCTCGGTGCTGAGCGTGTCGCTGGCGATGCGGCTGAGCGCGCGGGTGCAGACGCTGCCACTCGGGTTCATGCGGGTGCTGATGGCGGTGCTGCTGGAGAACCTCTGGGTGCTCGGGGTGCTGCCGCTGCTCTGCTACGGCGCGGCGCGGGTGATGGAGCTCAAGCCGTGGAGCACGGCGGCGGGCTCGGCCACCTCCGGCGCGGTGTTCGTCCTGGCGCTCAACTTCGTGCAGAGCGGCGCGGACGGCCTGTGGCTGGGCGGGCTGATGTCGGTGCTGAACCTGGCGGCCTTCGCCGTGGGCATCGTCCTCAGCGCCCGCGCCGTGAAGCTGGGCCGCGCCGCGGCGGCGCAGCAGACCGTGAAGGCCCAGGCCAAGGCCCAGGAGCGCAAGTCCGAGTACGACGAGTTCCTCCGCGCCGCGGAGCAGGGCGGGGAGCGCCTGGAGCAGCGCGAGGCCGCATCGCAGGCGACGCCTTCCGAGCAGCCCCAGGCCGAAGCGGCCACGGACACGCCGAAGAACCCTGCCGCCTGAGCGTGGTGGGGCCCATGCATTTCTGTTGAGTCCTGGGGTTCCGCATGGGCCTCCAGGGGCCAGGCAAGCGGCGGGCGGAGGCGTTCCGGTATCCTCCCCGGCTCCGGACGTTCTCAGGGTCTCCGCTGGAAGAAGGAAGTCGCGCCCATGCGCCGTGTGCTGACGTGTCTCCTGCTGCTCGCGACGGGCTGTGCCCGGGGCACGCGTCCGTCCGACGCCGACGCCGCGCAGCGCGAGGAGGCAGAGCTGGCGACCCCTCGTTTCGAGCACATCTACATGCTGCCGGTGGACCGGGCGCTGGCCGAGGCCACGGAGCTCATGAAGCAGAACGGGTGGACGCTGCACCCGATGGAGAACCGCAACTTCCTGCTCACGCAGTGGCGGTCCGCGGAGCTGACCGAGGGGCGCAAGTGGCGGAGCGACGGGGACCACGTGCGCTACCTCGTGGTGGGCGAGCCCCTCGCGCCGCGCCAGTCCGTCGTGCGCATCTTCCGGATGTCGCGGGTGGCCTTCAGCAACGACGCGGAAATCAAGACCGACGCGAACCACAACCTCATCTGGAACCACATGCTCCAGACGGAGGTGGAGCAGAGCTTCCGGCGGATGGGGCAGCCCGTGCAGCTCGCGCAGCGCGAGGAGCCCGCGCCCTGGGTGGAGCTGGATGGGCCGGTGAAGGGCACCCGCGACTTGAAGCTGGAGCGGGACCTCATGCTGCGGCTGGAGTCGCGGCCCTCGCTGGAGACGCTCACCGGCTCCTTGCGCATCAAGGGCGACGACGCCTTCGCGAGAGACCCGTCGTTCTACCTCAAGCGCTGGCGGCGCCCGTCCCCCGAGACGTGCGAGCGGAAGGTGGCCGGCTTCCAGCCGCTGCTGCGCGCCGGGCTGACGGTGCTCATCGGCGAGCAGCTCGGCACCCGGGAGGCCCCGGCGGCCGTGGGTGACCTGGTGTGCGAGGCCACCGAGGCCGGCCTGTCCGTCACGCTGGCGCTCTCCATCCCCTCCACCGAGCAGGAGCGCATCGACGCCTACGTGGCGAGCCCCGGCGCGCCGCCGGACCAGGATGCGCTGCTGTCGGGGGACTTCTGGCGCAAGGCGCAGCAGGACGGGCGCGGAAGCCGGGCCGTCATGGACCTCATCGACCGCGTCCGGGCCCTGCGCGCCAGGGGCAGCACCGTGGCCGTGGTGGCCTTCGACACGGACATGGCCCACGGCAGCACCCGTGATGCGCGGATGGCCCGCGCGGTGCTGAACCGGCGCGCCGTGCGCCCCAATGACGTCCTCCTGGTGCTCGCCGGCAACGCGCACACGCGGCTCGTCGCGGAGGCGGCCTGGAACGAGAACTTCGTCCCCATGTCCCGGCACCTCGCGGAGACGGACCCGGGCCTGCGAATCCTGGAGCTGGGCTATGCGCAGGGCCGGCGGTGGGGCTGTGACCTCGAGCCGGACGGCTCGCTCCACTGCGACGTCATGGGCATCACGCCCGGCCCCCGCGTCGCGGCGCGGGCGGAGGGGGCTCCCTCCATCCGGATGCTCCCGGCGCTGGACGAGGGGTTCCATGGCTTCCTCGACGTGGGGACCCTCAACGCGTCCCTGCCTGCCATCGCCCTGCGTGGCCACGAGCCTCCGCCGGACGCCCCGGCAGCGTCCGGGGCCCGCTGAGCGTCCTCAGGTGCCGACGGCGCCCACGTTGGAGGGTGGGGCGCCCTCGGAGGGCGTGTGGGCCTCGGCCGCGTCCGCCTGGGCGATGCGCTCGTCCAGCTCCGCCGACAGACGCTCGAAGGCCTCCTTGCCAATGGTGGCTGACTGGTAGGCCTTCAGCAGCGACGCCTTCTCCACGATGAGCATGCGGCGGACGGCCTCCTGGTGCTCCTCCTCGTGGAAGCGCATCGACTGCTGCTTCAGCGCCGCCAGCTCCTTCTCCGCGGCGGCCTCCTTGTCCTGGTACTCCTTCTCCAGCTGCGTCAGCACGTCGGCGGGAATCTCGCGGGTGCGGCGCAGGCCCTCCAGCGCGGCCAGCGCGGCGTGGACGGCGCCCAGCCGGCCCCGCGCCAGCTCGTACTGCTCCTGGTAGGCGTCCTTGAGGCCGGTGATGCCCAGCCGCGCCAGCAGCGGCGCCATGGTGAGCCCCTGGACGATGATGGAGAGCACCACCACGCCGAACGTCATGTTCACCAGCAGCTCGCGGTGGGGGAAGTCCGTGGGGAGGCTGAGCACCAGCACCATGGAGATGGCGCCTCGCAGCCCGCTCCAGGTGAGCACCGCGCTCCACGTCCACGGCATGCGCTCCTTGGTGAGGCGCAGCAGGGCGGACATGCCGTAGACGATCACCGCACGGCCCACCACCACCGCCACGTACGCCGCGAGGATGGGCTTCCAGGAGGCCAGCAGCGAGCCCAGCTGCACCTCCAGGCCGATGAGCAGGAACACCACCGAGTTGAGCGCGAAGGCCAGGTACTCCCAGAAGCTCTCCACCGCGACGCGCGTGGTGGGGCTCATGCCCTCGTGCGTGGCCCAGTTGCCGCACAGCATGCCCGCCACCACGGTGGCGATGACGCCCGAGTAGTGGAAGTTCTCCGCCACCACGAACGAGCCATACGCGGCGATGACGGTGAGGGTGATTTCCACCATCGCGTCGTCCACGCGCTTGATGACCTGCGCCACCACGTAGCCCACCGCGCTGCCGATGAGCACCCCCATCCCCGCCACCTTGACGAAGTCGAAGATGGCCCCGCCCACGGTGAACTTCCCACCGGAGGCCACCGCAACCACCAGCGTGAAGAGCACGACGGCGGTGCCGTCATTGAGCAGGCTCTCTCCCTCCACCAGGATGAGCAGCCGCTTGGGCGCGCCCAGCGTCTTGAACAGGCCCACCACCGCGATGGGGTCCGTGGAGACGATGACCGCGGCGAACACCAGCGCGGGCAGCAGCCCGAAGCCGCTCACGAAGTCCATGCCCTGCACCACGGGCGAGAGGATGAGCGCGGTGAGTCCCGCCGACGCCGCCACGCCGGGGATGGCCATGGAGTGGATGGCCAGCTTGTTCTTCCAGAACTTGCGGAACTCCACGTGGAAAGCCGCCTCGAAGAGCAGCCCCGGGAGGATGATGGCGAAGAGCAGGTTCTTCGTGAGGTGCGGCGGCTCGAAGACATGCACCGCGCCCAAGGTCAGCCCCGCCACCACCAGTGCCACCGTGTAGGGGAACTTGAAGTAGCGCGCGGCGATGGCCACCGCGGTCGCGATGGCGAAAATCAGTACGAAGGCCAGCTCGAATTGCATGGGTCCCCAAGTCCCTTTGAGTTCAAAGGGGCGTACCTTAATGCGGGTGGGGCGCGGCCCGAAACGGGGAGGCCGGGGCGCGAGCGCATGCGGGGCGCCTGCTGCCCGTCCGCCCGCCCGCTCGACGGGCCTCGGCAGGCGCCGTTGCCTCGCATCGGCGAGCCCCCCAGGTTTGCGACATGTCCGCGCCCCCTCGTTCCGGAGGGCTGGGGCCAGGTGGCTGGCTCAAGCTCCTCGCGCCGCTCTGCGCTTCCATCGGGTTGCTGGTGGGGCTGCGGCTGCTGGGGCCGCAGTACCTGGACCAGGCGCGGCTTGCCGGGTGGTTGCGCCCGCTGGGGCCGCTGGCGCCCGCGGCCTTCATCCTGCTGCTCGCGGTGCGGCCGGTGACGCTGCTGCCCGGGCAGCTCTTCTCGGCGGTGGGCGGCCTCGTCTTCGGGATGGCGCGGGGGACGGCCTACGTGCTCGCCGGCAGTCTGCTGGCCACCGGGCTCATCCACCTGCTGGCGAGCCGGCTGGGGCGCAAGCCGATGAAGCGGCTCGTGGGGGCCAATCACGCCGCCATCCAGCGCGCGGCGAGGGAGCACGGCTTCCAGCTCGGGTTCCTCGCCTGTGTGAATCAGGTGATTCCGGCGGACGTGCTGCTCGCGACGGCGGCTGCGTCAGGGGCCCGCTTCTGGCCGCTGGGCCTGGGCGCGCTCGTCGGCACCCTGCCGGGGACGCTGCTCACCGCGTACTTCGGCAGCTCGCTGGGGCAGGGCAAGACAGTCGCGACGGTGGTGTCCGCCAGCGGGATGCTGCTCAGCATGGTGCTCGGCCTCCTCCTGGGGCGCCGGCTGATGCGCGAGCTGCGCATCACCGGGGACGCCGCCGACGCGCCGGAGGCCGGGCGCGAGAGGCGGGCCCGGGAGCGTGTTCCCAGGCCCGCCTGAAGAGGTCCTACGGGTAGCAGGCCGCCTGGCGAAGCGCCGTGTCCTCGGGGAAGCCGAGGGCCACGTTGAAGTTCTGCACGGCCTGGCCGGCCATGCCCTTCACCAGGTTGTCCAGCGCGGCCATCACCGCCACCGAGCGGCCCTTGGTGGCCACCGCGATGTCGCAGAAGTTGCTGCCCGTCACCGCGGCGATGCGGGGCGTGCCCTCGACGATGCGCACGAACTTGTGCCCCTCGTAGTAGCGCCGGAATTTCTCCATCAGCGACGCCGTCACCACCGCGCCGCCATGCTCCGGCCACTCGAACTGCACGGTGGCGAAGATGCCGCGCACCATGGGCGCCGAGTGCGGCACGAAGGCCAGCCGGTGCCGCTGCGCGCCGTGCGCCACCAGCATGACCTCGACTTCTGCTTCGTGCTGGTGCTCCAGCGGCTTGTACGCGCGGAAGTCATGGGCGCGCGTCGGGTGGTGCGTGCCCTCGCCCGGCAGCGAGCCGGAGCCGGACGAGCCCGTCACACCCGACACGGCCAGCAGCCCCAGGCCGGGCGTGGAGGCAATGGGCAGCAGCGCGAGCTGCACAGCGGTGGCGAAGCAGCCCGGGTTGGCGATGCGCTTCGCCTTC
The DNA here is from genome assembly GCF_024198175.1 of Pyxidicoccus xibeiensis. Classification (NCBI taxonomy): domain Bacteria; kingdom Pseudomonadati; phylum Myxococcota; class Myxococcia; order Myxococcales; family Myxococcaceae; genus Pyxidicoccus; species Pyxidicoccus xibeiensis. The sequence continues at coordinate 748,736 of NZ_JAJVKV010000005.1, forward strand.
TTGACCTCCTCGCGCTTCCACTCGGTGAGGCCGTAGGTGAAGGTGCCGAGCAGCTCGGGGGCGGGGTGGGGCCGGCCGTAGGCGCCCGCGTAGCGGCCCGGGTGGTCCAGCCGGAAGTCGGAGGACAGGTCGATGAGCAGCATCCGGTCCGCGATGCCGGCCTCGGCCCACTTCGCCTCGAGGTTCTTGAACTGGGCCGCCAGCTCGCCGTGTCCCAGCGCGCTGAAGACCACCGGCTGCTGCGAGTCCGCCAGCCAGCGCCAGTCCGGCTCCGCCTCGAAGCGGCCGTCCACCAGCCCGCGCAGGTGCGGGTGCACCTTGTGGATGGGCTCGCCCGCATGGTGCCGCGACACCACGCGGATGCCCGCCACCGCGGGATGCCCGGAGAGGATGCGCAGCAGCTCGCCCCCGCCGAAACCGGAGGCCCCCAGGATGTAGATGTTCGCCCGCGTCGTCGTCATTGCTGCCTCCCCGCGCCCAGCTTGGACGCGAGCTTCTCCAGGATGAGCCCGCCCAGCGCCGCCGCGTCCGCGCGGGCGTTGCGGGCGGGAATGCCCACGACCTGCTCCACGAAGCGCACGCCCACCGCGTTGTCCGTGGCAGGCCCTGCCACCACGTCCACGTTGATGTCGTACGTCTCCCGGAGGTGCCGCACGCCGCCGGCCGCGCCCACCGGGTCGTTGGCGCACAGCACCCACGCGCCCGCCAGCGCCTTCAGCTCCGGGTCCGCCAGGATGCCCTGCACCCCGTACTCGCCCATGATGCCGTCGCCCGTCTCCGCGACGATGACGTCCACGTTCTCCGCCGCCAGCTCGGAGAAGAGCACCCGCGCCACGCGCGCACCCGTGCGGGGGCCCGTGCAGACGATGCCCGCGTCCGTGAAGTCCATCACCACGTCCGCGCCGGAGTCCTGCATGCTCAGCGTGTCCCGCATCAGCGACACGCCGGTCAGCTTCGCGCCGCCCACGCGGTAGCCCGCCTGCGCCAGCTTGCGCACCATGGCGCTGGCGGCGAACGTCTTCCCCGCGTTCATGCAGGTGCCCACCACGAACACCACCGGGCACTTCACCGGCGTCGCCGTGCCCTTCAGCGCGCCGGAGGACACGTGCGCCGGCTGCCCGGTGCGCGACATCAGCTCCGGGAACTCCAGCACCTGGCCCAGGATCTCCGCCTCGAAGGGCAGGCCCACGCCGTGGTTGTGCGAGGTGCACTTGCCGATGACGCCGCCCATGTTCAGCACGTGCAGCCGCTGGCCCACGGTGACGGACTCCGGCACCACGCCCTCGTAGCCGTGCAGCGCGTTGCGGTGGCCCAGGGCCCCCACGACGATGTCACCGGCGTGCAGCGTGACGAGCCGCCCGTGCGGGTCCTCGAGCTGGTTGTAGACGCTCTTCTCCCCGTGGATGCGCACGGCGACGACGGCGCCCTCCTCGGCCTTCACCTCGGGGGCGAGGTGTACCGTGCGTCCCAGGCCCAGGTTGCGGGTGACGCTGCCCACCTTGTCGACGAAGACCTTCATGTCAACCTCCCTTGGCCCGATGCGAGAGCATCTGCGCCACGCCGTACAGCTTGGCGAATCCAGCCGCTTCAGAACCCGTCCACAGCACGTTTGCTTCCCCGTACGTCGCCACCTTCGCGTCCATCAGCGAGTGTGGCGACTTCACGCCCTCCACCACCAGCGTCCGGGGGTGAAGCACCAGCCGCACCTCGCCCGTCACGCGCTCCTGCGACGAGCTGAGGAACGCCTCCAGGTCCTTCACCAGCGGGTCGAAGAAGTGGCCCTCGTGCAGCAGCGAGCCGTACAGGTTGCCCACCGTCTCCTTCCAGAAGAGCTGCTTGCCGGAGAGCACCACCTTCTCCAGCTCGCGGTGGGAGGTGATGAGCAGGTGCGCCGCGGGCGCCTCGAAGCCCACCCGGCCCTTGATGCCGAGGATGGTGTCGCCCAGGTGCACGCCCCGGCCGATGCCGTAGGTGCGCCCCAGCGCGTTGAGCACCTCCACCAGCTTCACGGGGCCCAGCTTCTCGCCGTCCAGCGCCGTGGGGATGCCCTGCTCGAAGGACACGGTGAGCGTGCGGGGCTTCAAGTCGGTGGGAATCTCCCCGCCGGGGAAGGCCGCCTCGGGCAGCGCGCTCCACGAGTCCAGCGTCTCGCGGCCGCCGACGGACGTGCCCCACATGCCCTCGTTGACCGAGTAGGAGCCCAGCTTCGGCGGCATGTGGATGCCGCGCTCGGCGAGGAAGGACAGCTCCTGCTGGCGGCTCAGCCCCAGCGAGCGGATGGGCGTGAGCAGCTCCAGCTCCGGCGCCAGCGAGCGGAAGGCCACGTCGAAGCGCACCTGGTCGTTGCCCGCGCCCGTGCTGCCGTGGGCGATGGCCTGCGCGCCCAGCTCGCGCGCCATGCGCACGGCCTCCACGGCCTGGCAGGCGCGCTCGGCGGAGACGCTGAGCGGGTACACCTGCCCGCGCAGCACGTTGCCGGCGATGAGGTAGCGCAGGTAGCCCTGGAAGAGGGTGTCGCGCGCGTCCACCGTGTGGTGCGCCACCGCGCCCAGCTTCGCCGACAGCGCGGCGATGTTCGCCAACTGCTCGGGCGGGAAGCCACCGGTGTCCACCGTCACGGTGGTGACGGCGTAGCCCTGCTCGCGCAGGTAGACGGTGCAGAAAGCGGTATCGAGTCCGCCGGAGAAGGCCAGCACCACGTTCTTCTTGCTCATCTCTTCACTCCTCACGGGGAAGGGGTTCACAGCGCCCACACGCGGGCCGCGGCGGAGGTCGCCGCGCGGTGGGTGTCGTCGAGCCAGGCGCGCGCGGCGGCCAGCTCCTCCCGGGCCTGGGGCAGCCCCAGGTTGCCGGCGCCACCCAGGTGGGTGGCCGTCAGTGCGCCGCGGTCCGGGTGGAACGTCCCGTCCGCCAGCTCGCGCCCCACCTGCCGGTACGCGTCGCGGAAGGGCAGCCCCTTCGCCACGAGCGCGTAGGCATGGTGGGCCGCGTACAGCGTGTCGTCAGAGGCGCGCGCCGCCGCGTCCGCCTTGACCTGCAGCGCGGGCACCAGGCGGGTGAGCACGTCCAGCAGCGCCTTCATGGAGTCCAGGGCCGCGAGGGTGGGGCGCTTGAGCAGCTGGAAGTCGCGGTGGTAGCTGGACGGCAGGCCGCCGGCCACGGCTTCCACCTGGTGCGCCAGGCCCCGCAGCTCGCGGCAGCGACCGCGCGCCAGCTCCACCACGTCCGGGTTCTTCTTCTGCGGCATGATGGACGAGCCGGTGGTGTACGCGTCCGGCAGCGCCAGGAAGCCGAACTCGTCCATGCTGTAGAGCTGCACGTCCCAGAGCCACTTCTCCAGCGTGCCCGCCACCGAGCACGCCCATCCCAGCACCGCCGCCTCGTGCCGGCCCCGGCCGTTCTGCACGTCGATGGGGCTGCGCTGCACCTTCGCGAAGCCGAGCAGCTTCGCCACGTACTCCCGGTCGATGGGCAGCGGCACGCCGAAGCCCGCCGCCGCGCCCAGCGGGCACCTGTCCAGGCGGGCCCACACGCCGCGCAGCGCCTCCAGCTCCTCCAGCAGCCCCTCCGCGAAGGCCATGGCCCACAGGCCGAACGTCGACGGCATGGCCCGGCGCAGGTGCGTGTAGCCCGGCAGCGCCACGCCCGCGTGCGCCTGGGCGAAGTCCAGGAAGGTGCCCGCCAGCTCCACCGCGCGGGCGCCCATGGCCAGCACCTCCTCACGCAGCAGCAGGCGCAGGGCCAGCTGCACCTGGTCGTTGCGCGAGCGCGCCAGGTGGATGCGCTTGCCCGCCTCGCCCACGCGCTCCACGAGCGCCGCCTCCAGCGCGGTGTGGCCGTCCTCCTGCTCCGGGCGGATGGTGAACGTGCCGGCGCGCGCCTCGTCGTGCAGCGTCTTCAGCGCCGCCACCAGGGCCTTTGCCTCCTCCGCGCGCAAGAGGCCCACGTGCGCCAGCATCCGCGCATGCGCGGCGCTGCCGAGCGCGTCGTGCGGCGCCAGCGCCAGGTCCACCACCGGGTCGTCGCCCACCGTGAAGCGGTGGATGGCCGCGTCCAGGGCGATGCCCTTGCCCCACAGGGTGTCAGCCACGGGCCACCTCCTCGAAGTAGCCACGCACCAGTCGCGTGTAGAAGGCGGCGCCCGCTTCGAGCTCCGCCCGGGTGAGGTACTCGTCCGCCTGATGGCTGCGCAGCGTGTCGCCGGGGCCCACCTTCACCGCGGGCAGCTCGCCCAGGAAGGCCCAGTCGGACGCCGTGCTGGAGCCCACCGGCTCCGCGCCCGCCGCCGCCACCGCCGCGCGGACGATGGGCTGGTGGTCCGCCGTCGCCTTCGGCAGGTAGCGCGCCGAGTGCACCTGCACCTCGCTCTTCAGCGCCCGCGCCACCTGCTCGGCGACCCTCGCGTGCTCCATGCCCGGCGTGGTGCGCAGGTCCACGAAGAACTCGCACTTGTCCGGCACCTGGTTGCGCGCCAGCCCGCCGGAAATCTGGGTCACCTGCGCCCGCGCCTCACCCAGCAGCGGGTGGGACGGGAAGCGCAGCTCCGCCAGGACGGAGATGTCCGTTGCCGCCAGGTGGATGGCATTCACCGCCGGGGTGCTGTGCGCGTGCGCCACGTGCCCGCTGCGGCCATGCGCCGTGCAGCGCAGGAGCAGCATGCCCCGCTGCGCGGTGCAGGGCTTCAGGCTGGTGGGCTCGCCCACCACCGCCGCGTCCAGCGGCCCCAGCTCTGGCAGAATCGTTCCCAGTCCCTGACCTCCCGTTTCTTCTTCGGCAGTGAGGGCGAAGACCACTTCTCCACCCGCGGGTACTCCCTCCTTCAGCAGGGTGCGGGCGGTGAGGAGCATCCCCGCCACGCAGCCCTTGGCGTCGTTGCTGCCCAGGCCGTACAGCCGGTCCTCGCGCCACTCGGGCGCGTGCGGCGCATACGTCCACCCGGCGCACGGCTTCACCGTGTCCAGGTGCGAGTTGACGAGCAGCCGGCGCGGCCCGCTCCCGACGGAGAACCACACGTTGTGGCCCTTCCGCTGGACGCGCGCGCCCCAGCCCTCTGCCCACCCGGACACCGTGTCCGCGATGAGCTTCTCGTCACCCGAGACGCTGGGGATGGCCACCAGCGCCTGGAGCAGCTCCGCCGCCTTCATCCCACGCCCCCGGCGGGCTTGGGCACCGACTCGCGCACCACCATGGTGCCGCTGCCCTCGTTGGTGAAGACCTCCTCCAGGAGCGCGTTGGGCTGCACCCCGCTGACCAGGTGCACGCTGCCCACCCCGCCCACCAGCGCGTGGCGGATGGCGTGCGCCTTGGGCCGCATCCCGCCGGAGATGGTCCCCTTGTTCTCCATGGTGGCCAGGTCCGTCAGGTTCGCCAGGGTGACGAGCGACGTCGGGTCGTTGAGGTCTCGCAGGAGGCCGGGCACCTGCACGAGGAAGAAGAGCTTCTCCGCGGACAGCGCCACCGCGAGCGCCGCCGCCACCGTGTCCGCGTTGGTGTTGTAGACGGCGCCGTCCGTCCCGCCCGACAGGGGCGCAATCACCGGGACGTAGTCCGCCGAGCGCAGGTGCTCCACCACGCGCGTGTCCACCGACTCGATGTCGCCCACCAGCCCGTAGTCGACCAGCCTGCCCTCGCTGGCGCCCGGCTCCGTCACCATGACGGGAGGCCGCTTGCGCGCCTTGATGAGCCCGGCGTCCACGCCGCTCAGGCCGACGGCCGGAACGCCCGCCGCCTGGAGGTCCGCCAGCAGGTCCGTGTGCAGCTTGCCCGCGAGCACCATCTTCGCCGCGTCCAGCACGGGCGCGGAGGTGATGCGGCGGCCCGCCACCTTCTCGATGGGCAGGTGGAGCGCGTCACACAGCGCGTCCAGCTCCGGGCCGCCGCCGTGCACGACGACGGGGCGGATGGAGAAGGTCCACAGCAGGGCAATCTGCTCGCACGCGGAGCGGCGCAGCTTCGGGTCGCTCAGCATGGCGCCGCCGAGCTTCACGACGAACGTCTTGCGGCGGAACTGCTGGACGTAGCGCGCGGCGTTTCGGAGCGCGGAGTACGGGTCGGGCGACAGGGGCACGGGAGACCTCGAAAGGAAGAAGGGGAGGGAAGCTCAGAACGAGCGCATCCAATGGAGCAGGGCGCGCTGGACGTGGTAGCGGTTGCCCGCCTCGTCCACGACGCGGCTGCTCGGGTGGTCCAGCACCTCGTCCGCTACCTCGACGTTGCGGCGCACGGGAAGACAGTGGAGGAACGCGGCGTCCTTCGACGCACGCGACATGGTGCGCAGCGTGGGCATCCAGCCGGAGTACGACGCCAGGAGGGCCGTGACGTCGTTGGGCGAGAAGGCCGCCGCGGCCGTGGGGCCCCACGACTTGGCGTAGACGGCGCGGCTGCCCTCGAGCGCCTCGTCCTGGTCGTGCGTGTAGGTGATGCTGCCGCCGGTGGCCTTCGCGTACGCCTCGGCCTCCGCGCGCACGGCGGGGTGCAGCTCGAAGCCGGGAGGGTGCGCCACGCGGACCTCGCAGCCCGCGGCGGCGGCGCTGAGGAGGAACGAGTTGGGCACCGCCTTGGGCAGCGGCTTGATGTGAGGCGCCCAGGTGAGCGTCACCGGGAGCTTCTTCGTCGTGCCGAACGTCTCGCGCAGGGTGAGCACGTCGGCCAGGCCCTGGCAGGGGTGCTCGCGCGCGGACTCCATGCTGACCACGGGGACGGTGGCCCACTTGCGGAAGGCATTGATGACGGGGTCGACCTCGTCCTCCTCGTCACCGCCACCCTGCGAGAAGGTCCGCACGCCCAGCATGTCCACGAAGCGCGACAGGACGGGCGCCGCCTCCTTGAGGTGCTCGGCCCGGTCCGCGTTCATCACCGCGCCCTCGCGGTGCTCCAGCTTCCACACGCCGGAGCCCACGTCGAGGATGATGGCGTTGCCACCCCCGCGCAGCATGACGGCCTCGAACGAGGTGCGCGTGCGCAGCGACGGGTTGAAGAACACCATGCCGAGGATGGAGCCGGGGAACAGCGGCTGCGTCGGCCCCTTCTTCTTCCATGCGGCCGCCTGCGCGAGCACCGCCTCGACGCCCTCGGGCCCGAGGTCCTGGATGTGGGTGACGTGCTTCATGGGCCTGTGCTCCCAACCGGCTGCGGGCCGGATGCAGGGGGTGTGAATATGCACGAAAATGCGTGAAAATTCGTGCATTACTAAATGAGGCGCGGATATTATGCAGAAAGACGCAGCGCGCAAGCGTCTTATTGCAGAAATCTTCATGCAGCCGCTTGAATGAATATGCATGCACATGCAGGGTGCCGGGAATGAACCTGGACGAGACCATCCTGAGGCTCATCTCCGATCAGGAGATCAGTGATCAGGCGGTGTTACAGGAGCTGCTGGAGGCGCAGGGGGAGGCGCCGAGCCAGTCCACGCTGTCGCGGCGGCTGAAGAAGCTGGGCGTGCAGAAGGTGGGCGGGCGCTACCAGCGCGTGGCGCCGCCGCCGGTGGTGGCGCCGGCTCCGGCGCCGCGGCCGTGGCTGAGGATCATCGAGGCGCCGCCCAGCCTGCTGGTGCTGAAGACGGCGCCCGGCTACGCGCAGGTGTTCGCGCTGGCGCTGGACCGCGAGCCGGACGTGCCGGGCCTCGCCGGCACCGTGGCGGGGGACGACACCATCTTCGTCGCCGTGACGGACCCCTCGCGCCTGCGCGAGGTGCGCTCGGTGGTGGAGCGGCTGATGGCGCGGGGGACGTGAGCGGAGGCCGAGCTTGCACTTTGGCGCGGCCGGGGACAACCTATGGGGGTGGGGGCGCTGCTGACGCCCTGGCACGTCAGACCCCGGTGCTATCTCCGCGTGCATGGAAATGGAGACGGGCGTCGGGGAACATGGGTGTCCGCGTCGAGCCATTCGAAGCCATCGAGCTGAACCTGGCCATCCTCTGGCTCGAGCCGTAACCCGCGTCGTCACCGCCGGTTACAAGCCGGTTACACCCTTCGCGGGCCTTCACCCGTACTGTCCTCAGCGTGCTCAATCGGGCACCGCCGTACGAAAGGACGCACGATGAAATCGGCCCTCAAGCTTCCCGTCATCCTCGGCTCGGCCGCGGTGCTCGCGGTCTCCGCGCTTCTGCTGGGCAAGCCCGCTCCGGTCGAGCCCAGGCCGCCCACGCCCCTGGTCAACCGACCCGCGACTCCCAAGGTGCCCAAGGCTCCCGGGACGCCAGCGGTGGTCCCCGTCGTCCCGGCGGACGCGAAGCAGCCCATCATCCAGATTGCCCTGCTCCTGGACACCAGCGGCAGCATGCAGGGCCTGCTCGACCAGGCCCGCACGCAGCTGTGGAACATCGTCAACCGCTTCTCCCATGCGAAGCGCGACGGGGTGGCCCCACAGCTCCAGATTGCCCTCTACGCCTACGGCAACACCGAGCCGGGCGCCAACGCCAATGAAATCCGCCAGGTGCTCCCCTTCACCACCGACCTGGACCTGCTCTCCGAGCGCCTCTTCTCGCTGCAGATCTCCGGCGGTGACGAGCACTGCGGAGAGGTCATCCACGACGCCACCCGGCAGCTCGCCTGGAGCGCGAATCCGGACGCCATGCGGCTCATCTTCATCGCCGGCAACGAGCCCTTCACCCAGGGCCCCGTCGACTTCGACGCCGCGGTGAAGGGCGCCCGCGAGCGCGGCATCACCGTCAACACCATCCACTGTGGCGACTACGAGCAGGGCGTCTCCGGCAAGTGGAAGGACGCGGCGGCGCTCGCCGACGGCAGCTACATGAACATCGACCACAACCAGCGCGTGGTGGAGCTTGCCGCGCCGCAGGACGCGGAAATCGCCCGGCTGGGCGCCGAGCTGAACAAGACGTACGTGGCCTATGGCGCCGCCGGCCGGCAGAACCAGCTCCGCCAGGAGGCGCAGGACCAGAACTCGCTCGGCCTCTCCCTCTCCAGCATGGTGTCCCGCTCGGTGACGAAGTCGTCGGGCAACTACTCCAACGAGAGCTGGGACCTGGTGGACGCGGTGAAGAAGAACCAGGTGGACGTGGCCACCGTCCGGGCCGACGACCTGCCCGAGCCGATGCGGGGCCTGGACGCCGCCGGCCGCAAGGCGTGGCTGGAGACGCGCGAGCAGGAGCGGACGCAGCTCCAGCAGCGCATCCAGGCGCTCAACGCCGAGCGCGAGCAGTTCCTCACCGAGGCCCGCAAGCAGCAGGCCGCGCCGGGCACCGCCACGCTGGAGGGCGCCATCGGCCAGGTCGTGGAGCGCGAGGCGAAGAAGCGCAACCTCACGCTGGAGTAGGATGTCGCCATGGCCGCGCGCCGAGTGCTCGTCGTGGAGGATGACCCCGCCATCCGGCGCGGAATCGTGGATGCCCTGCGCTTCGAGGGCTATGAGGTCCTCGAGGCCGGGGCCCGTGAGGAGGGGCAGCGGCTGGCCGAGCGCACCCCTTGCGACCTGGTGCTGCTCGACCTGGTCCTCCCCGACGGGGACGGGTTGGAGCTGCTCCGGGCGGTGCGCAAGAGCCGCCCCACGCTCCCCGTCATCATCCTCACCGCCCGGGGGCAGGAGGAGGACCGGGTCAACGGCCTGAAGCTCGGCGCGGATGACTACGTGGTGAAGCCCTTCTCGGTGCGCGAGCTGCTGGCCCGCGCGGGCGCGGTGCTCCGCCGCTCGGCCGAGCGGCCCACGGGCACCGGCCGCATCGACTTCCCGGGCGGCCACTTCGAGGTGGAGCGGCGCGAGCTGAGCTTCGACGACGGCTCGCGGGTGGACCTGGCCGAGCGCGAGGCGGATGCGCTGCGCTACCTGGGGGACAACGCCGGGCGCGCCATCTCCCGCGAGGAGCTGCTGGAGCGCGTGTGGCACCTGCCCGCCCGGAGCGTGCAGACCCGCACGGTGGACATGACCATGGCGCGGCTGCGGGAGAAGCTCCGGGACGACTCCGAGGAGCCCCGCGTCATCCTCACCGTCCGGGGCAAGGGCTACATGTTCGCGACGAAGGGCACCGCGTCGTGATTCGCTCCTGGCGCATCTGGATTGCGGTGAGTGCGTGCCTGTGCCTGGCGCTGGCGGGCGTGGTGGCGCTGTCCGTCTTCGCCCTGCGGTTGGACCGCGCGGACCAACGGGTCCGGGAGAGCGCGGCGCGGGAGGAGAACGCGCGGCTGGCGCTGTGGCGGCTGGACTCGGACCTGCTGCCGCTGGTGGCCCGGGAGAGCGCGGTGGCCCCGGAGGCGTACCGCCCCGTGTCCGCGGCGCGCGGGGTGCTCGACTCGCGGCTGCGTCCCATGCTGGAAGGGGAGGCGCTGCTGGCCTCGCCGCTGCTGTCCCCGCTGCCGGAGCATGTGCTGCTCCACTTCCAGGTCGCCCCGGACGGGAGCGTGTCCTCGCCCCAGGTGGTGGAGCCCGGCCTGCGCGAGTCGGTGGGCGCCACGCTGCCCGTGACCGAGCTGGCCGCGCTGGAGGCCCGGCTGGAGACGCTGCGAGGCCTGCTGAGCGGGACGAACCTCCGCCAGACGCTGAGCGAGCCGCCCCCGCAGCTTCGCCGCCCCGAGGCGCCGCTCGCGCGCATCGAGAGCACGCTCGCCGAGGTCTCCCAGATGGCGAAGAACGCGAGCGAGTTCAGCGCCCGCACCCGGAGCGCGAACCAGGCCGTCCGGGGGATGAGCGGGTCCACCTCGAACGCCTACGATGACACCTTCAATCGGTCCCCCTCGAAGTCCCAGCAGGACGCCGGGGACGTGATGCAGGCCGTCTGGGTGGGGGACACGCTGCTGCTGGGGCGGCGCGTCTGGCTGGACGGGCACGAGTACATCCAGGGCTGCTGGCTGGACTGGCCCGGGCTGCGTACGTGGCTGCTCGGGCAGATTCGCGACCTGCTGCCCTCCGCGGTGCTGGAGCCCGTCGCGAGCGGGGTGGTGCCGGAGGGCGATGGCCGGATGCTGGCGGCGCTGCCGGTGCGGCTGGTGCCGGGGCAGGCGCCGGAGGGCGGGTATGGGACGGTGTCCGTGTCCTCGCTGCCGGTGGTGCTGACGGTGGCGTGGAGCGGCGTGCTGCTGGCGTGCGTGGCGGTGTTCGCGCTGCTGGTGGGCGTGGTGGCGCTGAGCGAGCGGCGGGGCGCGTTCGTCTCCGCGGTGACGCACGAGCTGCGCACACCGCTGACGACGTTCCGGATGTACACGGAGATGCTGGCGGCGGGCATGGTGCCGGACGAGGCGCGGCGCCAGGAGTACTTCGACATCCTCCACCGCGAGGCGGAGCGGCTGAGCCACCTGGTGGAGAACGTGCTGGCGTACGCCCGAATCGAGAAGGGGCGGGCGCCGGCCCGGCTGGAGCCGGTGGACGTGCGCGCCATGGTGGCCCGGATGGAGGAGCGGCTGGCGCAGCGGGCGGCCCAGGCGGACATGGAGCTGTGCGTGGACGTGCCCCAGGGCGTGGCCGTGCTGACGGACCCTTCCGCCGTGGAGCAGGTGCTCTTCAACCTGGTGGACAACGCGTCCAAGTACGCCGCCCCGGCGGAGGACCGGCGCATCCACGTGGAGGTGGAGCGGAGCCGGGGCCGGGTGGGCCTGGTGGTGAGGGACCACGGGCCCGGCGTGGATGCCGTGACGGCGCGGCGCCTCTTCGAGCCCTTCTCCAAGTCCGTGCAGACGGCCGCGAAGACGGCGCCAGGGGTGGGGCTGGGGCTGGCGCTCTGCCGGCGGCTGGCGAGGAGCATGAAGGCCGACCTCCGCTACGAGCGCGTGACGGAGGGCGGCGCGCGCTTCGTGCTGTGGCTGCCTCACTGCGCGGCGAAGCCGTAGGCGAGGGCTCGCCCCGGGAGCGTGTACCAGCGGACAGGGGGCTGTCGCCTGCCGGACGCTCGCCGTCCCTCGGGCGCGACTCGGGATGTCGGGCCACGCGGCAGCGGCTATCCCGGAGGACCACCCCCGCGCATGCTCCTGACCCTCTTCTTCCTCGTCGCGCTCCCCGACCCGTTCACCGCTGGCACCGACGCGGGCGTGCCGGCCGTGCTGGCGGCAACAGGCGTGGGAATCGACGAGGCGCTCCTGGCCCCACCTGGACCGGCGCTGGCGCTGGGGAGCTGGGACGATGCGCTGGCCCGGCTCCGGGCGCGCTCGGTGGACCTCCAGCTCGCGCTCGCCCAGCTGGAGCTGGCCGGGGCCGAGTCGCGCCTGGCCCTCTCTCCGCTGTTGCCGGGCGTGACGGGCTCGCTCTCCGTCCAGGAGCGGCTGGCGGGTGGAGGCTCGGTCAGCGTCGAGGGCGGAGGTGGCAACATTCCCGTGGGAGAAGGGGGCGAGGACGAGCCCCGGCCCACGTCGCCCCTGGTGGCGCTGCGCGCGACGGCGAGCCAGTCCCTGGTCGACGTACCGGCGTGGCTGCAGCTCTCCGCGGCGCGGGCGAGGGAGCGCGCCGCGCGGGCCAGCACCCAGGACGCGTGGCGCTTGCTGGTTCGCGAGCTGGCGCGCAGCCTGGTGGCGGTGGTGACAGCGGAGCGGGTGGTGGAGCTGGACCGGATGGGGCTTGCCCAGGCCCGGGAGCGACACCAGCTCACGCTGGAGGCGGAGGCGCTGGGCACCGGGCGCAAGCTGGACGCGCTGCGCACCGCGAGGGATTTGGAGGTGGCGCGTGCCGCGCTGCTGGAGAGCGTGGAGTCCTTGCGGCGCACCCGCGAGGCGCTGGGCAGCGCGCTCGGGGTGGAGGGCGAGGCGGGCGTCGTGCCGGGGTTCCAGCTGGACGGCCTGGGACGGAGCGTGGCCGAGGTGTGCCGCCCGCTGGAGGGCGCGGCGCGAGCGGACCTGGTGGCGGCGCGGGAGGAACTGCGAGCGGCCGGGCGCGAGGTGGACGCGGCGAGGGCCGAGTATGCGCCGACGCTGGGGCTGCAGAGCTCGCTGACGGCGACGTCCGTCACACCGGGGACGGCCCGGGTGAACCAGTGGAACATCGCCGCCGTGCTGGGGTTCAGCCTCTGGGATGGCGGCGCGCGCGGCGCGGCGGTGCGCACGGAGCGGGCCAACCGGGCCATCGCGGACCAGCAGCTCGAGTCGGTGCGCAGGGCGCTGTCCGTCGAGGTGGCGCAGGCACGGCGGGGCGTGGCGCTGGCGGAGGCCCAGCAGCTGACGGCGCGGCGAGCACGCGAGGCGGCGGCCCTGACGGACCAGCTCACGGGCGAGGCGTTTCGTGAGGGCGTGGGGACCAGCCTGGAGCTGGTGCAGAGCGCGGAGGAGCTGCGCGAGGCGGAGCGGACGCTCGCCCTGCGCGAGCTGGAGCTGGTGCAGGCACGTGTGGATTCCTTGATGGCGGAGGCGGAATGCGCGTGGTGATGCGGCAGCGCTCGTTGCCGAGCACCTGGACCGCCCCGTCCGAGCTGGGGCGGGTGCAGGCTCAGGTGGCTTCGCTGATGGCGGAGGCGGAATGCGCGTGGTGACGCAGCGGCGCTCATGCACGGGCCCCTGGCTCGCCCTGCTCGTGGTGCTGGGGGCGTGCTCCCGGGGCGGAGAGGGCGGACGCGGAGACGGCGGAGCGGGTGACGGCGGCGACCGCGCGCCGGCCGTGGACGTGAAGGAGGTGCGTCGAGGACGCCTGAATGCCCCGCTCACCCTGGTGGGAACCACCCAACCTCGCGAGCTGGTGTCGGTGCGGGCGCGAGTGGAGGGGCACCTGGAGTCTCTGACGGTGGACGTGGGCGACGTCGTGCGCTCGGGCCAGGAGCTGGGGCGGCTGGACACGTCGCTCCTCGACTCGGAGGTCCGCGAGGCGGAGTCCGGGGTGGCGGGGGCCCGCGCGGAAGCGGCGAGCGCGGAGGCGTCCGTCGTCCAGGCGCGCAGCGCGCTGGAGCAGGCCCGGCTCGCGCTGCAGCAGGCGGAGGTGGAGCAGGAGCGTTACGCACGGCTCGCGGAGCGGGGCATCGCCAGCCGGCAGGAGGCGGAGCAGCGTGAAATCACCGCCCGCACCGCGAGGCAGGCGGTGGAGGCGGCCACGCAGCAGGTGCGTGCCCAGGAGAGCCTCGCGGCGGCCGCGGGCTCGCGCGTGCAGGCCCAGGGCGCGCTGGTGTCGGGGGCGCAGCAGCGGCGCGACTTCGCGTCCCTGCGCTCCCCGCTGGACGGCCTGGTGGTGGCGCGCCTCCATTCCGCGGGTGACCTGGTGCAGCCCGGCGGCGAGGTGCTGCGCGTGGGGGACTTCTCCAGCGTGGAGGTGGCCATCTCCGTGTCCGAGCTGGAGCTGTCGCGAGTCGAGCCCGGGAAGCAGGTGCCGGTGCGGCTCGACGCGTTTCCGGACAAGGTCTTCACGGGCCGGATTGCGCGCGTGTCTCCGCAGGCGGACCCGGTGAGCCGGCTGGTGCCTGTGGAGGTGGCGCTGGAGAACCCCGACGGGCGCATCGGCAGCGGGCTGCTCGCCCGGGTGCAGCTGGATGACGGCGGCGAGGAGCGGCTGCTCGTCCTGGAGTCGGCGCTCCTGGTGGACAAGCCGCGGGGGCCTGCGGGAACCCGTGCGCCGCCGGGAGGCGCGGATGGTGGCGCGGGAGTGGAGGCGGGGGGCCAGGGACGCGTGTTCGTGGTCGAGGCGGGCGATGGCGGCACGCCCCGCGTGGTGGCGCGAGAGGTCCGCGTGGGCGCGCGTGCGGACGGACAGGTGGAGGTCCTCTCCGGACTGAAGGAGGGAGACCGCGTGGTGGTGCGCGGCGAGAAGCCGCTCCAGTCGGGCATGGCGGTGCGTCCCAGTGCCTTGTCCGACCCCGCGGGTCCGGGCCCGGGAGGAAGCAGGCAGGACGGCGGCGCGGCCGGTGACGGTGGGCGGGGAGGCGGGACGTGAGCGACGGAGCACCGGGGGGCGGTGGCCGTCGCGGTGGGTTGAGTGCGCTCGCGGTGCGTCGGCCGATTGGCACGATGATGCTCGCGCTCACCGCGGTGGTGCTCGGGTTCTTCTTCCTGCTCCGCATGCCGGTGGACCTGCTGCCGTCCATCACCTACCCGCGCATCGGCGTGCGCCTGGATGCGCCGGGCATCTCGCCCGAGGTGGCGGTGGAGGAGATCACCCGCCCGCTGGAGGAGGCGCTCGCGGCGACGGAGGGCGTGGTGCAGGTGTACTCGCAGACGCGCGAGGGGCGCGTCAGCGTGGACCTGTACTTCCAGCCGGGCGGCGACGTGGACCAGGCGCTCAATGACGCCACCGCCGCGGTCAACCGCGCCCGGGGCAACCTGCCCGACACCATCGAGCAGCCCCGCCTCTTCAAGGTGGACCCGTCGCAGCAACCCGTCGTGGAGTTCGCGCTCACCTCGCCCGGCCTGTCGGGAAAGGCGCTCCGCGTCTTCGCGGACGAGGAGCTGGCGCGCGAGCTGGCGGTCGTGCCCGGCGTGGCGTCGGTGGACGTGTCCGGCGGGGCGGTGGAGGAGGTGCAGGTCAACCTGGACCTGCAGCGCCTGCAGGCCTCGGGGCTGGGGCTGCTGGAGGTGCTGCAGGCGCTGGAGGCGGAGAACCAGGACGTCTCGGGCGGCCGGCTGGAGGGCCAGCGCACCGAGTCGCTCGTCCGCACGGTGGGACGCTTCCGCAAGGCGTCCGAGCTGGCGAAGGTGTCCTTCCTGGTGCCGGCCCCGCAGGCGGCGGCCGGGACGCCCGTGCTCGCCACGGCGCCGCCGCAGCAGCGCAGGGTGATGCTGGGCGAGCTGGCCACCATCGTCGATGGCACCGAGGACGAGCGCGTCTTCGTCACCCTCAACGGCCAGCCGGCGGTGAAGGTGAGCGTGCAGAAGCAGCCGGATGCCAACACCGTGGACGTGGTGGATGCGGTGAAGGCGAAGGTGGAGGAGCTGCGCGGCAGCGGGCGGCTGCCGGAGGGCGCGGTGCTCACCGCGACGCTCGACGAGTCCGTCTTCATCAAGCGCTCCATCCGGGACGTGGCGTTCTCCGGCCTGGCCGGCGCGGCGCTCGCGGCGGCGGTGGTGCTGCTGTTCCTCGGCTCGCTGCGGCAGACCTTCCTCGTGGTGCTGGCCATTCCGCTCGGCACGCTGCTGTCGGTCTGCCTGCTGGCGCTGTCGGGCGCCTCGCTCAACATCTTCAGCCTGGGCGGGCTGGCCGTGGGCATCGGCGCGGTGGACAGCTGCATCGTCGTGCTGGAGAACATCGTGCGCGGCGTGGACGAGCGGCGCAGGCGGAGGACGGGCGAGGGCGCGGGAGCGCCGCTGGTGGCGCCCGCGTCGACCACGGAGTCGGCGCCGGAGCCGGACGCGGCCACGGGCACCTCGGAAGCCCCCTCGGACTCGGAGCCCCTGGCCCTGTCCGAGCTGGTCCCCCTGGCCGAGTCGCGCAGCACGGAGCTGGAGTCCGCGCTGGTGGCGTCCACCACCACCAACCTCGTCGCCGTGGTGCCGTTCCTGCTCATCGGCGGCTTCGTGGCGCTGCTCTTCAACGAGCTCATCCTCACCGTCCTCTTCACGGTGGGCGCGTCGCTGCTCACCGCGCTCACGGTGGTGCCCTCCCTCGCGGCGCGGCTGCTCGCGGTGCGCCGGACGAGCGGCCTGTCCCGGCTGAAGGTGATGCGTGCCTTTGCCGTCCGGGTGGAGCGCCTCACGGACCGCTATGCCTCCCTGCTGTGGCGCACGCTCCAGCACCGGCGGTGGGTGCTGGCCGGTGTCTTCGGCGGGCTGGGCCTGGCGGCGCTCCTGATGCTGCCCTTCCTCTCCACGGAAATCCTCCCTCGCGTGGGCACCGGTCAGGCGCGGCTCATCGCCCAGTTCCCTCCCGGGCAGCCCGTCAGCGAGAGCCAGCGGCTGATGAAGCAGGTGGATGCGCTGCTGATGAGTCAGCCGGATGTGAGCTACGTCTTCTCCACCGTGGGCGGCTTCCTCTTCGGCAATGCGACGTCGGAGAACCCGCTGCGCGCCTCGTCCACCATCACCCTGAAGCAGGGCACGGACACGCAGGCGTTCGTCGCCCGGATGAACAAGGAGCTGGCGAAGCTCAACCTCGTGGACATCCGGCTGCGGCTGTCGCCGGAGCAGATTCGTGGCCTCATCACCAGCAACTCCCCGGTGCGCGCGGAGGTGGACGTGGTGCTCACGGGGGACGACACCGAGGCGCTGCAGCGTGCCGGCCGGCAGGTGCTGGAGGCGCTCGACGCCAGCGCGAAGCTGGCGCGCTTCCGCCCGGACGCGGACCCCACGCAGTCGGAAATCCAGGTCCGCAGGGACGCCGAGCGCGCGGGGCTGCTCGGGCTGTCCTCCGGTGACATCGGCCAGGCGGTGGCGACGGCCCTGGAGGGCTCCATCGCCACGCAGCTCCAGCGCGGCGAGCGCCTGGTGGACGTGCGCGTCCGGCTGGCGCCCGAGTCGCTGCGCACGCAGGCCCAGCTCGAGCAGCTCCCGCTCGTCTTCTCCGGCCGGGCCCCGGTGCGGCTGTCCGAGGTGGCCACCGTCACCGAGGGCACCACTCCGGGCGAGGTCCAGCGCATCAACCAGCGCGAGGTGTTCATCCTCGCCGGCGACCTGGCGGAAGGGGAGAGCCTGGGAGACGCCCTCGCGGAGACGGAGCGAATCGTCGCCGGCGTGAAGCTGCCCCAGGGCGTGTCGCTGCTGCCGAGCAACGCCGCCCAGAGCAACCGGGAGCTGCAGAGCTCGCTGGCCATCCTGGGCGCGCTCGCGGTGTTCCTGGTGCTCACGGTGATGGCGGTGCAGTACGACTCGCTCATCGACCCCTTCGTCATCCTCTTTACCATCCCCCTGGCCCTCGTCGGAGGGCTGGCGGGGCTGGTGCTCACGGGGGTGGCGCTGGGGGCCACCGCCCTCATCGGCGCGGTGCTGCTGGTGGGCATCATCGTCGGCAACGGCATCATCCTGGTGGAGCTGGCCAACCAGCTCCGGGAGGAGTCGCCCGACATGTCACGGCTGACGGCCATGCGGCTCGCCGCCCCCATGCGCCTGCGTCCCATCCTCATCACCACGCTGCTGGCCACCCTGGGCCTGGTGCCGCTCGCCATCGGCTTCGGCGAGGGCACCGAGCTGCTTCGCCCGCTGGCCCTCGTCACCCTCTTCGGCCTCGGGGTGGGCACCCTCCTTACGCTCTTCGTCGTGCCCTGCCTCTACGTGAGCCTGCACGCGCTGATGACGTGGCGGCCCGGAGCGCGGAAGGCCGCGGGCTGAGTCCTGGGTGAGGGGCAGACCTGACCCGCTGGGTGTGGGATGCTGTGGGTTACCCGACCTTGGGGCGAAGAAATGGTTTCCCCGTGAAGCCATTTTGCTCCTCCTACTCAAGGATTTCCGGCGAAGCCGTAGGTCATGGGAGGGCATTGAGACGAGGCCGCGTCTCGGTGCACGACTGCCCCGGAGGGCACCATGAGTACGTCGGAGCTGACAGTGCTGCTGGACGGCGCGCGCAAGGGAGACCGGGGCGCGCGCGATGCGCTGATGGCGGTGGCCTACCAGGAGCTTCGGCAGCTGGCCCACTCGGCCATGCGGAGCGAGGCCTCACACAGCACCCTACAGCCGACGGCGCTGGTGAACGAGGCGTGGATGCGCCTGTCCAGCGGCGGGGTGGCCTTCGAGAACCGGCGTCACTTCTTCGGTGCGGCGGCGCAGGCCATGCGCCGGGTGCTGGTGGACCGGGCGCGGGTGCGCCGGGCGCAGAAGCGCGACGCGGGGCAGGAGCGGCTGAGCCTCAGTGACGTGGAGGTGGAGGCCCCGGCCGGCGTGGACATCGAGGTGCTGGAGCTGGAGCAGGCGCTGTCGGAGCTGGAGACCTTCCAGCCGAGGCTGGCCCGCATGCTGGAGCTCCGCTACTTCGCGGGCCTGGGCATCCTCGAGACGGCGGCGGCGCTGGGGGTCTCCCCGGCCACCGTCAAGCGGGACTGGGCCTACGCCCGGGCCTGGCTGCTGGAGCGTCTGGGCAACTGAAGACGGGAGGGCCGCCGTGTCCGGCGAGCCGATGAAACAGGAGCGCGCGGCGGCGCAGCAGCGGGAGCAGGAGCTGTTCCTGGAGTGCCTGGACCTGGAGCCCGAGGCCCGCGCGGACCGGCTCCAGCAGGCCCTCTCCGGCGGGGACTCGGCGCTGGTGGAGCGGGTGCGGCGGCTGCTGGGCATCCACGAGCGGGCAGTCACGACGACGTTCTCTCCGGCGGACGGCGCGGAGGGCGTGCCCCGGGAGTTCCTCGGCGGCTACAAGCTGCTGCAGCGGCTGGGCGAGGGTGGCATGGGGACGGTGTTCCTCGCAGCCCAGTCCCAGCCCGTGCGGCGGCTGGTGGCCGTCAAGGTCGTGAAGCCCGGCATGGACAGCCGCGAGGTGCTGGCGCGCTTCGATGCCGAGCGCCAGGCGCTGGCCTTGATGTCCCATCCGCACATCGCCCGCATCCTGGACGCGGGAGCGACGGAGGCGGGGCGGCCGTACTTCGTCATGGAGTACGTGCCGGGCGTGCCCCTGACGCGCTACTGCGACGAGGCCGGCCTGGGCGTGGAGGCGCGCCTGCGGCTGATGCTCGACGTCTGCGCGGCCGTGCAGCACGCACACCACAAGGGCGTCATCCACCGTGACCTGAAGCCCTCCAACATCCTCGTCACCGAGGTGGACGGCCAGCCCCAGCCCAAGGTCATCGACTTCGGCATCGCCAAGGCGACGAGCGCCCCGCTCACGGACTCGAGCCTGCACACGCGCGTGGGCCACATGATGGGCACGCCGGACTACATGAGCCCGGAGCAGGCGGCGGGCACGCCCCTGGACGTGGACACGCGCACCGACGTGTACGCGCTCGGCGCCATCCTCTACGAGCTGCTCACGGGGGCAACGCCCCATGGCTTCGGCAAGCGGGGAGATGCGCTCGCGGAGGTACAGGCCCGGCTGCGGGAGGTGGACCCACCCAAGCCGAGCGCGCGGGTGCGGGGCTCGGAGGAGGGGGCCGCCCAGGCACGGCGCTGCGGCGCGGACTCGGTGGGGGCGCTGGCGCGTCGCCTGTCGGGAGACGTGGACTGGATTGTCCTCCGCGCGCTGGCCCGGGACCGCTCGCGTCGCTACCCCACGGCGGCGGCGCTGGCGGGAGACCTGTCGCGGCACCTGAAGGACGAGCCCGTGGAGGCGCATGCGCCGTCGCTGGCCTACAGCCTGGGCAAGCTCGTGCGCCGGCACCGCGCCTTCACGGGGGCCGTCGCGCTGGTGGTGGCGGTGCTCTCGCTCTCCTCGGTGCTGCTGGCGCGGCAGGCGCGCGAGGTGGCGCATGAGCGGGACCGCGCCAACGCCGAGGCCGCCACCGCGAACCGCGTGACGGAGCTGCTGGCCGAGGTGTTCCGCGCCGCCGACCCCAACGCCCGTGCCGCGGGCGCGGAGCTCACGGCGCGGCAACTGCTGGACCGGGGCACGAAGCGCGTGCTGGCGGACCTGCCCACGCCGTCGCCCGCGCGCGCCCGGCTGCTCCAGGCGCTGGGGCGCGCGCACCTCAACCTGGGCCTGTACGCGGAGGCGCTGCCTCTGGTGGAGCAGGCGCTGGCCGACAGCCGGCAGTTGCTGGGAGAGGACCTGGAGAACACCTTCGTGCTGCGGCGCGAGGTGGCCCTGGTGCAGCGCCGCCTGGGCCGGCTGAAGGAGTCCGAGGCCACCTTCAAGCAGACGCTGGAGGCCGCGCGAAGGGCGCTGGGGCCCCGGCATCCGGAGGTGTGGTTGGCGACCAGCGGGCTCGCCGCGGTGTACCTCGGCCAGGAGCGGCTGCCGGAGGCGACGCCCCTGCTGGAGGCGGCCTACGAGGGGCTGCGGACGGAGGTGGGGCTCGGGGACGTGCGGACGCTGGCGGTGGCCAGCGACCTGGCGGCGTCGCGCGGACAGTCGGGCCGGTACACGGAGTCGGCGGAGCTCTTCACCACCGTGCTTCACGCACGGGAGCGCAAGCTGGGGGAGCGCCACCCGGACACGCTGGCGGCTGCCTCGAACCTGGCCGTCGTGTACAAGAGCCTGGGGCGCTACGACGAGTCGATTGCCCTCAACCAGCGGGTGCTGGGCGTGCGGCGGGAGGTCCAGGGGCCGGACCACCCCGAGACGCTGGTGTCCATGCAGAACCTCGCGCTGCTGTACCGCCGCACGGGCGACTCCGCGCGCGCGGCGCCGCTGATGCGCGAGGCGCACGCCGGGATGGAGCGCGTGCTGGGGCCGAAGCACATGCAGACGCTGCACGCGACGTACAACCTGGGCCTGGTGCTGACGGAGACCCCGGAGACGCACGCGGAGGCGGAGGCGCTGTTCCAGCGGGCCGTGCAGGGCTACGAAGCGGCGGTGGGACCGCGCAACATGCTGGTGCCCCGCGTGCTCGTAGGGCTGGCCCACCTCCATGCGAAGCGGGGAGACACGGCCCTGGCGGTGCGCGAGCTGCGGCAGTCGTTGGACGCGGGCCTGTCTCGCAAGGCCGTGCTCGACGACCCGACGCTGACCTCGTTCCGGACCGTGCCGGAGCTCTCGGCGCTGCTGGCACAGCCGTAGTTAGAGGCACGGGGCTGGCGCCGCGGCTACCGCGAGCCGATGGGGCGCCGGAGCTGGTAGCTGCCCGCCATGGGTTGGCGGAGCTGGTAGCTGCCGGCCATCGGCTGCCGAAGCTGATAGCTACCGGCCATGGGCTGCTGGAGCTGGTAGCTGCCCGCAATGGGCTGCTGGAGCTGATAGCTGCCGACGAGCGGCTGTTCGAGCTGGTAGCTGCCCGCCAGCGGCTGTTCGAGCTGGTAGCTGCCCGCCAGCGGCTGCTCCAGCGCGTATTCGTCCCCAGCCAGGGACTGCTGCCATGCGGAGTCCTGCTGCGGCGTCAGGTCCCCGGGCACGGGCTGCTGCCATTCGTAGCTCACGGAGGAGCCGTCGTCCCAGGTGGACTGGGAGGCCTGTTCATCCACGTCCTGCGCCTGCGCCACGCAGAGCGCGCCCAGGCACATTGCCGCCATCGCCATCAGGTGCTTCCGCATGGTCGCTCCTTCCGTTGCCGTTCCAGGCACGGCCCACCTTTGAAGATGGCCGTGCCTCCAGGCTCCGAGGAGCTTCCCGCGCTACCGTGCGAGTGCCCGCCCGGGCAGGGGCAGGCAGCCAACCTGTCGGACAGTCGGACAGGCTGTGCCCGACCCGCCGCGCCCCTCAGCGCAGCAGCAGCCTGCGCACGAGCGGCAGGGGCAGGCTGCCCTGGGCCACGAAGGCGTCGTGGAACTGCTTGAGGCTGGCGCCCTTCGCCGTGTAGTCGCGCGCCAGCCGCTGAACCTCCAGCTTGCCGAACGTGTAGTAGAGGTACGTGGGGTTGTACGCGCCACGGCGGGCCTCCTCGTACGCCGTGGACGGCTGCTGGAAGCACCTCTCGCGGAAGAGCCGCGCGCCGTCCTCCACCGTCCAGCCCGCGGTGTGCAGCTTGATGCCCGTCACGTAGCGGCAGTCTCGCAGCAGCGCCTCGGAGAGCTGGGCCAGCCGCAGCTTCGGGTCCCCGTTGCCGTAGCCCTGGTCGAGCATCATCTGCTCCGTGTAGTGCGCCCAGCCCTCCGCGTTGCTGCCCACGCTCACCAGCTTGCGCACCTTGGTGGGGAAGCGCGGCGCGTAGAGGAACTGGAAGTAGTGGCCGGGCCACACCTCGTGGATGTTGATGACCTCCACGACGGGCTTGTTGTAGAGGCGCAGGTGCTCCTCCTTGTGCTTCGCGTCCCACTTGGGCTCCACCGGCGTAACGTAGTAGAAGGCCTCGGTGGCCTTCGTCTCGTACGGCCCCGGCGTGTCCATGGACGCGAAGCTTCCCGAGCGCGCGTAGGGCGGCGTCTCCTCCACGCGCGGGCGGACCTCGGAAGGAATGGTGACCAGGTCCTTCTCCACGAGGAACCGGCGCACGTCCTCCACCGAGCGGCGCACGGACGGAATCAGGCCCTCCGCGGTGGGGTGGTCCTCCTCCAGCGAGGCCATCACCTGCGCGGGTGTGAGCCTGGGGTTGATGCGCTTCGCGGTGGCGACGAACTCCTGGTAGTCCTTCTCGAGGTTCGCCTCGCCCCGCGCGAGCAGCTCCGGCAGCGGCAGGTCGATCATCTCCTCGTAGCGGAGCTTGGTGAGGAAGCGCTCCTCACCCAGCGCATACCTGCCGGTGGAGCGGGGCAGCAGGTCCTGCTCCAGCCAGCGCGTGAAGTCCTTCACCGCCGCCACGGCCTGGGCGTTGGCCTGGGCGAACTCGGCCAGCAGCGCGGCGTCACCGCCCGCCGCGTCCTTCGCCCACTGCGCCACCGAGCCCTCGAAGAAGCCCACCGAGCCCTTCGACATGCGCAGGGCCAGGTCGGTGAACTCGCGGGGCGGCTCCTGGACGTTGGCCTTGCCGGCGGCGAACACGGCGGGCACCGCCTTCAGGCGCGCGATGACCGAGCGCAGCCGCTCCGCCTTCGGGGCGAAGTCGCGCTTCATCAGCCCGTCCACCGCGCCGCCCGGCAGCCCGGCGTAGAGCATGGGGTTCTTCTCCCAGCTCCGCGTCACGCTCAGCTCGTGATGGTCCGACAGCAGCTGGTGCTCCAGCGCCTCGGCGTCGACGGCCTCGTCGAAGGAGAGTGACGCGCGGTCCACCGCGCGCAGGCGGGCCAGCAGCGTCTCCAGCTCGCGGATGCGTGCCTCGATGCGCGGGCGGCTCAGGTCCTCCAGCCGGGCGTCGTACGCGTGCAGGCCGTACGCGGTGCCATTGGAGGGCGCGAAGGCGAAGGCCGCGTCGAAGATGGCATCCACCAGCTCCGGGAAGGACTCCTTCCGGGCGGTGGTGGCCTGGGGGCTTCCGGTCGGCTCGGGAGGCGCGGAGGCGGGAACCTGCCGCGCGCAGGCGAGCAGGCCACAGCACGCGACGAGCAGCAGCCGTGGGACGGAGGAGCGGGCGGAGGACGTTCCAATCATGCCGCCGTTCTACAAGAGAAAGCGCCCTGCCACCCTCACGGGCAGCAGGGCGCTTTCACAGCGACGTCGTCCGGACTACTTCTTCCGGCGCGAGCGGCGCAGCAGGGCGAGGGCGGCGAGGCCCAGCGCCTGGAAGCCCGCGCCACCGGTGCCGCTGCAGCCGCCGCAGCTCTGCGAGTCGGTCTCCTCGGGGACGACTTCCGGGACGGCCCCCGGGACGACCCGGATGGACACGGACCGCGTCGACTTCTGCCCCAGCGCATCCACCACCGACGCGGTGTAGGCGAAGGTGCCGGTGGCGGTCAGCGTGCCGGAGAGCACGTAGGCGGCGCCCTCCTGCTGCAGCGTCGTGCCCGGGGCCACCGCGCCCGTGTGGCTCCACGTGTACGGCGCGCGGCCACCGTCGGCGGTGAGGCGCGCCTCGAAGCCAGCGCCCTTCGGGACGATGGTCGTCGGGCCGCCGCCCGAGATGGCCAGCGCCCGCACCACGTCGAGCGTGTAGGGGCGCGCGGCGCGCTCACCGCGCGCGTCCGTGGCCACCACGGTCAGGGCGGCGGAGGCCTCCGCGGTGGGGCTGCCGGAGATGACGCCGTCCGCGAGGCTCAGGCCCGCGGGCATCGTGCCCTCCACCACGAAGTCCGTCTTCCCGCCGGGGCCGCGCGTCTCCAGCTCGACGCTGTAGGCGGTGCCGATGACGGCGTACGGCAGCGCGGCGGTGACGATCTCCGGACCGGCCCACGCCTTGCGCTCGGCGACCAGCGCCAGCTCCTCGCTCACGCCGACGACCGTCGTGGTGCCCGTCGCGAAGGAGTCGGCGCTGAAGGCTCCCGCGGCGCCGGTGGCGTGCGACGTCCAGGTGATGCCATCCGGCGAGGCCTGCAGCTCGAGCGGGTTCAGCGTCTCCAGGGTGTCGAGGCGGGCCAGCGTCGTGGCGACCACGAAGGTGCGGTCCACGAACGTCAGCAGGATGGACTCCGGAGCGACGGCCGTGCCCACGGCGGTCATTCCCTCCACCTTCGTCCAGCTCGTGCCCCGGTCCCTGGACAGGAAGAGGCTGCCCGGCGACTCGGTGGAAGGCGTCTCGCCGCTCTCCTTCCAGGTGAAGGCCATCAGGCGGCCGTTGCCGGCGACCAGTTGGGGAACCTCGCGGCCCGCCAGCGCGGCCGACTCCAGCACGTCCCAGCCGGAGCCCTCCGCGTTCGCGCGCACCAGGATGTCGCCCGTGGTGGCCTCCGCGTCCTCCGGCGTGCCCACGGCGATGAACGTGTCCTGCGCGGCGACCACGCGCGAGAAGGTGTACGCGCGGTTCGCGGTCTGGTCAGTCCACTCGGTGCCGTTGGCGGAGACGGCGATGAGGCCCGCGTGGCCCGTGGCCACCAGGCGCGTGCCGTTGGCGGCCAGCGCCACGAACTCGCGGCCCGTCTCGGCGCCCTCGGCCACCGGGTCGCTGTAGACGGCGGCCCAGGTGTGACCGCCATCCGCCGAGGAGAAGATGCCGCCGCCCGAGATGCCGAACCACTTCTCGTGGGCGAAGGCCAGGTGGTTGATGGAGAGGCTGTCCTCGGTGCCCTCGCGCACCGGCGTGATGCGACTCCACTCACGGCCGTCCGTCGAGCTCAGCAGGGACGTCTCACCCGACAGCGCCAGGAAGCCGCCGTTGCCGTACCACACGCGCGACGCGAGGGAATCGGAGCCGTCGGTGCCGTAGGACGAGGCCGCCCAGACGTCGAACGTCGTGGCCGCGGCCACGTTGACGTGGAGCACGCGCTCCAGCCGCCCGGAGAACTTCGTGCCGGCGTAGGTGGGCTCGCCCTCGCCCGGCTCCACCGCGCGGAAGCCCGTGGCGTACGCCAGGCGGTACGCGCCCTGGGCCACGGCGGGAACGCTCAGCGACAGCGAGGCCTTCGCGGTGGACGCCGTCTGGCCCTCGATGGTGACGCGGTCCGACGTGAGGCAGTGCCACGCGGCGCCCTCCACCGCGTGGGCAGCCTGGGCCTCCGTGGCGACCTCCGCGGCCGCACGTCCCTCGGCGCTGCTGCCACCGTTGAAGGAGTAGCTGCCGCTCGGCGCGCTCCAGCCCGTGGGCAGGGCCACGCAGGCCACCATCTGTCCGTCCAGCGACGAGGACGCACCCGAGCCGAACCTCGCATGCAGCTCGAGGGGGACGGAAGCACCGCTCTCGACTCGTGCCTCGTGGCTGATGAAGGAGGAGCTCTGGCAACCACTGACAAGCCACAGCGCGGTGCCCATCAGGGCCTTCGTCGCGCGTCTGCTGTTGAACACGGAATAAATCCTCTCGCGGGACCTACAAGATTTACTGTTTACAGTTCTACAGTGAGTAGAGTCAAATTCACTCGGACTGTAAGTTCGAGCGGTCCGATGTCCTGGGTTTCACAGTCCCGTGACGCGGGGTCCCACCAGGGGAGCCGGTTGCGGTGGCGGGTTACGCTCGGCGGATGAGCCAGCGAACCCCATTCCAATGGGAAGACCCGCTCCTGCTGGACGAGGAGCTGCGGGAGGAGGAGCGGCTGCTGCGCGACAGCGCCCGCGCGTACTGCCAGGAGCAGCTGATGCCGCGCGTGCTGGAGGCGAACCGGCACGAGGTCTTCCACCGGGAGATCATGAACGAGATGGGGAGTCTCGGCCTGCTGGGCGCGACGCTACCCGCCGAGTACGGGGGCGCGGGGGCGTCGTACGTGAGCTACGGGCTGCTCGCGCGCGAGGTGGAGCGCGTGGACTCGGGATACCGCTCGGCGATGAGCGTGCAGTCCTCGCTCGTCATGTACCCCATCTTCGCGTACGGCTCGGAGGCGCAGCGGCGCAAGTACCTGCCGGGCCTGGCGAAGGGAGAGCTCGTCGGCTGCTTCGGCCTGACGGAGCCCGATGCGGGCTCGGACCCCGGCTCCATGCGGAGCAGGGCGGTGAAGGCCCCTGGGGGCTACCGCCTCTCCGGCACCAAGCAGTGGATTACCAACTCCCCCATCGCGGACGTCTTCGTCGTCTGGGCGAAGGACGAGCAAGACGAGATTCGCGGCTTCGTGCTGGAGAAGGGCATGAAGGGGCTCAGCGCGCCGAAGATTGAAGGCAAGTTCTCGCTGCGCGCCTCGGTGACGGGCGGCATCGCCATGGATGACGTGTTCGTCCCCGAGGAGCATCTGCTCGCGGGTGTGAAGGGGCTGAAGGGCCCGTTCGGGTGCCTGAACAACGCGCGCTACGGCATCTGCTGGGGCGCCATGGGCGCGGCGGAGTTCTGCTGGCACACGGCGCGCACGTACACGCTGGAGCGGATGATGTTCGGCCGGCCGCTGGCGGCCACGCAGCTCATCCAGAAGAAGCTGGCGGACATGCAGACGGAAATCACCCTGGGGCTGACGGCGGTGCTGCGCCTGGGACGGCTGAAGGATGCGGAGCGGGCCGCGCCGGAGGCCATCTCCCTGCTCAAGCGCAACAACTGCGGCAAGGCGCTCGACATCGCGCGCACCGCCCGGGACATGCTGGGCGGCAACGGCATCGCGGACGAGTACCACGTCATCCGCCACGTGATGAACCTGGAGGCGGTGAACACCTACGAGGGCACGCACGACGTACACGCGCTCATCCTCGGGCGCGCGCAGACGGGCCTCCAGGCCTTCAGCTGAAGCGAGAGGGAGTCATGCGGATGCAGTACCACAAGCACGGAGTGCCGCTGTCAGCGACCCGGGCGCTGGGGGAGACGCGGGCCTTCCTCGAGCCCCTGCTCCAGGGGCGCCGCCGCGTCCTCGACGTGGGCTGCGGGCAGGGCGAGCTGGCCCAGGCGCTCGCATGGGCGGGCCATGAGGTGACGGCCCTGGACGTGAAGCTGCCCATGGCGCCCGCCCCCGTGCCGGGGCTCACCTGGCACGAGGAGGGCTTCCTCACATTCGAGTCGGAGCCGTTCGACGCCATCCTCTTCGTGACGTCGCTGCACCACCTCAGTCCGCTGGCCGACGCGGTGGAGCAGGCGCGCCGGCTGCTGGTGCCCGGCGGGCTGCTCCTCGTCGAGGAGTTCGCGCTGGAGGCGCCGGATGCCACCACCGCGCGCTGGTACTACGGCGTGCAGGAGCTGCTGGCCGCCGCGGGCCGCTACCCGCCCGAGCGAATCACCGGCGACGCCTCCATGGACCCGCTGGAGCGCTGGCGGCACGCGCATGAGCATGAGCCGCTCTCGGAGGGCCGGCGCATGCGGGAGGAAGTGGGCCGGCGGCTGGAGCTGCTCGACGCACGCGAAGGTCCCTACCTGTACCGGTACCTCGTCGCGGGTGTGGCGGAGGCGGTGGGCGGGGACATCCAGCTGATGGAGTCGCTGTCGGCCCAGCTCTTCGAAGCCGAGCGGCGAGACGTGGCCTCCGGCGTGCTGAAGCCGGTGGGCCTGCGCCTCGTCGCGCGGAAGCCCTGACGTCAGGGCTTGCCCAGGAGCTCCAGCGCGGCGGTGGTCAGCGTGGTGACGCCGGTGCGCAGCGTGCGCTCCCGGTCCGGCGCGTAGAGAGGCGAGTGCGCCGAGGGCAGCGTCTCGCCCGCAGCCTTCGCCTGGGCGAAGCGCTTCGGCTCGGTGATGCCCAGCCACAGCATCACCGCGGGGACGCCCGCGCGGCCGTACTCGGAGAAGTCCTCGCCGCCCATGACGGGCGGGGCCTCGCTGAGGTTCTTCTCGCCGAGCACCCGCCCCACCGCTGCCACCAGCCGCTTCGTCAGCTCGGGGTCATTGAACGTCGCGGGCGTGCCCTCGGTGACGGAGATGTCGGGCGGGCGGGGCGCGCCGGAGGCCTGGGCCTCGGCCTTCGCCACGCGCTCGATGCCGGCAATCAGCGCCTTGCGCACCTCCGGCTTGTACGTGCGCAGCGTGAGCTGCAGGCGCACCTCGTCCGGGATGATGTTGTGCTTCGTGCCGCCGTGGATGGAGCCCACCGTCAGCACCGCCGGCTCCAGCGGGCTCTTCTCTCGGCTGACGAGCATCTGGAAGGAGAGGATGGTGCGCGCCGCCATCACCACCGGGTCCACCGTGGTGTGCGGGTAGGCGCCGTGCCCGCCCTTCCCGTAGAGCGTGACGTCGATGGAGTCCACGCTCGCCATCGAGTAGCCGGGGGTGAACTGCACCGTGCCCGCCGCGGCGGTGGCCACGGTGTGCTGGGCCACTGCGAAGTCCGGCTTGCCGAAGCGCTTGAAGAGGCCATCGGCCAGCATGGCCCGGGCGCCCGCGCCGAGCTCCTCGGCCGGCTGGCCCACCAGCATCACCGTGCCACGCCACCGGTCCTTCGACTTCGCCAGCAGCGTGGCGGTGCCCAGCCACGTCGTCATGTGCACGTCGTGCCCGCACGCGTGCATCACCGACACCGTGGCGCCCGTGGCGTCCTTCACCTTCACCTTGCTGGCGTAGGGCAGGCCCGTCTTCTCCTCCACGGGCAGCGCGTCCAGGTCCGTGCGCAGCATCACCGTGGGGCCCGTGCCGTTGCGCATGAGCGCCACCACGCCGTGTCCGCCCACCTTCGTCGTCACCTCGTAGCCCAGCTTCTTCAGGCGCTCGGCCAGCTTCGCCGCCGTCTTCTCCTCCTGGAGTGACAGCTCGGGCGTCTGGTGCAGGTCCCGGTAGAGCGCGTCCAACTCCGGGTAGAGCGCGTCGATGCCGCCCAGGACGGGCGAGGGCGCGTCCGCCGCGAGCGCGGTACCGCCGGGCGCGGCGACACAGGCGAAGAGGGCGGCAAGCAGGGCAAGCGATTTCACCAGGCGGTCTCCTGTCCGTGGGGGGAACGGCGGGCAATAGAGCACACCTCGACGCACGGCGTTGAGGTCCGTACCCGGGGTGCACACCCATGGCTGTAATGCCTACCGAGACTCCGCTCGCAGCCCCCGCCTGGATACACGACGCCGTCTTCCTCCACGTGTACCCGCTGGGCGCCTGCGACGCCCCCGCCACCAATGACTTCCACGGTGCGCCAGTCGCGAGGCTGGACGGCCTCCTGCCATGGCTCGACCACTGGGCCGCGCTGGGGGTGAACGCCGTCTACCTGGGCCCCGTCTTCGAGTCGTCCACCCACGGCTACGACACGGCGGACTACTTCCACGTGGACCGGCGCCTCGGCGACGACGCGGCGCTTGCCCGGCTGGCGGACGGGCTGCATGCGCGGGGGATGAAGCTGGTGGTGGATGCCGTCTTCCACCACGTGGGGCGGGGCTTCTGGGCCTTCCGCGACGTGAGGGAGAAGGGGCAGGCGTCGCCGTACCGGAGCTGGTTCTCCGGCCTGCGCTTCGACGGGCGCAACCGCTTCGGCGACCCGTTCGTCTACCAGGGGTGGCGCGGGGTGGAGGAGCTGGTGAAGCTGGACCTGCGCCAGGACGCGGTGCGCCGGCACCTCTTCGACGCGGTGGCCCACTGGGTGGCGCGCTACGGCATCGACGGCCTGCGGCTGGACGCCGCGGACGACATGGACCTGGACTTCTTCGACGGGCTCCACGCCTTCTGCCGGGGCCTGGACAAGCCCCTGTGGCTGATGGGCGAGGTCATCCACGGCGACTACCGCAACTGGGCCCGGCCGGGGCGGCTGCACGCCACCACGGACTACGCGCTGTGGAAGGCGCTCTGGTCCAGCCACAACGACAGGAACTACTTCGAGCTGGCCCACACGCTGAAGCGGCAGGTGGCGCAGGGCGAGGGCATGTACGAGGGGCTCACCCTCTACACCTTCGCGGACAACCACGACGTGAACCGCGTCGCGAGCCTCCTCAAGGACCTGCGGCACCTCCCGCTGCTCTACCTGCTCCTCTTCACGCTGCCGGGCGCGCCGTCGCTGTACTACGGCGGCGAGTGGGGCAAGCAGGGACGCAAGGAGGGCGGGAATGACCGGCCGCTCCGGCCGCCGCTGCCAGCGCCGCCGGGCCCGCCCGACAATCCACCGGGCCTGCGCGCGGCCCTCTCCCGCTTCATCTCGCTCCGCCACCAGCACGAGCCGCTCAGGCGCGGGCACTACCGGGAGCTGCTCGTCCGCAACGAGCAGCTCGCCTACGCGCGCGAGCTGGGTGCCGACGCCCTCGTCGTAGCGGTCAACCTCGCGGACAAGCCGTCGGACGGGGTGGACCTGCCCATGCCGGGCGCGCCGGACGGCGAGTGGGTGGACCTGCTGGAGCCCTCGCGGCGCTTCCCGCTGCGCGGTGGGCGGCTCCAGCTCGGGCCCCTGCCACCCACGTCGGGCCGGGTGCTGCGGAAGGCCTGAGTGGCGCCTCAGCCCTCCTCGTCCCCGGCCTCCAGGGGCTCCACCCGGAACCACCGGTACCCGTACCCCTCCAGCGTCACGCGGTGCCTGCCGCCCTTGCCGGGCGCGGAGTGTGCTTCCGACAGCGCGTGGACGAGCCGCGCCGGAGGCCCTCCCGGGGAGAAGCTCACCTCGCACGCCTTGCCGGAGAGGTTGTGCAGCGTCACCAGCGTCTCGCCCTTCCAGTCGTAGCGCAGCGCGAGCACGTTCTCCGGCTTCACCCGCAGCACCTTCCACTCGCCCCAGCCCAGCTCGGGGCACTCCTTGCGCATGCGCACCATGCGCTCCATCCAGTTGAGCAGCGAGGCCGGGTCCCTGCGCTGCTGCTCCACGTTCACCTGGCGGTAGCCGTAGGGCGCCTCCGCCACCACGGGCCGGAAGGGCTCGGCCGAGCGGGTGAAGCCGCCGTGGGGCTCCGCCGACCACTGCATGGGCGTGCGCACGCTCTGGCGTTCGAAGAGGGACAGGTCCTCGCCCATGCCCAGCTCGTCCCCGTACCAGAGCACCGGCGTGCCCGGCAGTGACAGCATCAGGCTGAAGGCCAGCTCCAGCCGGCGGCGGTCTCCGGAGAGCATGGGCGCCAGGCGCCGCCTCAAGCCTCGGCCATAGAGCTGCATCTTCGGCTCCGGGCCCAGCTCGGCGAACACGCGCTTGCGCCCGGCGGCGGGCAGCCGCCCCAGGTCCAGCTCGTCGTGGTTGCGCAGGAAGTTGGCCCACTGCGCGGTGTGGGGCAGGTCCGGCGCGGAGGCCAGCGACTCCGCCAGCGGCGTGGCGTCCTCCGTCACCAGCGACAGGAAGAGGTTCTGGTTGGCGGCGAAGTTGAAGACCATCTGCATGCGGTCCCCGTCCGTGCCGTAGAAGTTCATCACCTCGTCCATGGTGACGTTGGCCTCCGCCAGGAGGATGGCGTCGCCGGTGCGCCACGTGAGGAACTCCCGCATCTCTGTCAGCAGCTGGTACGGGTCCTCGATGCCGTGGCCCTTCACGCCCTTGAGCTCCACGAGGAAGGGCACCGCGTCCACGCGGAAGCCGGACACGCCCAGCTCCAGCCAGTAGCCCATCACCTTGAGCAGCTCCTCGCGCACCTTGGGGTTGGCGACGTTGAGCTCCGGCTGGAAGGGGAAGAAGCGGTGGAAGTACCAGCCCTTCGCCTCGCGGTCATACGTCCACGTCGAGTCCTGCGAGCCGGGGAACACCATGCCCTTGTGCGCGTCCTTCGGCTTCTTGTCCGCCCAGACGTAGAAGTCGCGGAAGGGGCTGTCCGGGTCCTTTCGCGCGGACTGGAACCACGGGTGCTTGTCACTGGTGTGGTTGACCACCAGGTCGATGATGACGCGCATGCCGCGCTGCTTCGCGTGGTGGGTGAACTCCACGAAGTCGCCCGGTGAGCCCAGCCGCGGGTCCACGCCGTAGTGGTCGGTGATGTCGTAGCCGTTGTCGCGGTTGGGCGTGGGCTGGAAGGGCATCAGCCACAGACAGGTGACGCCCAGGCCCGCCAGGTAGTCCAGCCGCCGCTGGAGCCCGATGAAGTCGCCCACGCCGTCGCCGTTGCCGTCCATGAACGTCTCGACGTCCAGGCAGTACACGACCGCGTTCTTGTACCAGAGGTCCTGAATCATTCCGTCTCCCTGGGCCCAAGGGTGGGGCTTGCGCGCGGAAGTCGTCAGGGTGACCTGCATGGTGCGTGCGCCAGCGCACAACCGGGGGGCCACGCCTTCCATCAGCGGACACTCCGGTGCACGGGAGGCTCGCGGAGGCGGGGGAGGGGGCCCAACGTGCGCGGCCGCATGCTCACCCTCGGCTACCACGCCTCCCACGAACAGTTTCCTCCCAGCGAGCTGCTGCGCCTGGCGCAGAAGGCGGACGCGGCTGGCTTCACGGCGGCGCTCAACTCGGACCACTTCCACCCCTGGAACGAAGCGCAGGGGCACAGCGGCTTCGCCTGGAGCTGGATGGGCGCGGCGCTGGCCACCACGAAGCTGACCAGCGTGGGCGTGGTGAACGCCCCGGGCCAGCGCTACCACCCGGCCATCATCGCGCAGGCGCTGGGCACGCTCGCGGAGATGTTCCCCGGACGCGCCTGGGCGGCGCTGGGCAGCGGGCAGCTCGTCAACGAGGGCATCACCGGCGACACGTGGCCGCCGAAGGACCTGCGCAACGCCCGGCTGCGCGAGTGCGTGGACGTGATGCGCGCGCTCTTCCGGGGCGAGACGGTGACGCACCGGGGGCTCGTCCGCGTGGAGGAGGCGAAGCTCTACTCCCGCCCGGCGACGCCGCCCATGCTGGTGGGCGCGGCGATTACCCCCCAGACGGCGGAGTGGGTGGGCAGCTGGGCGGACGCGCTCATCACCGTGAGCAAGCCGCCGGAGGAGCTGCGGAAGATGGTGGACGCCTTCCGGCGCGGGGGCGGCGAGGGCAAGCCCATGTTCCTCAAGGTGCAGCTGTCGTGGGCGCCGGAAGAGGCGGTGGCGCTCCAGGGCGCCATGGAGCAGTGGGGCACCAACATCTTCGCCAGCTCCGTGCTGACGGACCTGCGGCGTCCCGCGCAGTTCGAGGAGATGGCGCGCACGGTGCAACCGAAGGACCTGGAGGGCCATGTGCGGGTGTCCTCCAGCCTCCAGCGTCACGTGGACTGGCTGGCGGAGGACGTGCGGCTCGGGTTCAGCCGCCTGTACCTGCACAACGTCAACCGCGGGCAGGACGCCTTCATCGAGGCGTTCGCGCAGCACGTACTCCCCGCGCTGCGCTCGGTATGACACCGCGTTGCGGTTGACGCTTTCGGGCCGGAGGCGTCTGCTTGGCGCATGTCCGAGCTCACGCCATCAGCTCCCCCGACCGATGCGGACACCCCGGCCCGCCCGGTAGGCCTCACGGAGCGCGTCAACCTGCTGGACGCACTGCGCGGCTTCGCGCTGTGCGGGGTCTTCATCTCCAACAGCTTCATGTGGTTCAGCGGCAGGACGCTCCTGCCGCGGGAGCAGGCCCAGGCGCAGATGGCGCCGCTGCTGGAGGTCGTGGTCGGCTCCCTCTACCAGTTCTTCGTGAATCAGAAGTTCATCACCCTCTTCTCGTTCCTGTTCGGGCTGGGTTTCTCCATCCAGATGTCCCGGGCCGAGGCGCGCGGGGCCTCCATCGTCCCGCTCTACACGCGGCGGCTGCTCATCCTGCTGGGCCTCGGGCTGACGCACCTGTTCGCCATCTGGGTCGGCGACATCCTCCACACGTATGCCATCGTCGGCCTGGCGCTGCTGCTCTTCCGGAGTCGCTCGACCCGGACGGTGGCGATATGGGCCTTCGGGCTGCTGGTGGTGATGCCGCTGCTGGTGCCCTCCATCCTCAAGTACGGGCCGGTGCTGCTGCACGGCGCGGAGGCGGCGGACGAGGCGGCGAAGGCGAGGACGGCGGAGGAAGCCGGCCACCGGGCACGACTGCTGGCGGCGCTGTCGAGTGACGCGTTCTTCACCGCCCAGGCGGGCAACGGGCGCTACTTCCTGGACACGCTCATCAGGCCCAACAAGCTGCTCTGGATGGGCCTCATCCTGTCCCGGTTCCTCTTCGGTCTGCTGGCGGGGCGGCTCCTCCTGCTCCAGGACGTGGAGGGGCGCCGTGCCCTGCACCGCCGCATCCTCCCCTGGGGGCTGGCGGTGGGCCTGCTGCTCAACGGCACCGGGCTGGTGATGCAGCGCCTGCGCACGGCGGGCGTCTACACGCCGCCGGACAACGTGTGGATGTTCCTGCTGAACTCCAGCCAGGAGATTGGCTACGTGGCGATGGCCGCGGGGTACGTGTCCCTCTTCGCCCTGCTGTTCCAGCGCGAGCGCTGGCGGCGGGTGCTGGGCGTCCTGGAGCCGGTGGGGCGCATGGCGCTCTCCATGTACCTGCTCCAGTCCGTCATCAGCGTGTGCCTCTACAACGGCTGGGGGCTGGGGCTCATCGGCCAGCTGCCGCCCTCGCGCGTCGTGGCGATGGCGCTGGGCATCTTCGCCGTGCAGGTGGTGCTCAGCCACTGGTGGCTGGCGCGCTTCCGCTTCGGCCCGGCCGAGTGGCTGTGGCGCTCGCTCACCTACGGCCGCGTCCAGCCCATGCGCCTGGCGGCGCGGGAGGGGGCCGCGGGAGCGGCGACGTCCTGAGGCGACGAGAGGAAGAGGTAGAGCGCGCCCGAGTGAAAAAGCCGTTGGGGATTCTGAGTTGGAGTCAGACGCCGAACCCTCGGCAGCACCCCCATAGACAAGTGGAGGTGGACGGAGTCGAACCGTCAGGCAAGCGTGTAGGACCTTTCCGGCCGGGCGCGCTCAATCCTCACGGACGGCGCGGGCAATAGACCCTGACAGGCAATTTCAGAGCGAGTTCAGGAACGCGAGCAGCGCCTCGCGGTCCTCGCGGGGCAGCCGGACGTAGCGCTCCTGCGTGGGGGCGGCCTCGCCTCCGTGCCACAGGATGGCCTCCTCCAGGTTCCGCGCCCGGCCGTCGTGCAGGAAGCGGGTGTGGCCGTTGACTGCCTCCACCAGCCCGATTCCCCACAGGGGCGGGGTGCGCCACTCCTGCCCGCTGGCCTGTCCGTCCGGACGGCCGTCCGCGAGCCCCGCTCCCAGGTCATGCAGCAGCAGGTCCGTGTACGGGAAGATTCTCTGGCGTGACAGCTCCGGGAAGCCGGGGACGTCCCCTGTCTCGAACGGCGTGGAGACGTGGCAGCCGGAGCAGCCGATGGCACGGAACACGGCCTTGCCCCGCAGCACCGGCGGCGCGTCCCAGTTCCTGCGCCGGGGCACCGCGACGAGCCGCGTGTAGAAGAGGAGCCGCTCCAGGTCTTCCGGTGTCACCTCGGGCGCGGAGCCCGCCTGCCCGGGGAACAGCTCCGTGGTGAGCCCCATGTCCGCGAACAGCGCGTGCGCGGACTGCTGGAGGACGGAGGGCTGGTTGGCCTTCCAGCCGAAGCGGCCGAGCTTCGTCCGCCGCTCGGCGACGTCCTCGACCTGATTGGGCCGGCCTGAGATTCCGTCCTGGTCCCGGTCGTCCGGGTCCGCCAGCGCGAGCAGCGCCTCCTCGGGAATCGCCTCCAGCAGCCCCAGCCCGAAGTTGACCGGAGCGACGCGAGGGGAGAAGGGCACGCCCTCGCCGAGCGGGCCCCGGGCCAGGTGCTTGAAGGTGTAGCGCGGCTGGAGCAGCGAGAAGGACTCGCCCGACGCGAACTCGTCGGAGCGCTCGTCGTAGTCCACCGTGACGCTGCCCTCGCCCGCGCTGCCGCCCACGCCGTGGAAGTCGAGCTGCTCGCCGTAGCTCGGGTGCGGCCCCCGTCCTCCCGAGGCGCTGAGCTGGAAGACGATGGAGACGGGAGGCTCCGCGGGCGAGGCCGGCGGACGCCCGCGCCCGTCCTTCACGTGGCACGTCATGCAGGAGGCCGCGCTGAAGAGCGGGCCCACGGGGACGGGCGTCTTGCGCGGGTCGCTCCAGTCACGGGCGAACACCTTCTTCCCGTGGTGGAAGTCCGGCCAGCGCGCCCGGTCCAGGTTCATGGGCGAGCGGCCGAAGGAGTTGCGCCCCGCGTCCACCACCGTGGTGGCCCCGCCCGAGAGCTCCTCTCCCGGCTCCGCCGCGGACGCGAGCTCCCCCAGCTCGAGCAGCGGTGGACGTCGCACCGTGTCGGCCCACACCGCGGTGAGCACGAGGGCGACGATGGGAATGCCTGGAAGGAACAACCGCCCGCGCATCGAAGACGCTCCTGGCCAAGCCGGAGGGGAGGGGACTCCGGGGGACGCCGGGCAGGACACAGCGCCTGCCCGGCGACACGCCCGGATGGGACGGGACTACTTCGCCTGGACGATGGACTCACCCAGGATGGTGAGCTCGCTCGCGGCGGCCTTCACGTCGATGCCCGTGAACGCGGTGTACGGATAGTGGCCATCGGCGATGACCTCGGTGAACTCGACCTCGTTGCCCGTGAGGACCCGGCCGTCATCCAGCGTCACCGAGAACGTGCCGCGGGTGTCGCGCATGCGCCACGCGCAGGCACCCACCTCGGGCTGCTCCGCGGACGCCTGCACGCCGTTCTTCCAGATGATGATGTCGTACTGGAGGAAGTCGAAATTGGCGACGACCCAGCGGATGAGGTCCCGCCAGCTGTTGAAGACCATCATGCGCCCGGCCGGCTGGGTCGACGTCCCCTGGAGGACGCCGTTGTTGTACACGCTCATCCGGTAGGCGGAGCCGCCCGGCGAGCCGGTGAAGGTCGGCAGGATGGCCGCCGAGCTCCCGTCGCGGCCCGGGACGACCTTCAGCGTGCTGACGACCTGGTCGCCAGAGCGCGCGGCCAGCTCCAGGCGTCCCTGCGGGCCGCCGAACTTGATGTCGGTGCTCTGCGACCACTTCACGGCGTTGCTGAACCTGCTGGCGACACCGTCCCGCGTCGCGTCCACGAGCCCGGAGACCTTGAGCCCCTGGGTGCTCTGGGTCAGCCGCGCGTTGCCAGTGGCGCAGCTGTTGATGCCGTCGAAGCGCTGCACACACTGCGTCTCCGCGTTCGCTTCCTGGGTCCCGAGCGCGTCCTGCGCGTCGTCGGTTCCATCGCCCTGGCAACCAGCTGCGACGCTCAGGAGCGCGGCGGCCAGCAGTCGTCCCATCATCTTCGGATGCATGTATTACCTCGTTGGTTGTGGGGATGCTGTCTGCCCGCCACACGCGTTCCGGTGCCATGTCCCCCCTGCGGCACGCGGTCCTCGTGGGCGGCGCTGGGAAGACATTGCACCCCTCGCGCCAGCGCGGTTCGTCACGGACCCGGGGCCTGCTCCAGAGGAGAGCGCCGCTGGGAGGAATTGCCTGCTGTAGCGTGCCCTGTCACATGTATCAGTGTTTCAGTGGCACGCCTCGTCACAGCGCGCGGCTGACTCAGCGGCGTCTGCCCATGAAGAGCGTGTGTCGCGTGCCCTTCGTGCCATGCGCGGCCGGGTGCAGCACCTGGACGGTGAAGCCGGCCTGCTCCATGCGGCGCTCGAAGCCGGGCGCGGGCCCCGCGCTCCAGACGCCGAGCACACCCTTCGAGCGCAGGGCCGTGGCGGCTCGCGTGAGCCCGTAGAGCCCGTAGAGCCCCTGGTTGTCGGGGTGGGTGAGGGCGCTGGGGCCGTTGTCCACGTCGAGCAGGATGACGTCGAAGGTGCTGGCATGCCGGCCCATCAGCGCGCCCACGTCGCCTTCGACGACGGTGACGCGGGAGTCCTCGAGCGGTGCGCCCGCGAGCGGGGCGAGCAGGCCCCGGTTCCAGGACACCACCGCCGGCAGCAGCTCCGCCACCGTCACGCGCACGCCGGGGCCCACGCGGTCCAGCACGGCCCGGACCGTGTAGCCGAAGCCCAGGCCTCCCACTAGCACCCGGCCCGTGCCCCGGCTCACGAGGTCCGCGCAGCCCGCCTCCGCCAGCGCCTCTTCGGAGCCATGCCTCCGGCTGGACATGAGCGTCTGTCCGCGCACCCGCAGGACGTACTCGTCACCGCGCCGGGCCAGTGTGACTTCCCCCACCTCGGGGACCTGCGTGGTGTCGAGCGTCTCCCAGGGCTTCATGCAGGGGGCTCTTCGCGCGGAGGCCGCGCCACGTCAAGGCACTCCGGTGCCGCCGACACGTCGGCCCGACACGTCGGCGGGGTGCCCGGCAGCGGCCGCACGAGGGATTCCAGGCACCTGCGTCCCGGCACGACCGCTGCACTGGGGTCCGGCAACGAAAGGAAACGCCCATGTCCTCCACTTTCAGCACCGCGCAGGTCGCCATCACGCTGTCCGCCATCTCGTACCTGGGGCAGCTCAACACGAACTCCGAGCGCTTCACCCTGATGAACCAGGCCATGGCCTCCACGGTGCAGGGCGGGTGGAACATCGTCTGGGGCCCGGCGACGCAGGGCGAGGACCTCGTCTACGTCGCCTCCAACAATGCAGGCGAGTACGCGGTGGTGGTGCGGGGCACGCTGTTCGACCGCATCGAGGACGTCATCCAGGACAAGCGCGTCAAGAAGCAGGAGCCGCTGCCCTTCACCGCCGCGCCCTCGTTCTCGGGGGCCATGGTGTCCGAGGGTGTGGTGGAGGTCTGGACGAACATCGACAAGATGGTCTCCTCGGTGCCGGGCTCGGGCACGGGCTCGCTCTTGTCGTTCCTGCAGGGACTGTCGGGCGCGCCGAGCATCCTCATCACCGGCCACAGCCTCGGCGGGCAGATGGCCACCGTGCTCGCGGCGTGGTTCCAGAGCGCGCTCACCGGGGCCACCCTCCTGCCCCTCACCTTTGCCGCGCCCACGGCGGGCAACCCGGCCTTCGCCTCGGCCTTCGACACCGCCTTCGGCAGCGCCATGCGCTACTTCAACACGCTGGACGTGGTGCCCCGCCTGTGGCCGGCCAGCGGGCTGGAGTCCATCCTGTCGATGTACGTCGGAGGGCCGCAGTGCGGCTGGCTCTGCAAGAAGGCAGTGGAGGGGACCCTGGAAGCGCTCCAGAAGGCGGGCCTGACGTACCAGCAGCCCGCCTCCAGCACGAGCCTCCCCGGCCAGCTCTACTCCACGGGCCTCGTCGGGAAGTTCGAGTCCGAGGTGAACGACCAGCACCGGGCGCTCTATTACATGTACCTGCTGGGCATCCCGCTCACGACCATCCAGGCCCTCAACAGCACGTGGGCTCCGCCGTCCCAGGTCGCGGCCCGCTCCGTGGGCTGAGCGGCGTCCCGGCTCCGTCATCGGGCTGAACCACGGGCCCGGGGACGAAAGACAACGGGCCCGGAACCGGTGAGCGGTTCCGAGCCCGTGCTCCATGAGGCCTGCCCCGCGCGTTACGCCGAGCGCTTCACGTTCTTCGCGGTGTCCACCAGCACCTTGGCGAACGTGAGGCCGTTGGGGCCCGCGTCGGCCTGGATGTGGTCGCCAGGGACGAACTCGGCGTTGAGCACCTTCAGCGCCAGCGTGTCCAGCAGGTACTTCTGGATGGCGCGCTTCAGCGGTCGGGCGCCGTACGTCGGGTCGTAGCCGCGCTCCGCGAGGAAGTCGCGCGCCTTGTCCGTCAGCTCCAGCGTGAGCCGCTTGTCGGCCAGCAGCTTCGACAGCCTTCCGAGCTGCAGGTCCACGATGCGGAAGATGTCCTTCTTGCGCAGCGGCTCGAAGACGACGACCTCGTCCACGCGGTTGAGGAACTCCGGCCGGAAGTGTCCGCGCAGCGCGTCCATCACCTCGTCGCGCGTCTTCTCGTCCAGCACGTCCTTGCCCGCCATGCCCGCCTGGATGTCCTGCGAGCCCAGGTTGGACGTCATGATGAGCACCGTGTTCTTGAAGTCCACCGTGCGGCCCTGGCTGTCCGTCAGCCGGCCCTCGTCCAGAATCTGGAGGAGGACGTTGAACACGTCCTGGTGCGCCTTCTCGATTTCGTCGAAGAGCACCACCGTGTACGGCCGCCGGCGCACCGCCTCGGTGAGCTGGCCGCCCTCGTCGTAGCCGACGTAGCCCGGAGGCGCGCCGACCAGCCGCGACACGGCGTGCTTCTCCATGTACTCGGACATGTCGATGCGGACCATGGCCGCGTCGTCGTCGAAGAGGAACTCCGCCAGCGCCTTCGCCGTCTCCGTCTTGCCCACGCCCGTGGGGCCCAGGAAGATGAACGAGCCGATGGGACGGTTCGGGTCCTGCAGCCCGCTGCGCGCGCGGCGCACGGCGTTGGACACGGCCTCAATCGCGCTGCGCTGGCCAATCACCCGGTTCGCCAGCCGCTCCTCCATGTGGACCAGCTTCTGGACCTCGCCCTCCATCAGCCGCGAGACGGGGATGCCCGTCCACTTGGCCACGACCTCGGCGATGTCGTCCGCGTCGACTTCTTCCTTGAGGAACTTCTGCGTCTTCTGCAGCTCGGCCAGCTTCTCGTTCTGCGCCTTCAGCTCCTTCTCCAAGGAGGGGATGACGCCGAACTTCAGCTCCGCCGCCTTGTTCAGGTCGCCCTGACGCTCGGCCGCCGCCTGGTCGTTCTTCGCCTTCTCCAGCTTCTCCTTCAGGCCGCGGATGGCGCCAATGGCCTGCTTCTCCGCGTCCCAGTGCACCTTGAGTGCGTTGAACTTCTCGCCCAGGTTCGCCAGCTCGCGCTCAATCTGGCCCAGCCGCTCCTGCGAGTGGGGGTCCGTCTCCTTCTTCAGGCCCTCCTTCTCGATTTGCAGCTGCGTCATCTTGCGGCGCACGTCGTCCAGCTCCGTCGGCATCGAGTCGATTTCGATGCGCAGGCGGCTGGAGGACTCGTCCACCAGGTCGATGGCCTTGTCCGGGAGGAACCGGTCCGAGATGTAGCGGTGGCTGAGCGTGGCGGCGGCCACCAGGGCGTTGTCCTGGATGCGCACGCCGTGGTGCACCTCGTAGCG
Source organism: Pyxidicoccus xibeiensis (assembly GCF_024198175.1). Classification (NCBI taxonomy): domain Bacteria; kingdom Pseudomonadati; phylum Myxococcota; class Myxococcia; order Myxococcales; family Myxococcaceae; genus Pyxidicoccus; species Pyxidicoccus xibeiensis. The sequence goes on from NZ_JAJVKV010000005.1 coordinate 790,181, forward strand.
CTCCTTCAGGCCGCGCAGGATGCTGATGGTGTCGTGCACGCTGGGCTCGCCCACCATGACGGGCTGGAAGCGCCGCTCCAGGGCCGCGTCCTTCTCGATGTGCTTGCGGTACTCGTCCAGCGTGGTGGCGCCGATGCAGTGCAGCTCGCCGCGCGCCAGCGCCGGCTTGAGCATGTTGCCCGCGTCCATGGCGCCTTCCGCCTTGCCCGCGCCGACGATGGTGTGCATCTCGTCGATGAAGAGGATGATCTCCCCGGCCGCGTCGGCAATCTCCTTGAGGACCGCCTTGAGGCGCTCCTCGAACTCGCCGCGGTACTTCGCGCCGGCCACCATGGCGCCCAGGTCCAGCGACACCAGCCGCTTGTTCTTCAGGCCCTCGGGCACGTCGCCGTCGATGATGCGGCGCGCGAGCCCCTCGGCGATGGCCGTCTTGCCCACGCCCGGCTCACCGATGAGCACCGGGTTGTTCTTGGTGCGCCGGCTCAGCACCTGGATGCAGCGGCGAATCTCCTCGTCGCGGCCGATGACGGGGTCCAGCTTGCCGGAGCGGGCCGCCTCGGTGAGGTCGCGCCCGTACTTCTCCAACGCCTGGTAGGTGGCCTCGGCGTCCTGGCTCGTCACGCGCCCGGAGCCGCGGACCTCCTTGAGGCCGGCCAGCACGCGCTCACGCGTCACGCCGGAGGACTTCATCACCTCGCCGACAGAGCCCTTGTCGTGCGTCAGCGCGAGCAGCAGGTGCTCGGAGGAGATGAACTCGTCCTTGAGGCCCTTGGCCTCGTCCTCGGCCTTGTCGAAGGTCTTGAGCAGGCGCTGGCCGAGCATGGCGGCCTCACCGCCCTGCATCCGCGGAAGCTTGCCGAGCGCCTCCGCCAGTCGCGCCGCGAAGAGCTTGGCGTCCACGCCAATCTTCCGGAGCAGGGGCTCGACGATGCCGTCCTTCTGGCCGAGCAGCGCGGTCGCCAGGTGTTCAGGCTCGTACTGCGGGTGGTCCGCTCGCCGGGCAAGCGACTGACCCTCGTGGATCGCCTCTTGTGCCTTAACCGTGTACTTGTCGAGTCGCATGCACTGAACGTAAGAGCCCAAGAGGTCATGGCAAGTTGGCGCAGCGCGTCGAATGTCCGCCTGCCATGGAATACTTTGGACCCCTGGTAGCAGCCGGCTTTTCACGGAGCCGGGGTTGCCAGTCATCGCGCGGCCGGGTATAGGCGGCGCCCATCCCGGGGGGCAGATCCTGGAAGCGCACGGCGGTTATCTCGTAAGACTCGAAAGCCTCAGCGGCCTGGAGCTCATCCAGTTGGCGCGTGAGGCGCTGGTGCTGGACGGAGCGGCGGGCGCCACGGGCCTGCACGTCTCGGTGAACCGGCGTCGCAAGGTGGTCCGGCTGGCCTATGTGGGGCCCTTCACCGCCGGACGGCAGGGCGCCCACTGGTACGCGGCGCACCACGCGCTGCCGAGGCTGCTGTCGCGCGCGGCCAACGTCACGGTGCACGCCTGCGTGTATGACCCGGACGAGGGCGAAGAGGTCATCGCCTACGGCAACGGCAGGCGCGTGGGCGGTGAGCGGGTGGTCTACGAGGACGTGGAGCTGCCCGGTCGTCCGGAGGACGTGGACGAAGCGGCCTTCACGCATATGCAGGAGCGCTGGCCCCTGGGACACCTGGCCTACGTCTTCGGGCTCACGCGCAAGGAGCTGCTGCGCCTGCCGCTCGTGTCTCCCGCGCAGGTGCTGCCGCTGGACGGCGCCGCGCAGGATGTCGCCGAGGCGCTGGAGGCCCTGCTGCCGGGCTCGCGCATGCCGCACCCGGTGCCGGACGCGCACTGAGGGGCGCGGCGGCGGCACGGCCTGGACGCCCCTGAAGGGCGTCGTGGCTCCCGGTGCTGCCTACTCGTCCTGAGGGCCGTCGTGGGCGAGGACGACGTCGCGGACCGCGTCGCTGCGGAAGTACTGGCCGAGCAGGGCGAAGGTGCCCGCCACCAGCACCGTCCCGAGGACGGACAGGCCCACCGCGAACCACGGGGCGACGGAGTTCACCACCTGGGCGGCCACGGGGTCCTGGTTCTCCGGCAGCCGGCCGAGCGTCTCCGCCAGCACGGTGCCCATGCGCCGCGACACCACGGCGAACTGGGCGCCGTCGATGGTGCGCAGCACGGCCACGGTGATGGCCGCCCGGCCGAGCAGCCGCCGCATGCCCTCTCGCGGAAGCCCGTCCGGACGGAGCATGCGTCCGGCGGCCACGAAGACGAAGGCGCACGCCACGGAGAGGATGCCCATCAGCACCGCGCGGGGCTCGCGCATGGGCTCCAGGGCGGCGTACTGCGTCTTCACCACCTGCTGGATGACGTTCCTGTCGCCCATCCAGGCGGGAGGCTCGTTCTCCAGGTGGAGCTCGCGGACCTCGTAGAAGTGGGCGAGCTCCGTGGCCTCGCGCAGGGCGGACCAGCCGGTGAAGGCGGCCAGCACCAGACTCACCATGGCCGCGAAGCGGATGCCCCGAGGCAGCCCGCTCGAGCGGGAAGCAGACACCGTCACCGCTTGCTCGCCTCCACGAAGCGCAGGCGCAGGTCGGTGAGGAGCCCGTCGAAGAGCTTCTCCTCCTCCGCCGTCAGGTTGCCCCGCGTCTTCAGCCGCAGCATGGACAGCAGGTCCAGGTTCTGCCGGGCCAGCGGCAGGTCCTTCTCCTTCTGGCCCGTCTCCGGATTCGGAGCGTCACCGAGGTGGATGAGCACCGCGGAGCCCAACCCCACGATGAAGGTGCTGAACGAAATGGACTCCTCGGACGCGGAGCGCGCTTCCCCCCGCATCACGAAGGTCTCGCCGCGCTTCTCGTCCCCGGAGCTCATGCGGAGGCCGAACCCTCGTCGTCGGTGTCGTCGCCTTCATCCTCGGCGTCGTCCTCGTCCTCGTCGTCCTCGTCATCCTCGTAGTCGTCGACGTCGTCGAGCATCAGCGTCTCGACGGGGACGGACTTCTCCGCCACGTCCGGCAGGCCCTTGACGTGGCGCTCGTACGCCTTCTCGTCCAGGTGGCCGGAGCGCAGGTACCGCTCCGCCGTGCGCTTATCCAGGTACTTCGGGTCCGCCGCATCCGCCATGTTCAAATCCTCAGAATTGCTTGGAAATCAGCGCGCCACCTTATAGCAGGGAGGCCATCTGTCAACGCCGCCGTCCCGCCTACCGGAGCCGATGAACGTCCCGTCCCGCCCCATGCTTCCCCGAGGCCCGTATCTGCTGTGCGACGACACCGTCCTGCCGGACGTCCCGCTGGTGGACAAGGCGGCGCGGCTGGTCGCGGGTGGGGCGCGGGTGGTGCAACTGCGCATGAAGCGCACACCGCCCCGGGATGCCCTGGCCGCCGCGCGGGAGGTGGCCGCGCTGTGCCGCCGCGCGGGCGCGCTGTGCCTGGTGAACGACCGGGTGGACCTGGCGCTGCTGGCGGGCGCGGACGGGGTGCATGTGGGCGACGACGACCTGCCGCCGGAGGCCGCGCGCGAGCTGCTGGGGCCCGGCAGGCTGGTGGGCGTGACGGTGCGGGGGGTGGAGGGGGCGCGGGTGGCCCAGGCGGCGGGCGCGGACTACGTGGGCGTGGGGCCGCTCTTCGGCACGACGACGAAGCAGGTGGCGGCGCCGGTGCTGGGCCTGGAGTCCTTCGCCGCGGTGGTGCGGGACAGTCCGCTGCCGGTGGTGGGCATTGGCGGCGTGGGGCTGGCGAACATCGGCCGGGTGGCGGCGGCGGGCGCGCATGGCGCGGCGGTGGTGTCCGACGCCCTGCTCGCCGAGGACATCGCCGAGCGGGTGCGGCTGCTCCTGGCCGCGTTTGAACGGGGAAGGTCGGGGGACTAGCCTCGAAGGCTCAGGAGCGCCATGAACAACCATCCGCGTCACCACGGGCCGCCGCCGCGCCGCCCGAACATCGGCATCACCCCGGACTGGAGCCAGCCCGAGGACCAGGCCTTCCCCCGCTATGAGCTGAAGGTGCCGTACTCGGACGCGGTGCTGCGCGCGGGCGGGCTGCCCTTCGTGCTGCCGTACTCGGACGACCCGACGTGCGTGGAGGCGTACCTGGACCGCGTCTCCGGAGTGCTCATCACCGGTGGCGCGTTCGACATCCCTCCGGAGGCGTACGGGGAGACGGCGCGCGAGGGCCTGGGGGCGCTGAAGGAAGGCCGCACCGCGTTCGAGGCGGCGCTGATGAAGGGCGCGCTCAAGCGCAACATGCCGGTGCTGGGCGTGTGTGGCGGCATGCAGCTGCTCAACGTGGTGCTGGGCGGCACGCTGTTCCAGGACATCGGCCGCGAGGTGCCGGGTGCCCGCGAGCACGAGCAGAAGCATGACCGCACCCAGCCGCAGCACCCGGTGGAGGTGAAGAACGGCACGCTGCTGGCGGAGGCGGTGGGCTACGGGCAGCTGATGGTCAACTCCACGCACCACCAGGCGGTGCGGGCCGCCGGTCAGAATGTGAATGTCTGCGCGGTGGCGCCGGACGGCGTGGTGGAGGCCATCGAGTCCACGGCGCATGTCTTCGCCGTGGGCGTGCAGTGGCACCCCGAGTACATGGCCACCACCATTCCGGTGCACGTGGGCCTGTACAAGTCCTTCGTGCAGAAGGCGCGCGAGCACCGGCGTTGAGTCCCCGGGTCCTCCTGCTGGCCGGGCACGAGCCCACGGGGAGGGCGGGGTTGCTGGCGGACGTGGCCGCCGTGCGCGCCCGGGGCGGGCTGCCGGTAGCCGTGCCCACGGCGCAGACGGCGCAGGGCACCGCGACGTTCACCTGGCTTGCGTCCGCGCCGCGCATCCTGGCCGCGCAGGTGGCCGCCGCGTGTGAGCTGGGGCCGCTGCACGCGGTGAAGTGGGGTATGGTGCCCGGGCCCGCGCAGCTGGCCGCCGCGAGCAGGGCCCTCGCGGGCATGGACGCGTGGTGGGTGGTGGACCCGGTGGTGCGCACGTCGCGCGGAGAGTCGCTGTCGCGCCTGTCCGCGCGGGGCTACCTGGCGCTGGCGGGCCCGCGCGTGGTGCTCACGCCCAACCTGGACGAGGCGGCCTGGTTGCTGCGCCGGCCAGTCGCCCGCACGGTGGATGAGGCCGTGGAGGCCGCCACCGCGCTGGCCCGGTACGGCTTTGGTGCGGTGCTGGTGAAGGGCGGGCACCTGCCGGACGTGGAGGGGCTGGCGGACGTGCTGGCCACGCCGGCACGGGTGCGGGTGCTGCACGGGAAGTGGCTGGCGCGCACGCCGGGGCGGAGGGGCACCGGCTGCCGGCTGGCCTCCGCGCTGGCGACGGAGCTCGGACGGGGACGCACGCTGGACACGGCGGTGCGCGCGGCCCGCGAGCTGGTGGTGCGCTACCTGCGTACGGGTACGGAGTAGCGGCGAGGGCTGGTGGTGCGCTACGTGCGCACGGGCGCGGCGCCCCGATGGGCTCATGGCGCCGCGCGTGATGCGGCGCTCCGCGAGCCCGGTCGCGAGTCATGGGCGGGGCTTCGCGAGCGGGAACGACGTGGCGCGCGGTCGCTACTCGCCGCGCGTGCGGCTCTCGAAGCGTGTGTACTCGGAGAGGAACACCAGGTCGATGGAGCCCACCGGGCCGTTACGCTGCTTGGCGATGATGAGCTCGACGGGGATGACGGTGCTGGAGGACTGGGCCGGCGCGCCATCCGGGCCCTCCTCGGACTCCTCGCGGTGGATGAACATCACCACGTCGGCGTCCTGCTCGATGGAGCCGGACTCACGCAGGTCCGACAGCATGGGCTTGCCGCCCTTGCGCTCCTCCACCTTACGGTTGAGCTGGCTGAGCGCGATGATGGGCACCTCCAGCTCCTTGGCCAGCTGCTTCAGCGCGCGGGAGATTTCGGCGACCTCGAGCTGCCGGCTCTCCACCTTGCCCTTCTGGTGCATCAGCTGGAGGTAGTCGATGACGAGCAGCGACAGCCGCGGGTCCTTCTGCTTCACGCGGCGCGCCTTGGCGCGAAGGTCGAACGGGGACAGACCACCCGAGTCGTCGATGTAGATGGGGGCGTTGTAGAGCGCGCCCGCCATCTCCTGGAACTTCTCCTCGTCGTGCGGCGTCAGCCGGCCGCCGCGCAGCTTCTTCATGTCCACGCGCGCGGTGGACGCCAGCAGACGCATCAGCAGCTGGTCCGCGGGCATTTCCAGGCTGAAGATGCCGACCGCCTTGTTCTCCTTCAGCGCCGCGTGCACCGCGATGTTCATCGCGAAGGACGTCTTGCCGACGCCGGGACGCGCCGCGAGGATGATGAGCTCGCCCGCGTGCAGACCCGTGAGCTGCATGTCCAGGTCGATGTAGCCCGTGGACAGGCCCGTCACGCCCGTGGCCGCGGCCTTCATCTTGTCGAGCAGGTCGAGCGTCTGCTCCATCAGCTCGCTGACGGGGCGCAGGTCGCCCTCGCGCTTCTTCTCCGCGAGGAGGAACACCTTGCGCTCGGCCTCGTCGAGCAGCACCTCCAGCTCGCCCGTCTCGGTGCTGGCGAGGTCTTGAATCTCCTTGCCCACGTGGGCCAGGCGCCGCCGCAGGGCCTGGTCCTTGACGATCTGCGCGTACTGGACGGCGTTGGACGCCAGCGGCACCACCTGGTCCAGCCGCATCAGGTACGCGGGGCCGCCCACGGCGACGAGCTGCCCGAGGACCTTCAGCTCCTCGGCCAGCGTCAGGTGGTCGACCTGCTTGGACTGGCCGTCCAGCTTGAGCATCGCCGCGAAGATCTGCGCGTGCGCGGGACTGGAGAAGTCGTCCGGATGGACCACCTCACCGACGGCGGCCGTGAGCGTGTTGTCCGCGAGGATGGCACCCAGCACCGCGCGCTCAGCGGCCAGATCCTCGTGAACCCGCCGGCCTTCTCTGATGTCGAGGACGTTATCCATGGCTGCCTGCCCACTCTACAGGCGTGCCTGACATCGCCCAATTTTCTGCCACAGACCTGTAGCACCGGGTGGGTGGAGGGGGGCGGCTCTACCCCCTGGATCACCCCTCCATGCCCCAGCGCTGCAGGAAGACTTCACGCCACGTGCGGCTGAGGACCACCGTGGTGCCGTTCTTGAGGACGAGGATGCCGTCGCCGTGGGTCCAAGGCTCCAGGCGCGCCACGGCCTCCAGGCTGACGATGTCGCCCCGGTGCACGCGGACGAAGCGCGCCGGGTCCAGCCGCTCCTCCAGCGCGCGCAGGCTCTGGCGCACCAGGTGCTCGCCCTGGTCCGTGTACAGCCGCACGTACTTGTCCTCGGACGACAGGCGCCACACGGAGTCCAGCCGCAGTGGCACCCACGCCTCGCCCACCTTCACCACCAGCCGCTCCAGCGGGCGCGAGGGCGAGGCCCGGGACAGGCCGTCCAGCAGGGCCTGGAGCCGGCCGGCCTCGGCCTCCGTCCGCCCTCCGACGAGCAGCGCATGGGCCTTGTCGAGCGCCCGGGTGAAGCGGCCCGCGTCATAGGGCTTCAGCAGGTAGTCCACCGCATGCGCCTCGAAGGCCTGGAGCGCGAAGGCGTCATACGCGGTGGAGAAGATGACTGCGGGGCAGCCCTCCGGTCCCAGCGCCTCCAGCACCTCGAAGCCGGTGAGGCCGGGCATCTGCACGTCGAGCACCACCAGGTCCGGGCGCAGCGCCTCCACCCGCGCCAGCGCCTCCGTCCCGTCTACGGCCTCGCCCGCGAGGACGAAGCGACTGTCATCCGCCAGCAGGCGCTTCACCTTGGTGCGCGCGGGCGCCTCGTCGTCCACCACCAGCACGTTGAAGGGCGTCATGCAGTCACCTCACGAGGCAGCCACAGCGACACACGTGCCCCGCCTTCCGGGCCACGCCCGCGCTCCAGCCGCGCCCGCCCGCCGTGCAGCAGCGCGAGGATGCGCTCCAGGTGCGTCAGCCCCACGCCGGGCCCCGCCGCAGGAGAGGACTCCGCGAAGCCGCGCCCCGTGTCCTCCACCTCCAGCCTCCACCCGGCGCCATCCTCACGGGCGCGGATGCGCACCTCCAGCGCCTCCCGCCGGTCCTGGTTGTGCTTCACCGCGTTCTCCACCAGCGCCTGCAGCGCGAAGCAGGGCACGCGCGCGCCGTCCAGCCCGGGCGCCATGTCCCAGCGCACCGTCACGCGCTCGCCGAAGCGGGCGGTCAGCAGCGCGACGAAGCGCTCGGCATGGGCGCGCTCCTCCGCGAGCGTCCACGTCGCCTCCTGGCGCTCGAGGCTGGCGCGCAGCAGTCCGCCCAAATCGCTCAGCATCCGGTCCGTGCGCGCCAGGTCCTCGTACATCACCGCGCTGATGGTGTTCAGCGCGTTGAAGAGGAAGTGCGGGTGGAGCTGTCCCGTGAGCGCCTGGAGCCGGGCCGCGCGCAGCTCGCTCTCCAGCGACGACTCCCGCAGCGCCTGTGCCTGCCGCGCCCGCCAGTCGTTGACGAAGCTCCACAGCGTGGCACCGGCCGAGTACGCGATGACGTCCTTCAGCACCTCCATGGGGATGCGGAACGCCAGGGCTCCATAGTCGTACTCGCCCCAGCCGAGCAGCCGGTAGAGCGGGTACCTCAGCGGCACCATCACCAGGATGTGCAGGCTGGTGAAGAGCGCGAAGCCCGCCACATGGATGACCCCGAAGCGGGCCCAGCCGACGCGCGGCCCCGGCGCATTGAGGACCGCCGTCTGGGCCACGGGGAGCACCACCCATACCGCCAGCGCCCCGGTGATTTCCCAGAGGAAGGGCTCCAGCCCCGGGACGGTGCCGCCATTGCCCAGGATGGTCAGGCAGACCGTCAGCCCGTTCACCAGCCCGATGCCGAGGAAGAGGCAGAACAGCGCCAGCGCCGGGCGGGCGCGGATGCGTGGCCACTGCCAGCCGGCGGTGGAGACTGGCGCGTCCTCGGAAGGGGAGGGGGACATGGGCTTCGTCACGCAGTATGCCCCGCCTCCGCCGTCCGGGGGACCCGGGCCTGCGCCGTGCGCGGCTTCATCCCGAAGCAGGGCCGCAGCCAGCCCACGCGCGACACGGCCTCGCTCAGGGCCCAGGTGGCGGCAAAGGACACGGTGAGCACCAGCCCGAGCAGCGCCCACGGCCCCACCGGCAGCGTGAGCATCAGGTACCCCACGACGATGATGACCGTCTGGTGGAAGATGTAGAAGGGATAGGCCCGCTCCTGCGCGTACTTCAGCCACGGCCGGCGGACGTGGATGCGCGCCCGCGCCCAGCCGAGCGCCGTCAGGATGAAGAGCCACAGGGCGGCCATGGCGCCGAGCATCTCCCAGACGAGGGGAAACTCGCTGTCCGGCACCATGATGACGAAGAGCACCGCGCTGGGGGCCAGCAGCACGCGCCGGCGCTCCACCAGGACGTCCCAGATGCGCGGGCAGCGGCCGAAGAGGTGGCCCATCAGGAAGAGCAGGCCGTAGTGGCCGAAGGTCCTCGGGTCGTCGAACAGCGCGTGTGTCGTCGGGTACTCGTGCAGCAGCACCCCGTTGAGCGCGAGCGGGAGGAAGAACCAGCACACGTTCCACCCCCGGCACAGCCAGGCCTCCGCCCGCGCGAGGAAGGCCTGCCCTCGCGCCGTGGCCAGCGCCGCGAAGAGGGGCAGCGCCAGCACGCAGTAGACGAAGAGGTAGGCGACGAACCAGAGGTGGTGCCAGCTGAAGCTGCCGGCCGGGTAGGGCACGATTTCGAACACCGACGGGTAGAAGGCCGCGTAGTCCCCCTGGAACTGTCCCCGGAGCAGCCGCTCCACGTAGATCTGCGGCGGCACCACCACGAAGATGCCGAAGACGAGGGGCCACAGGAGCCGCTTCGCGCGGTCCGCGGCGAAGCCTCCCAGCGTGCGCCGCCGCAGGGCCAGCGCGGTGCCCACCCCGGAGATGAACATCAGCAGCGGCATGCGCAGGTGGTGCATCACCTCCATGACCGGCTCCAGCACGGGCAGCGCCTGGGGGCTCTTCACGTGCCAGTCCCAGGTGTTGAACATCATCCCCGTGTGGAACAGGTGCAGCAGCAGGATGGCGACGACGCGGAGCCAGTCCAGGTCAGGGTGGTGCTCGTCGGGGGTGGACCGGGGCAGTGTGGGGGTGCTCATGGGAGAGCCTCCTTCCACTCCGGGATACGCACCGCGCGGCCCGCCCTCCATGCACATGTCGCGGGACGGACCGGGGACGGCGCCAGCCGGACGACGGGGGCGGCGCCGGAAAGGAGAAGGGCCGCCCGGGTCTCCCCGGACGGCCCTTCGGACTTCAGCGGTACAGCCGACGACTACTCGGCCGCGACCTCGACCTTGATCTTCGCCACGACCTCGCGGTGCAGGCGCAGCTCCACCTCGTAGCTGCCGAGCGACTTGATGGGCTCGGGCAGGTGGATGGCGCGACGGTCCACCGTCTGGCCCTGGGCAGCGACCGCCTCGGCGATGTCCAGCACGGTGACGGAGCCGAAGAGCTTGTCCTGCTCGCCGACCTTGCGCTTGATGGTGACCTTGATGTTGCCGATCTTCTTCGCCTGCTCCTCGGCCGCGCCCTTGAGCTTGGCGTTCCGGGCGGTGATGACGCCCTTCTCGTGCTCGAGCTGGCGCAGGTTCTGCTCGCTCGCCAGAACCGCCTTCTTGCGAGGCAGCAGGTAGTTGCGGCCGAAGCCGTCCTTCACGGTGACGAGCTCCCCGGACTTGCCGAGGTTCTCGATGTCCTCACGCAGAATGACCTTCATGTTCAGTCTCCTGTGCGGACCCGGCGGCTAGCCGACCACCGCGTTGTAGGGGAGGAGCGCGATGCCGCGGGCGCGCTTGATGGCGACCGCCACCTCACGCTGGTGCTTCGCGCAGTTGCCGGAGATGCGGCGGGGGATGATCTTGCCGCGCTCGGTGACGAAGTACTTCAGCGTCGCCTGGTCCTTGAAGTCCACCGAGGCGTTCTTCTCGGCGCAGAAGCGGCAGACCTTCTTGCGGCCGAAGCCACGGCCACCACCACGCTTGTCGTCGTCGCCGCCCATCCCGCCGCCGCGGTCGTCACGGCCGCCACGGTCGTCACGACCGCCGCGGTCGCCGCCGCGGTCACCACCGCGCGAGCCGCCACCGAATCCACCACCGCCACCGCCACCGAAGCCGCCACTGCGGCCGCCGGAGGCAGCACCCGTCTTGCTCTCAGTTCCGTTGCTCATGAGCGTTCTCGATTCCTGGAATGGTCCCTAGGGAGCTGACCTGCGAAGGCCTCAGGCCTCCTCGGTCGCATCCTCCTCAGCGTCGCCAACCGGCTCCTCGCTCCGGAACGGGCTCTCGCGCTCGAGGGGAGCGCCCGGACGGGTCTCCTCCACGTCGCCAGCCAGCTTCAGGTCCTCGAGGACCGGGCGGGACTCGGGGTCCACCTCGTCCGCGATCTTCACGGAGATGTACCGGGAGACCTCGTCGAGGTTGCGGAGGTTGCGCTCCACTTCGGCCACCAGCTTCGAGCCGCCCAGGTAGCTGGCGTGCACGTAGATGGCGCGGGGCTGCTTCGCCACGGGGAACAGGGTCTTCTTCTTGCCCCACACCGTGAAGCGGAGGAGCTTGCCACCCTCACGGCCAACGATGCCGCGGACGCGCTCCTTGAGCTTGTCCACGTTGTCGTCCGTCAGGTCCGGCTTGACCAGGAAGATGGTCTCGTACTCACGAAGCCGCGTCGCGGCCTGCGTCTCAGCCATGTTTTCTCTCCCCTTGGGGTCGAGTGCCCCCCGGTGAATCCGAGGAGCGGGGAAACGGTCGGCAAACCCAGGAGGGCCACCGCCGGGGACAGGAAACCGCGCGCCCGTCACCTTCGCGCTACGTCCCGTGCACCAACACGGGAAGCTGTGAAAGAACATCCCACCGGTACTGCCTCTGGTGTGCGCAAGGCGCACCCCATCCGGTAGAGGAACGCGCCTTGTAAGGGGGGGCCCCCTCCAAGTCAAGCGGCCGGGCAGTCTCTCCGTCCGCCCGGGGGGCAGGCGGGCTCCTCAGGCCTTCCGGTTGAACCGGTTCATCGCCACCGACAGGCCCTCGCGAATCCAGGTCTCCGTCATGTCCACCGCGCGGCCGATGAGCTCGTCCAGCTGGCGGCGCTCGCCGTCGTCGAAGTTGCCCAGCACGTAGCCGGACACGCGCTCGCGGGCGTTGGGGCCCTCCGGCTTGCCGATGCCGAAGCGCAGGCGGATGAAGGACTCGTCGCCCAGGCTGGCCACGGTGCTCTTGAGGCCGTTGTGGCCGCCGCTGCCGCCGCCCGCCTTGAGCTGGAGCCGGCCGAAGGGCAAATCGAGCTCGTCGTGGATGACGAGCACGTCCTCCACGGCGACCTTGTAGAAGCGCGCCGCCTCCGCCACCGAGCGGCCCGACAGGTTCATGTACGTCTGGGGCTCCACGAAGAGCACGCGCTCACCGGCCAGCGTGCCCTGGCCCACCTTCGCGGCGAACTTCTCCTGGTTGAGCTCCCCGCGCGCGCGGGGCAGCAGCGCCTCCACCACCATGAACCCGATGTTGTGCCGGTTCCGCTCGTACTCGCGCCCCGGGTTGCCCAGCCCGACGATGAGCTTCATGGAAGGCTCCTGAAACGAGAACGGGGCCAGCCCCTCTTCGGGCCAGCCCCGCTCCAGTGGGACTGCGTGAGGCGAAGACTACTTCTTCGCCGCCGGGGCCTTGGCCGCCGCGGCAGGAGCCGCCGCCTTGTCGCCCGCCTTCGCCGCCGCCGGAGCCGCAGCCGCCGCTGCGGGGGCCGCAGCCGCCGCCACCGGAGCCGCCTCGGCCGCCTCGGGCGCGCTGAGGACCGCCACGGTGTAGTTGACGTTCGTCTTCACGGACACGCCCGCGGGCAGCTTCAGGTCGTTGACGTGCAGCGCGTCGTTGATCTTCATCGGCGTCACGTCCACCTCGATGCGCTCGGGGATGGCGTTCGGCAGCGCCCAGAGCGCGAGCTCGCGGCGGATCTGGGTGAGCAGACCGCCGTCCGCCACGCCCTGCGCCTTGCCCACGAGCGTCAGGGGCACGTTCACCTTCACCTGCTCGTTCTCACGCACGTCCAGGAAGTCGACGTGGAGGATGTCGCGGGTGAGCGGGTCCATCTGGTAGTCCTTCAGCAGGACCTGACGGGTGCCACCTTCCACCTTGATCTGGATGAGGGTGTTGAACTTGTGCGGGGTGTTGATGGCCACGCGCACGGACTTGGGGTCCACGGCGATGTGCACCGGCTTCTCGAGGTGCTTGCCGTACACCACGGCGGGAACCAGACCCTGCGCGCGCAGGCGGCGGGCGGGGCCCTTGCCGGCGCCCTCACGCGCCTTGGCCTCGAGGGTGCTCTTGTCGACGGACATGGAAATGCCTCACTGAAGGGGACTGCGGTTGCCACCAGTCACCCTGGCGCCCTCGGCATCCTGCCCCGATGGCAGGCCCCGAAGACGGCGCCCTGGGGAAGAAGGGGACCGATGGAGGTGGGTGCACATGCCAGCCGGGAGGCTCGGAGTCAAGCCGCCCGGCGGGCAGACGGACGACGGCTCAGACGAACAGCGAGCTGAGCGAGTCGGCGCGGTGGATGCGGGCAATCGCCTCGCCGAAGAGGCGCTCGGTGGTGAGCAGGCGGATCTTCGAGCAGGCCTGCGCCGCGGGCGACAGCGGCACGGTGTCCGTGAAGACGACCTCTTCCAGCACCGAGTCGGAGATGCGCTGGATGGCCGGGCCGGAGAGGATGGGGTGGACGGCGTAGGCCACCACCCGGCGCGCGCCCTTCGCCTTCAGGGCGGCGGCCGCCTGGGCGAGCGTGCCGGCGGTGTCCACCATGTCATCCACCAGCACCGCGTCCTTGCCATTCACGTCGCCGATGAGGTTCATCACCTCGGAGGCGTTGGGGCGCGGGCGGCGCTTGTCGATGATGGCCAGGCCCGTGTTCAGCCGCTTCGAGTACGCACGGGCGCGCTCCACGCCGCCGGCGTCCGGCGACACGATGACGAGCTCCTGCGACTCCGGGAAGCGCTTGCGCAGGTCCTCCAGGAACACCGGCGAGCCGTAGAGGTGGTCCGAGGGGATGTTGAAGAAGCCCTGGATCTGCCCGGCGTGCATGTCCATGGACACCACGCGCTCGGCACCGGCGACCTCCAGGAGGTCGGCAATCAGCTTCGCCGTGATCGGCGTGCGCGGGGCGACCTTCCGGTCCTGCCGGGCGTAGCCGTAGTAGGGAATGACGGCGGTGATGGAGCCGGCGCTCGCCCGCTTGAGGGCGTCGCACATGATGAGCAGCTCCATCAGGTGGTCGTTGGCCGGCGGGCAGGTGGACTGGAGCACGAAGATGTCGTGTCCGCGGACGTTCTCGCCAATCTCGACGTGGATCTCCCCGTCGGAGAAGCGACCGACCTCCGCCTTGCCCAGCGGACGCTTGAGGTACTCGCAGATGCGATGCGCCAGGCCGGGATTCGAGTTCCCGGCGAACACCTTGAAGTCACGCGGCTGCATGGTGGGGCCGCTGACTAACCTGGACACGCGTGGAAGGGAAGTCGTTAGTCCAGATCGGCTGGCGCCGCCATGAGCGTCCCGGCTTGCGCCTGATGAAGGTGGCGCTCGTACTCAATGAGGATGACGCGCTCCATCTGGCTGCGCGTATCCGCGTTGAGCGGGTGAGCTATGTCCTTGTACGTCCCATCTTTCCTCTTCTTTGCCGGCATCGCGATGAACAGCCCGGAGGAGCCGTGGATGACCTTCAAATCGCGTATGACGAAACAATGATCCAAGGTGATGGTGACGTACGCCTTGAGCTTGTCCTCTTCGACCGGAAACACCCGGACGTCGGTGATGTTCATGGTCCCCCCCCGAACCCGAAAGGTCGGAGCTGACAGGAAGCCTGGGACATACCGGGTGTAAAATGCAAGCGGGGGCCCGACTGACCCCGCGCCCAATGTTCAATTCACCGCCAGTCCGCTACCGGCCCGCGGGCTAGCGGAAGGCCGCCGGCCAATGCAGGACCAGGTGGGTAAGGAAGGCCAGGTGGTAGACGACGATGATGCCGTAGACGGCCGCGCCGATGCGGATGGCGATGCGGCTGGCCCTCAGGCGGCGGTGGAGGCACAGGAGCCACAGGCCGGCATTCACGATGACCAGCTTGGAGAACATGAAGACCAGGGGCGACTGCTCGTAGGCAATCCGCATGAGCGGGTTGAGCTCCTCCGCCACCTCGAGCTGCAGGAAGAGGAGGGTGAACAGCCCGTCCAGCAGGTTCAGCACCAGCAGCGCCACCGAAGCCGGTGACACATAGAAGGAAGCCCTGCTCCACGTCGCGTCCTGCGTCTGCTCGATAGTCGCCGCCACGCCCCACCCCTTCCCGTTCCCGACCGCCTCTGGGCGGGCTCCCTTCAAGACGCTTGCCAGCGCGTTTCCGGGCTCCCGGAGAGCAGGCGGGCGGACGGGCCCTGGCCTGGGGGGACCCCTCATGGAATGGGCGGCGTTGAAAGTTGACTCCGGTGGGGGCGTGGCAGACTATCCGCGCCCCTTCCGGGCCCTGCCAGCCGAGCGTCCCTTGCACCAATTCCCCAAAGATATCGGGTGGATAGAGGTCATCTGCGGCTCGATGTTCTCCGGTAAGACGGAGGAGCTGATCCGCCGTGTGCAGCGCGCCATCTACGGCAAGCAGAAGGTCCAGGTCTTCAAGCCGCGCATCGACAACCGGTACGACGAGACGCTGGTGGTGAGCCACTCGCAGCTCAAGGTGACCTCCACCCCCATCGACCGGGCTGAAGAGATTTTTTACCGGCTCTCGGCCGACACCCAGGTGGTGGGCATCGACGAGGTGCAGTTCTTCGGGGTGGAAGTGGTCGCCGTGGTGGAGGCGCTGGCCAACAAGGGCCTGCGCGTCATCTGCGCCGGGCTGGACCAGGACTACCAGGGGCGCCCCTTCGAGCCGATGCCGCAGCTGATGGCGGTGTCCGAGTACGTCACGAAGGAGCTGGCCATCTGCGTGGTGTGTGGGAATCCGGCCAATCGTTCCCAGCGGATTGTTTCGAGCGGGGAGCGCGTGGTGGTGGGCGCCGCGGGGGCGTACGAGCCGCGCTGCCGCAAGTGCCACGTCAAGGAGCCGACAGAGGGGACTCCGCCGCAGACGCTGAAGCTGTTCGACTGAGAAGCGCGAGAGTGCCGTCCGCGCCGCCTTCAGGCCCGGGCCGAGAGGAGCCGACCGAGTGCGCGACACCCTGTACGCGAACGTTCCCTTCCGGCTGAACGAGATGACCCACCACTATGGACCGCAGGTCCACCTGGTGGGCAATCCGTTCCTCCTCTCCCAGCTGGCAACGCTGTGCTCGAAGGGCGTCATCCAGCCGCAGATCAACCGGCTGGTGGAGCTGCTCTACGCGGACCTGGTGAAGACGGTGGTGAACGCCGAGTTCCCCCGGAAGATGGTGAGCCTGCCCACGCGGATGATCGACTCGACGCCGCAGGGGCTCTACCAGGGCGAGGTCATCGAGCCCCAGGTGAGGGTGGTGACCGTGAACATCGCGCGGGCGGGCACGCTGCCGTCGCAGGTGGCGTATGACCTGCTGAACAGCACGGTGGACCCGGCGCTGGTGCGGCAGGACCACATCATCATGAGCCGGATGATTGACGCGGCGCAGGCGGTGGTGGGCTCGGAGATTGGCGGCGCGAAGATTGGCGGCGACGTGGACGACGCCTTCGTCCTGTTCCCGGACCCGATGGGGGCCACGGGCGGCAGCCTGTCCACGGCGATTACGCTCTACAAGACGAAGGTGCCGGGGCGGCCCCGGCGCATCATCACCCTGAACCTCATCGTCACGCCGGAGTACCTCAAGCGGATGACGAAGGACCATCCGGACGTGGTCATCTACGCGCTCCGGCTGGACAGGGGCATGTCCCCGCCGGAGGTGTTCGGCACCGAGCCGGGCGCGCTCTGGGAGAAGGAGCGGGGCCTGGATGACCGGCAGTACATCGTCCCCGGTGGTGGCGGCTTCGGGGAGATCATGAACAACGCCTACGTGTAGCGAAGGAGCAGGCCTTGGCGTTCTACGAGTCGCAAGTCGGCGTCCTGATTTCCGAGGACAAGTTGCAGGCGCGGGTGCGGGAGCTGGCGGCGGAGATTACCCGGGACTACGCGGGCAAGGACCTGACGCTCATCTGTGTGCTGAAGGGCTCGGTGTTCTTCGCCATGGACCTGGCGAAGAACATCGACCTGCCGGTGAAGCTCGAGTTCCTGGGAGTGTCCAGCTACCAGGGCGGCACCGAGACGACGGGCGAGGTGCGCATCACCACCGATGTGAGCAAGCCCATGGCGGGCAAGAACCTGCTCATCATCGAGGACATCATCGACACCGGGCTCACCATGCAGTTCCTGCTGGAGAACCTGCGGGCGCGGCACCCGGCGTCGCTGAAGCTGTGCTCGCTGCTGGAGAAGCCGTCGCGGGCTCGGACGAAGGTGGACATCGACTACAAGGGCTTCGTCATCGATGACCACTTCGTCGTGGGCTACGGGCTGGACTACGCCGAGGTGTACCGGAACCTGCCGTTCATCGGCGTGATGAAGGGCAAGTAGGCTCGGGCGGGGCACTCAGGCGTGTCGAGGGCTCCTCATAGGTGCCGCCCCTCCAGGCATGGGGCGGAGTGTCCTGTTGTCATCGGGTTGCGCGTGCTCACCGTCCCTCGTGGGACTGCCTGTGTCGCGAGGCACCGGCCGTGATGCTCGCGGCGCGGGCCGTCGCGGGGTGAGGCTGCGCATGCGTGCATCCAAGGTGAAGTCTGCTCCGGTGGTTGCCGGTAGCGAAGAGGCGCTTCGGAAGTACCTGGCCGAGCTCGTGGGCACGTTCGTGCTGGTGCTCGGCGGCGTAGGAGCGGCCGTGCTGGCGGGGGACCGCATCGGTTTCCTGGGCGTGTCGCTCGCGTTCGGCCTGTCTCTGCTAGCCATGGTCTACACAGTGGGGCCCATTTCTGGCTGCCACGTGAATCCGGCGGTGACGCTCGGGCTGGTGCTCACGGGGAAGATGGAGTCCCGGTATGCGCCTGGCTACGTGCTGGCCCAGTGTCTGGGGGCGTTTCTCGCGGCGGGCCTGGTGCTGCTGATTGCCAAGGGGGCGCCTGGGGGCTACTCGCCCACGGTGGAGGGCCTGGCGTCCAATGGGTACGGCGCTGCCTCGCCCGGGGAGTACAGCATGGCCTCCGCCTTCTACACCGAGGTGGCGCTCACCTTCCTGCTGGTCCTGACGGTGCTGGGCGCCACGGACGCGCGGGCGCCGGTGGGCTTCGCGGGGCTGGCGATTGGCCTGGTGCTGGCGCTCGTCCACCTGGTGGGCATTCCGGTGACGAACACGTCGGTGAACCCGGCGCGCAGCCTGGGGCCGGCGGTGTTCGCGGGCGGAGACGCGCTGAGGCAGCTGTGGCTGTTCATCGTGGCGCCGCTGCTGGGCGCGGGCGCGGCGGCCGCCGTGTACCGGACGGTGTACCGCCCGGTGGCGCCCATCACCGCCGCCACGGCGGAGCGAGCGACGGAGCGGGAGCGGGCGGAGCGCGAGGCCGCGGACCGCGGGGGGGCGCGGACGCCGGTGTGAGGGCTGCTCCGGGCGGTCACGGGCTGGGAGCCGGGCCACGCGGGGCCGTCTTCGCGACGGGGGCTCATCCTGCGCGAAGGAGCACCAGGCTGTGGCCCCTCCCGGCCGCACCTGGCGCAAACCTGTCGGACAGGCGGACAGGATTGGAACGGCCGCGTCCGGCGGCCGCCTCGCGGCCCCAGGATGAGCGCCAGACCCTTCGCGAGATGCGAAGCGGGGCCCGTGTAGGCGCCTGGTGGGCTTGCCGCGCTTCACGCTGCTCTGGCGCGGGCGTATACGGTGGAGGTGGGACGGGGCCGCGCCGTCCCCTGCGGAGCCTCCACCATGCTCTTCGACCCGACCCGCCTCGCCGCGTTCATGCTGGCGGGCATCGCGCTCAACCTCACGCCGGGCCCGGACACGATGTACGTGCTGGCCCGGAGCATCGGCCAGGGCCGGGCGGCGGGCATCGTCTCCGCGCTGGGCATCGCCGCCGGGTGCCTGTTCCACATCGCCGCGGCGGCCCTGGGGCTGTCCGCGCTGCTGGCCACGTCCGCCCTGGCCTTCACGGTGGTGAAGTGGGTGGGCGCGGCCTACCTCGTGTGGATGGGCGTCCAGATGCTGCGGAGCAAGGCCGGGCCAGAGGCGGTGGAAGGGCTCCATCCGGCGAGCCTCTGGCGCATCTTCCGCGATGGCGTCGTCACCAACGTGCTCAACCCGAAGGTAGCGCTGTTCTTCCTCGCCTTCCTTCCACAGTTCGTGGACCCGTCGCGGGGCTCTCCGGGGCTCCAGTTCGTGGTGCTCGGGCTGCTGTTCGCTGTGACGGGGACGCTGTGGCTTGCGTTCCTGGCCAGCGCGGCGGGGGCGTTCGGGGCCTGGCTGCGGCGGCACCCGCGCGTGGCGGCGATGCAGAAGCGCGTCACGGGTGGGGTGTTCGTCGCGCTGGGGGCGCGGCTGGCGCTGCAGGGGCGGGAGTAGGCGTCAGAAGACGACGGTGAGGACGACGTAGATGACGTAGAGGCCCCAGCCCGCGCCGACCAGGAAGCTCAGGAGGTGGAGCGTGCCGAGCCAGCGGGGCTCGCGGTTCCGCCAGGGGAGCCGCAGCAGCTGGCCTCCGGCGAAGAAGGACAGGGGCAGCAGGTTCAGGGCCGCCATCTTCGCGTTCAGCAGGCCCCAGGCCCGGAGCAGCTCGCCGTGCTCGAGCAGCACGAAGAAGCGTTCCACGCGCCCCGGGAGTGCGGAGAACTCGAAGGGCACGGTGAAGCCGTGGACGAGCTGGTGGAGGGCCTCGTCCACGCCGAGGGTGGCCATGGCGAGGGCGACCGGCACGGCCCAGGGCAGGAGGATGACGGCGGCGTACAGGGGCGTGGAGAGGTGCTTGAGCCGGTCCCGCTTGGGGGCGTCCTCTGGCTCCTCCGTGAAGCCCACCGCGCTGCCGATGGCGAAGGGGCGCAAGTTCCACACGACGCCGCCCAGGCGGTTGGACAGCAGTATGGGCCCCATGCCCAGGTCCACGCTCACGGGCCGCGCGCCCAGGAGGCTCGCCACCGCCGCCTGGCTCAGCGCCCAGGCCGTGTTGACGGAGAAGAAGAGCAGCCAGAGCCAGAGGAGCGGGACGAGGCGGTCCATGCAGTGCCCCTCGTTCTATCACGGCGGGGAGGGTGCCCACGTCGGGGCCTGGACACAGCCCTCGGACGGCGGTGCCGGTTCGGCTGACATGGAGAACCCGCGCCGGGGCACGCGCGTTACCTCCTGCAACCACAACGTCCGCGCTCATGCGGTGCGGACTCGCAGGAGGTACTCACATGGCGAAGAACAAGAGCCGCAGTGGCGGTGTGCACACCACCCCGAACCCGGACGGCGCGGGCTGGGTCAACCAGCTGAAGGGGGAGGTGACGAGCACGCACCGGCTCAAGGAGCGCGCGGTGGAGGCGGGACGGGAGCTGGCCCAGGAGCGGAAGACCGAGCACACCATCCACAACGTCGACGGCAGCATCAGCCAGAAGAACAGCTACGGGAACGACCCGCGACAGTCGAAGGGGTAGCGTCTCGAAGCAGGGGCGGCGGCCGCCTGTCACCCGGGGTGGTTTCCGGAATCGCGGTGGTCGTCGTGGACTCGGGGCATGCGCTTCAACCCCCCTCCTGGTCGCATTGGCGTGGGTGGCTGCGTGTGCCCCAGCCTCTCGTGTGATGGCGCCTGCTCCCGAGGCCCCGGCCGCCGCCCCTGAGACGAAGCCCGCCCCGTCGCCAACATCGAGCCCGGTGACTGCCCCTGCGTCGCCCGCGCTCTCTCACTACCGGCTGACGAGCGTCGACGTCTTCGGCTCACGCCGGTACTCGCGCGAGGAGTCGCTTGCCACCTTCGGCGTCCCCGAGGGCCGGGACGTGGACCTGGCGGGCGGCGAGCTCTATCGCGAGGCGAAGCAGGGCAAGGAGCGCCTCCTCTCGCGCTTTGCATTCGCGCAGGCCCGCATCGGCATCACCAACCACGAGGACACTCGCACCGTGGAGGTGACGGTGAACCTCGTGGACGTCGGGCACGAGTGGCGGCTCGTTTTCGCTCCGGCCCCGGAGGGCTCGCCGGGAGCCCCGGACGGGCTGGTGGCCACCTGGGGCGCCTACGAGGAGAAGGCGGGGGCGCTGTTCCTCGCGGGCCAACTGACCGTGGGCGAGGGCCCCTGCAAGGCCTTCCACTGCGGGACGGGCTTCGGCCACCCCGGGCTCGCGCCCCTGAAGGCGCGCTTCATCACCGGCGTGCCCACCCACTTCGAGGCGCTGGTGAAGGTGCTGCGCACCGAGAAGGACGAGCACCGCCGCTCGCTGGTGCCCTTCCTGCTCGCCTATGGACGGACACGCGAGGCGGTGGCGGAGGCGCTGCTGCCCTCCGTGCTGGACTCGAGCTACGCCGTCCGCAACAACGCGAGCCGGGTCCCCTGGCAGACGCAGCGCGGGGCCTCGAAGGCCCTCGTGCCGCTCGCGCCCGTGCTGCGCGCGCTGCATGGCCCCGCGTCGTCGGACCGCAACAAGGCCGCGGTCATGCTCGGAGCGGTGGTGGAGAAGGACCCCTCTCAGCGCCGCGGCCCTGCGCGAGGCCGGGCCGGTGCTGCTGGAGATGGTGGCCATGCGGCAGTGAACGGACCGGGAAGCGGCCCTGCTTGCGCTGCGCGCCCTGGCAGGAAGAGACCTGGGGAGAGGACCCTGGCGCGTGGAAGGTCCTGGGCAGAAGAGATGCTCTCTAGCGGTGGGGCAGGGGAGGCGGCACGGAAGTAGGCCCGGCCGCCGTCCCGAGCGGACGCTTCAGAACGCCGCGTCGAACACCACGTCCGTCGCCGCGCCCACGGCGACCTGGTACGAGGACACGCGGCACTCGAAGAAGTTGGTGAGCTCCTGCACGTCTTGCAGGTCCATGAAGTGCAGCGGGTTCTTCGTCCGGAAGATGGGCGCCATGCCCAGCATTTGCAAGCGCTGGTCCGCCGTGTATTCCAGGTATCCGCGCATCTCCTGCACGGACAGTCCCATCACTCCGCCGCTCAGCAGGTCCTGCGCGAACTGCGTCTCGCACTCCATCGCCCACCAGAGTCAGATTTCACCCAGTCATTTCGACCAAGCCAAGCTTGTTTGGGTGCGTCGACACTGCAATTATATGTGGCGAAGGAAATTCAACTGGCGCTTTTGCAATGGCATCGGGGCCATTTCCATTCACGGGGGAGGACTTCATGAAGCCCGCAGCTTATCTGCTCGCCGTTATGGTTGCTGCAGCGCTGCCGAGGTTGGTTCGCGCAGAGGGCACCACTTCACCTCCATCGGCCGTGCATACGGAGGCTAGCGTTGCCCTACCAGATTTGGTGAAGGTTGCTGGACGTGCCGTGGTTTCGCTGCAGACGTACGACGCCCAGGGAACCCAGTTAGGGCTTGGAAGCGGCTTCCTAGTAGAGAAGGGCAGAGTGGTAACAAATGCGCACGTGCTTGAGGGAGCTGCTCGTGTGGAAGTCTATGATTTCGAGGATAACCTTCTTGGAACTGCTGATTACGCAGAAAGTCTAAGCAGTCGCATCGACTTGGCTGTCTTGCCGGCTATGCCGAACACCCCCGGAGCACTGCGGTTGGCAGCAAGCGAGCCGCCCGTAGGCGAAAGCATTATTGTCATCGGTGCTCCACAGGGTCTAACGAACACCGTCTCAACTGGCATCGTCAGCGCTTTCCGGGACCATGAGGGGAAGCGGTGGATGCAAATTAGTGCGCCTATTTCTCAGGGCTCAAGTGGGGGCCCTGTCCTCAATCAACAAGGAGAAGTAGTTGGTGTCAGTGTTGCTGTCCTTCGAGATGGGCAGAACCTCAACTTTGCGGTTCCGGGACGGAACGTTCGGGCCCTGTTGGGAAGCCCTCCCGGTCGAATCGCTCTGTCTAGTTACTCTGGAGGAGCCGCTACGCCTAAGAAATCCGTTGCTTCATCTTCAGCCGAAACAAAGCCGGTGCCGAAGAAAAATTTCCGCGAGGTTCTCCTTGGACAGCCGCGACTCACTCTCGGTCAGCCACTCGATGACGAGTTGAACGAAAGCGATACTCCTCTTGAGTCTGGCAAGAGGGTTGACGTTTTTACGGTCGAGGGACGTGTTGGCGACGTCTACACTGTCTTCGTTGTCAGCAAGTCCTTTGATGCCACATTACTGGCAATTGGGGTCGGCAGCGATGGAGAACCGGAAAGCATTGGTCATGATGATGATGGCGCAGGAGGCACGGATCCCCGTCTCGTGATTCGTCTCAAGCGTACTGGGATTTTCGGCCTCATGGTTTCCTCTGTGCGTGCTGGGGAAGTGGGGGCGTATCGTATCGGGATCTTTAAGGGCGACGTGTCGCTGCCAAAAAACGATGAGAGCAAGGAACAAAGTCGCTGGGTTGCTGTTGCACGCGGGGCCGGCTTCACTGTGCTCTTGGATAAGACCACCATCCGCAAGCTTTCATCCGCTCGAAGGCAGGCTTGGGAGTGGACGGTCTATACAGGATGGCAGAGTGGAGTGGGTGGTCGATACAATAGCGTCAAAGCTCTTAACGAGTATGACTGCCCGGGAAGAGCAACTCGGTATGTGTCGATTGCGCACTATGCCGACGACGAAGTTGTTAATTCAAATGCATATGCAAATAAATGGCTTCCATGGACGCCTGGAAGTGTTGGAGAAATGGCTGGGGAGGCTGTTTGTGTCCGATAGGGATGGTTGCTGAATCGTTGTCCTGACCTTCGAGCGGGTGGGGCATGACGTCGCCGCTCTCTACGGGGCCCAGAGGCCTTGCGTCGACGCAGCCCTAGTGCCTCGGCACAGAGGTTTTGAAGGGTTCAGGCAGCAGCAGCGGCTGCCTGGGCCTGGGGGTACGTTCGCCCGAGCTTGGTGCGGGCGCTCTCGACTGTGAAGCGCCAGCGGACCCGGGCCCGTTCCTTGTTGCGCATCCGCTCCCATCGGGCCACCTCCCGCTTCAGGGTGGCCTTGTTGGCGATTCGCCTGTCCAGGCATTGGCGGTTGAGCACGCCAACTTCAATCTCCACCATGTTCAGCCAGTTGGCGTGCTTGGGGACGAAGTGTAACTCCAGCTTCTTCAGAATCCTCCGGGCCTCCTGCGGCGGGAAGGCTTCATAGAGGGCGCCGGGGCTGTGCGTAGAGAGGTTGTCGAGCACCACTCGAATGGTTTCTGCCCCCGGGTAGTGCACGTCCACCAGCGCGCGCATTTGCACCGCGAAGTCCTTGGCGGTCCGCTGGTCCGAGACTTCGACGTGGCGCCAGGGACGGTGCACGTCCAGAAAGACGAAGAGGTTGGCCGTCCCGTTGCGCTGGTACTCGTAGTCGTAACGCCGGGGCTTGCCGGGCATGGCTGGCAGGGGCGTGCGGACTTCTCCAATCAGCTGGGTGGGCGTCTCGTCGAAGCACACCACCGGCCTCTTGGCGTCGGGTGGCTCAGCGTAGAGCTCCAGCACGTCCTCCATTCGGGCGATGTACTCGGCGTCCACTTTCGGAATGCACCACATGCGCTGCTGCCAGGGCTTGAGTTCGCTCTCCTCCAGCCGTCGTCGGACTGTTTCCCGCGACAGCTCCGCGTGCTCGGTCAGCCGCACCAGCTCATCGGCCAGCAACTGGAGCGTCCACCGCGCACGCCCCTTCGGTGGACTCGAGCAGGCGGTGGCTACCAGCAGCGCCTCCTGCTTGCCCGTCGGCTTGCGAGAGGCCCCGGGCCGCTGCCTCTCGTGCAGGGCGTGCTCCACGCCTCCTTCCACAAACCGCCGCTTGACTCGGTACACCGTCGAGGCGCCCACCCGGACGCTCCTGGCAATCTGCTCGTCGGTGACTCCGGTATGGGCTGCCAGCAGAATCTGCGCACGCTTGACGCGGCGCACCCGCCCCGTGCCACCGCTCACCAGGGCCTCCAACTCCGACTTCTCCTCGGCGGCCAGGGTGACGAGGTAACGTACATTCATGCGCTCCGACTCCGTGAAAGGGGAGTCGGACTACCTCGCTGCCGCCGTGTCGATTCCCTCCGCAACTCCGCCCTTCACAGAGCTTCAAGGCCAATACCTGGCCTTCATCTACGCGTACACGAAGCTCAACAGGCGCTTTCCTGCGGAGGCCGACATGCAGCGCTATTTCGGCACCACTCCGCCCACCGTCCACCGCATGGTGCTTGAGCTTGAGCGCCGAGGGCTCATCCGGCGCAGCGCCGGACAGGCCCGCAGCATTGAACTGCTGCTGGCCCCGGAACTTCTGCCCGTCCTCCGCTGAGCAGGTCCAAGGCCAATCGGTCAAAACCTCTGTGCCGAGGTACTAGGGGGCTCTTGAAAGAGCTCAGAACGCCGCGTCGAACACGACGTCCGTCGCCGCGCCCACACCCACGGCGACCTGGTACGAGGACACGCGGCGCTCGAAGAAGTTGGTGAGCTCCTGCACGTCCTGCAGGTCCATGAAGTGCAGCGGGTTCTTCGTCCGGAAGATGGGCGCCATGCCCAGCATCTGCAGGCGCTGGTCCGCCGTGTACTCCAGGTAGCCGCGCATCTCCTGCACGGACAGCCCCATGACGCCGCCGCTCAGCAGGTCCTGCGCGAACTGCGTCTCGCACTCCACCGCGTCGCGCATCATCGCCACCACGTCGCGCTCCATCTGCGCGTCGAAGAGGTCCGGCTCCTCCTTGCGCACCACCTGGATGGTCTCGAACGCGAAGCCCATGTGCGCGCTCTCGTCCCGGAACACCCAGTTCGTCCCCGCCGCCAGGCCGTTCAGCAGGCCCTTGCTGCGCAGGAAGTACACGTAGGCGAAGGCCGCGAAGAAGAAGAGCCCCTCGATGCAGCCCGCGAAGCAGATGAGGTTCAGCAGGAACTGCCGCCGCTCCGCCTTCGTCCGCAGCTGGTCCAGCCCCTGGATGCTGTCCATCCACTTCATGCAGAAGCGCGCCTTGCGCTGGATGGAGGGGATGTTGTCGATGGCGGCAAACGCCTTCGCCCGCTCCGCCGGGTCCGGCACGTACGTGTCCAGCAGCGTCAGGTAGAACTGGACGTGCAGCGCCTCCTCGTACAGCTGCCGCGACAGGTACATCCGCGCTTCGGGGGCGTTGATGTGCTTGTAGAGGTTCAGCACCAGGTTGTTGCCGACGATGCTGTCACCCGTCGCGAAGAACGCCACCAGCCGGTGGATGAGGTGCCGCTCCGCGTCCGTCATCTTCGACCGCAGGTCCACCAGGTCCGTGGAGAAGTCCACCTCCTCCACCGTCCACGTGTTCTTGATGGCATTCCGGTACATCTCGAAGAAGGCCGGGTACGCCATCGGGCGCAGCGTCAGGTTCAGTCCAGGGTTCAGCAGCATTGCTTCGGTGCTCCTTGCGCTGCGCGCGCGGGTTCTCGGCCTTCTCGAAACGTCTCTACGACTTCAGCGCCACGGGCCTACTGGCAGGCCTCGCACGCCTCGGGGTTCTCCAGCGAGCAGGCGACCGCCTCGGCCTCCGTCACTTCCGCCTTGGCCATCATCGGGGCAGGGGCCGCCGGCATCGACGTGCCCGTGCCCGCGCCGCTCACCGTGGCCTTCGCAATCCGCGTGGCCGGGCGCGAGCGCAGGTAGTAGGTCGTCTTCAGCCCCTTCTGCCATGCGTAGAAGTACATCGAGGAGAGCTTGCCGATGTTCGGCGTCTCCACGAACAGGTTGAGCGACTGGCTCTGGTCGATGAAGGCCCCGCGGTCCGCGCCCATGTCGATGAGCGAGCGCATCGGAATCTCCCAGGCCGTGCGGTAGATGGCCCGCAGGTTCTCCGGCAGCTCGGTGATGTCCTGCACGCTGCCCTCCGCCATCTTGATGCGGTTGCGGACGTTCTCGTTCCACAGCCCCAGCGTCTGGAGGTCACGCACCAGGTAGCGGTTCACCTGGAGGAAGTCGCCCGACAGCGTCTCGCGCTTGAACAGGTTGGACACCTGCGGCTCGATGCACTCGTAGCAGCCGACGATGGAGGCAATCGTCGCCGTGGGCGCAATCGCAATCATCAGCGAGTTGCGCAGGCCGTGCTTCATGATGCGCTGGCGCAGCGCGTCCCAGCGGGCCGTGTCCGCCGGCACCACGCCCCAGCTGTCGAACTGCAGCTCGCCCTTCGCCGCCCGCGTCTCCGGGAAGGAGGGGTGCGCGCCGAACTGCTCGGCCAGCTCGCACGAGGTGTTCAGCGCCGCGTAGTAGATCTCCTCCGAAATCTGCCTGGACAGCGCCCGCGCCTCCGGGGAGTCGAACGGCATCCGGAGCTGGAAGAACACGTCCTGCAGGCCCATCAGCCCCAGGCCCACCGGGCGCCAGCGGCGGTTGGAGTCCGCGGCCGTGGGGATGGGGTAGTAGTTGAGGTCGATGACCCGGTCCAACTGCTTCAGCGCGAGGTGCGCGTTGGCCCGCAGGCGGTCGAAGTCGAACTTCCCGTCCACCACCATCCGGCCCAGGTTCAGCGAGCCCAGGTTGCACACCGCCGTCTCACCCTGGCTCGTCACCTCCAGGATTTCGGTGCACAGGTTGGACAGGTGGATGACGTTGCCAGGCTTGCCCGTCTGGTTGCTCTTGCGGTTGCTGATGTCCTTGAAGGTCATCCAGCCGTTGCCCGTCTGCGCCAGCACCTTCATCATCCGGGCATACAGGTCACGCGCCTTCACCTTGCGCATGGCCAGGCCCTTCTCCTCCGCCTCGGCGTAGGCCTTCTCGAAGGCGTCGCCGTACAGGTCCGTCAGGTGGGGGACGACCTTCGGGTCGAACAGGCTCCAGTCGGCGTCCGCCTCCACGCGCTTCATGAAGAGGTCCGACACCCAGTTGGCCAGGTTCAGGTTGTGCGTGCGGCGCGCGTCGTCGCCGGTGTTCTCACGCAGCTCGAGGAAGTCCTCGATGTCCGCGTGCCACGTCTCCAGATACACGCAGCACGCGCCCTTGCGCTTGCCGCCCTGGTTCACCGCGGCGACGGAGGCGTCCAGCGTCTTCAGCCAGGGGACGATGCCGTTGGAGTGGCCGTTGGTGGAGCGGATGAGCGAGCCACGCGCGCGCACCCGGTGGTACGCCACGCCGATGCCGCCGGAGAACTTCGACAGCATCGCGATGTCCGAGTACTTCTTGTAGATGGCGTCCAGCTCGTCCGCGGGCGAGTCCAGCAGGAAGCAGCTGGAGAGCTGCTCGTGGCGCGTGCCCGAGTTGAACAGGGTGGGCGAGCTGGGCATGTACTCCAGCGAGCTGAACAGCCGGTACAGCTCGATGGCCTCACGCGCGTTGTCGCCGCTGAGCGCGCACGCCACGCGCAGGAAGAACTCCTGCGGCGTCTCCAGGACCTCGCGCGTCTGCGGGTTCTTCAGGAGGTAGCGGTCATAGACGGTGCGCAGGCCGAAGTACTCGAACAGGTCGTTGCGCGACGGGTCGATGGCGGCGTTGAGCTTGCGCGCGTTGGCCTGGACGAACTGCAGCAGCCGGTCCGCGATGAGGCCGTGCTTGTGGCCGGCGGCGATGGACTGGCTGAAGGAGTGGATCTCCTGGTTGCTGACCTCCTTCTGGATGAAGGCTGCCAGCAGGCGCGCGGAGAGGCGGCCGTACTCGGGCTCCTCGGCGATGAGGGCCGCGGCGGTCTGGATGGACAGCCCGTCCAGCTCGCGCGTGGTGGCGCCGTCATAGAGGCCGGAGATGGTCTTCGTGGCCACCCGCATCACGTCCACGCGGGGCAGGCCCACGCAGGAGCGACCCACGGCGCGGACAATCTTGTTGAGGTCCACCGGCTCCGTGGTGCCGTTGCGCTTGCGCACCTTCATGCTGGTGGAGGTGAAGTCGCCGGACGTGGGCTCCGCGGCGGCCGGAGCCGTCGCCACCGGCGCGGCACTCACGGTCGGTACCGGGTGGCCATTGGTGGTGGGCGGCACGGACATGTTGGCGGCGGCGGGCTTCACGGGCGTTTCGAAGTTCACGAGCGGCTCACTCCGGACAAAGGCGCGGCCTCGGGCAGACACGGAGGTCTGCCCCGGGGGGACGGCTCCCCAGGTCACGCTACTGGAAAGATGTTCAGGGTGGGACCCGTCCTGAAGGGGACGGGTCTACGGTCTTGCTACGGCCGGTCGACAGGGGTGAGTTATGAGGCAGCTGCTAGCTGTGCGCAAGAATCCCACAACCCCTCCTCAGCCCCACGTCACGGCGACGTCTCCGGTGGGGCACCGTCGACCGGCCACAAGCTATGGGGGGGTACCCGACCTGTCAACGCGAGATCTAGTGCTTGGGTGGGCTCGATCATTGCAATCTATGATCGATCTCCAACACCTTCGGTCACGTTCTCCTCACAACAGTCGGTGAGGCGCACAGCGACGCAATGTATGGGCCTCCTGGAATCCAACCTGGGCGGCCAGAAATGGGCCCGAATCAGGGGGTAGCGCCCGCGTCCTGGGCGGACGGAACCGGCGGAGTCGGCGGGGTTCCTTCGGGAGGCGCCGTTGTAGGTGCGGGTGGGGGCACCGGCGTCTCCGGGGCGGGCTGGGGCTCGGCCTGGGGACCGCTCAGGGTGTGGACGGCGCGGCGGAGGGCTTCCTCCAACTCCCGGGCGGAAGGGGAGACGGTGGAGAGCATCTGGTTGGCGCTGCGGGCGTGGCGGCTCTCGCTCTCCGCGGCGAGCTTGAGCTGGGCGAGGGCGTCGCTGACGAGGCGGCGGGCATCCTCCAGCTTCTGGCGGGCCTGGTAGTAGGCGACGTCCGTCATGAGCTTCTGGAGCGTCAGGCGCTGCTCCTCGGTGATGCCGGAGAGCTTCTCCGCGCGGCGGAGGTAATAGAGGCCCTGGTCCACCCGGGCCGGCTCGTCCGAAGCGATGCGGGGGCGCGCCAGGGCCTCCAGGAGGGGGAAGAGGGCGCGGTCCAGCTCGTCCCGCTCGGTGAACTTCTGGAGGACGAGGTTGGAGACGTCCTGGCCCTCCACCGGGATGGGGGCATAGGCGTCCGCCAGCCTCGGGTCGCCGGGGCGGTAGGGCACGGAGCCCATGGGGGCGCTGCGGCCCTTCATCACCGCGAGCTGCCCGTCCATCAGGGCCAGGGTGAAGGTGCGCGCGTTGAGCTGGGAGAGGAGGAACACCACCGCCCCGCCCAGGCCGAGGATGAGGAGGAAGACGATCATCCGGGTGAAGGTGCGCTTCGCCCGGTACCCGAAACCCTGTTGTCCCGCTGCGTTCATGTCGCCTGCCCTCCTGACGTCCAGGCGCGAGGCCGATTTCCGGCCCTGGCGCTTAACTTGGGGCGCGGACGCCCACGGCTATACTCCTACTCCCGAACACACCCATGCATCACACATTCCGCCGCATGGGGCCCAGTGAACTGCTGCCCCGATACATCTTCGCGGAGAGCCTCTTCGCCCGTCGCCGGGTGCTGGAAGTCGACGCCGTGGCCTCCACGGGCGGCGAGAGCGCGCGCTTCCTGGTGGAACGCGGCGCCCGCGCGGTGGTGTCCTGCGACGCCGACCTGACGGCGGTGGCCGCGGCGCAGAAGGCCCACGGCGGCCCGGCGCTGCGCTTCCGCGCCAACGTCTACGACGACTTCGAGTCCGGCAGCTTCGACGTGGTGCTGGTCGCGGACCTGGCGCCCTACGTGAAGGCGCCCGAGCTGATGGCCGAGCTGGCGCGACTGGTGGCGAAGCAGGGCTTCCTCGTGGGGGGCCTTCGCAACGGGGCCGGCCTGGCGCTGCCGCAGCTGCTGGAGGCGGAGGAGTCCGTGCCGCCCACCTACGGGCTGCTGCTGGACGCGCTGTCCGCGCACTTCCCTCATGTGGAGGTGGCCACGCAGTCGCCGGTGCTGGGCTACCAGCTCGCCTTCGAGCGCGGTGAGGGGCTTCAGGTCGACGGCACCCTGGTGAGTGGCAGCGAGGCCGCCTACTTCCTGGTGGTGGCCGGGCAGGAGCCGGCGCGGGTGGTGGACCCCACGTGGGTGCAGCTGCCGCCGGAGCCGCTGGCCTTCACGCGCGGGAAGCTGGACGAGGTGGTGGCGCGCGCGAAGTCCTGGGAGGACCGCAGCGCTCGGCTGAAGGAGTCGCTGACGAAGCTCCGGGCGGAGCTGACGGACCGCGAGGCCGAGGTGGCGTCGCTGCGGCCGTCGCTGGAGACGGCGCGCGACGAGGTGGCCCGGCTCACCGCGCAGCTGGAGCTGGCGCGCGGCACCCAGCAGTCCCAGCGCGAGCGGGACGACCTGTCCGGCAAGCTGCGCCGTCGCGAGACGGAGCTGCAGGTGGCGCAGGAGCGGCTCGCGGATGCGGACCGCCGGCTCGCGGCACAGCGGCTGGAGGTGGAGGCCGCGCAGCGCGCCCAGGCGGATGCGGGCGTGCAGGTGCTGGCCGCGCAGGAGGCGCTGCGGCTGGAGCGCGCCCGGCGCGAGGAGACTGTCGCCTCTTTGGAAGAGGCCCGCGAGCGGCTGACGCAGGCCTATACGCAGGTGCGCGAGGCGCAGGACGAGCTGTCCACGCTGCGCATCGACCGGGAGAAGGACCGGCTGGCGGCGGAGCGCGCCGTGGAGCTGTCCGAGGACCGGCGAAGGGCGGCGGAGGCCGCACGTGAGCGCGAGCTGCGCATCGCCGAGCAGTACTCGGCGGCGCTGGCGGCCGTGGAGCACCTGAAGGCGGAGTCGGCGCGGGCGGAGGAGCTCCACCGCGACTCGGGCGCGGCGGTGGCGGTGAAGGAGGCGGAGCTGGCGCGCGCGGCGCGTGAGCTGGCGGACGCCCGGCAGCGGGCCGCCTCGGCCGAAGGGGCCCGGAAGGACGCGGAGGCGCGGCTGGAGGCGCTCCAGTCCGAGGGACGCGGGCTGGAGACGGAGCTGGTGTCGGCGCGTGAGGCCCAGGCCCGGCTGACGGCCGAGGTGGAGTCGCTCACGCGGAGCGAGGCGGCGGCGCGGGCCTCGGCGGCGAAGCTGGAGGAGTCGCTCCACGAGGCCGGCGAGCGGCTGGCGGCGCTGGAGTCGGAGCGCGCGCGGACGGAGGCGAACCTCGGCCAGGCGCTGGAGACCGAGCGGGCGGAGCTGCGGGAGCGGCTGGCCGCGCTGGAGCGCGTGCTGGAGTCCGAGCGCGCCCGGGCGGAGGCGCTGGCCGGACAGCTGGAGGCGGAAGAGGCTGCGCGGGCGGAAGTCGAGGCCCGGCGGCTGGAGCTGGCGGAGGAGCGCGAGGCGCTGGTGCGCCGCGTGGTCGAGCTGGAGGCCCAGCTCTCCTCCCAGGCGCGGGCCCATCGGCAGGAGCTGGAGCTGGCGGTCCAGACCGCGCAGGCGGAGCTGGAGTCGTCGCGAGAGGCGCACCGCGCGGCGCAGGCGCAGGCATCAGAGGTCCGCGGCGAGCTGGAGGTGGAACGGAACGTCCGTTCCACCGTCGAGGATGCGCTGCGGGTGGCGCGCGAACAGCTGGAGGACGCGGCGCGGCGGCTGGCCGAGGCCGAGTCCACGCTGGCTCACACCCGGGAGGCGCTGGACGCGGAGGTGCTGCGGCGCACCGAGCTGGAGGCGTCGCTGGCCGAGGCTCGGGCCACGCTGGAGTCCGAGCGCGAGGGGCGGGAGCAGTCCGGCTCCGCGCTGGAGGCGCTGCGCACGAAGCTGGACGCGGAGCGTGGGGCGCGGAGCGGGGCGGAGGCCGCACTGGCGCAGACGCGGGCGGGACTGGAGGAGGCGCGACAGGCGCTCGCCCAGGCACATGAGGCGCTCGCCGCGGAGCAGGAGCGACGGGCTCGCTGGGAGGCGGCGCTCGCGGACGCGCAGGCCCAGCTCCAGACGGAGGCACAGCAGCGCGCCCGGGCCGAGGCGGAGCTCATCGAGGCGCTGGCGCGGCTCCAGACCGAGGGTGAGCAGCGCGCTGGTATAGAGGTAGCGCTCGCGGAGGCTCAGGCCCGGCTGGAGACGGAAAGCGAGCAGCGCGCCCGGGTAGAGGCGTCGTTCGCGGAGGCGCAGGCCCGCCTCCAGTCGGAAGGCCAGCGGGGCTCCCAGGCGGAGTCGGTGCTGGTGGAGACGCGGGCCCGGCTCCAGACGGAGGCACAGGAGCGCGCTCGCGCGGAGGCTGCGCTGGCGGAAGCCGAGGCCCGCTTCGAGGCCGAAGAGGAGCAGCGCTCCCGTTCGGAGTCGGCGCTCCTGGATGCGCTGTCCCGCCTGAGGGCCGAAGGCCAGGAGCGGGGTCGGGCGGAAGCGGCGCTGACCGAAGCTCGGGACGCACTGGCGTCGGAGCGTGAGCGTCGCGAGCGCCTGGAGGCCGAGCTCACCGAGATGCGGGAGCGCGCCTTCGGAGCGGACGAGGTCGTCACCCGGCTCCAGGCCGAGGCCGCGTCCGAGCGCGAAGGCCGTGTCCAGGCCCAGGCCGCGCGCGCGGAGGTCCAGGCATCGCTCGAAGCCGAGCGCGAGGCGCTAGCACGGCTCGACGAGGCGCTTGCCTCGGCTCGCGCGGAAGTCCAGGGCGAGCGTGAGGCCCGGACGGGCCTGGAGGCCGCGCTCACCCAGACCCGCACCGAGCTGGCGACGGAGCAGGCGGAGCGGGTCCGGAGCGATGAGGACCTCGCACTGGCTCGCACGGAGCTGGAGGCGGAGCGGCAGGGCCGCAACGAGGGTGAAGCCGGGCTGGCCCAGGTCCGTGCCCGGCTGGAGGCGGAGCAGTTCGCTCGTGCCGACGCGGAGACCGCGCTGGCCCGGGTCCGCAAGGAACTCGACGACGAGCAGGAGGCTCGCGCGGAGGCTGGGAGCGCGCTGGCCCGGGCGCAGGCCGAGGCGGAGCGTGAGCGGGCCGCCCTGGCCGAAGCCCGTGCGGAGCTGGAGTCGCTGCGCGCCGACGCCGCGGCGCGAGAGCAGGCTCAGCAGGAGCGCCTGGCGGCCGCCGAGCGGGTGATGGCGGAGCAGCAGCGCGCGCTGGAGGAGCTTCGCACTGCCTCCGAGTCCGGCGAGCACGAGCTGCGCGCCACCGTTACGCGGCTGGAGTCCGAGCGCTCCCAGGTGGAGGCCAGGCTCGTGGAGGCCGAAGCCGCTCGGGAGGCGGACGTCGCGCTCCGTACCTCTCTGGAGCAGGCGCTCGCGGAGATGGAGGCGGCCCGGCGCGAGGCGGAGGTGCAGGTCTCCGAGCGCGACGAGGCTCTTCAGGAGCTGCAGGCACAGGTTTCGCGGCTGCGGGAGCAGGTGGGGGAGGGCGAAGCCGACGCCCGCCGCCTCACCGAGGCCGCCACCACGACCGAGCGGGAGTTGGTGGAGGCTCGCGCGCGGACGGCGGCGCTCGAGGCCGAACTGGAAGGGGCGCTCGCCCGCGCGGAGCAGCAGCAGCGCGAGCTGGAGGCCCAGCGCGCCGAGGACCAGACGCAGGCCCAGATAGCACTGGAGGCCGCACAGCAGGAGGTGCTGGCCCTTCGCGCGGAGCTGGGACACCTGGTGGCCGCGCGGCAGGAACTCATGCGCTTGGGCATGGAGCTTCAGCGGGCCATGGCCGCCCTGCACGAGCGGGGCATGCACATCGCCCGGCTCGACGAGGAGCTGGTGGATGCACGCGACCGGCTCGCCGCGCAGCGGGAGAATGCCGAGCTGCTGATGGTGCAGCTCGAGACGGCACGGCGCTTCGCGGGCAAGGCCACGGCCATGGAGAGCTCGCTGGAGGCCGAGCGCGCCGCGCTGGAGAACCTCCGTGCCGAGCTCGCACGTACCACCGAGGTTGCCAGGACCGAGCAGGAGCGCGCCGCCACACTGGAGGCACGACTCGCGGAAGCCACCGCCCACTTCGAGGCGCAGCAGTCCGAGCTGGCCTCGCGGCTGGCGGCGACCACCGCCCTGCTGGACACCCAGCGGGCGCGCTCCGAGGCAGAGCTCACCGAGCTGGAAGCCCGGCTCGACGAGGCCACGGCCCTTCGCGCCGAGCTGGAGACGCGACTCTCGGACACGACAGCACAGTCCGAGGCGGTGCGTGCCGAGCTGGAGACACGACTCTCGGATACGGCGGCTCAATTCGAGGCCGTGCGTGCCGAGCTGGAGACGCGACTGTCGGATACCGCGGCTCAGTCTGAGGTCATGCGTGCCGAACTGGAGGCGCGCCTCGCGGATGCGGCGACTCAGGCCGAGGCGCTGCGAACCGAGCTGGAGACGCGACTCAAGGACGCTACCGCGCGGGCCGAGGCAGTCCATACCGAGCTGGAGGCCCGCCTCACCGATGCGGCGGCTCAGGCTGAGGCACTGCGTGCCGACATGGATGCGCGCCTCACGGACACCGCGACTCGCGCCGAGGCCGACAAGGCCGAGCTGGAACGCCAGCTCTTTGAGGTCACCTCGCGCGCCGAGGCCGACAGGGCCGAGCTGGAACGCCAGCTCTCTGAGGTCACCTCGCGCGCCGAGGCCGACCGGGCCACGCTGGAAGCGCAGCTCACCGAAATCACCACCCGTGCCGAGGACGACAGGGCCGCGCTGGAAGCACAGCTCGCCGAGCTCGCCACCCGCGCCGGGGCGGAGAAGGCCGAGCTGGAGGCCCGCCTCGCGGAGACCACCGAGCGCTTCGAGGCGGAGAAGTCCGTCCTGGAGACCCGTGCCGCCGAGGCAACCTCCCGCCTGGACGCCCAGCGCGCCGAGCTGGAGACCACCGCCGCCGAGAACCTCGCCGCGCTCCAGGCCACCCAGGAGCGCCTCGCCCGCGCCGAGGCCGAGCGCACCGCCATGGCCTCCGAGCGCGAGCGCTACCAGTCGGAGCTGACCGTCGCCAAGGCGGCCCGCGTCCGCCTGGAAGGCCGCATCGCCGCGATAGAGACGACCTCTACCGACGCCGTCCGCATCCTCGATGCCGAGCGCGCCGAACGCACCCGTGTCGAGCAGGCCCTGGAAGCCGCGAAGCAGCAGCTCCAGCAGCGCGAGGGCAGCACGTCCGAGAAGCTGAAGACCCTCCAGGGTGAGCTCATGGCCCTCCGCGACCAGGTGGGCAGCCTGAACGCGGAGAAGCAGGGCCTCCTCCAGGACCGCGCCGAGCGCACCCGCCTGGAGACCCGCGTCCGCGAGCAGCAGGCCCGCCTGGAGTCCCTCGAGGCCGAGCGCACCGAGCTCCTCAAGTCCGTCGAGGACCTCCGGGCCTCCGCCCAGCCCGAGGCCGTCCTGGAGATGGCCGCGGAGCTGGAGCAGCTCCAGACCCAGGTGGAGGAGCTCCAGAAGAAGCTCAACGCCCAGGAGACGGAGCTGGGTGCCCTGCGCAGGCAGGCCGCCCGTGCCGGCGCCAACCCCGTCCAGGAAATCTACGAGCGCGCCAACGCCGAGCTGAACGCCGTGAAGAACGAGCTCTCCCGCCGGTCGGCCTCCCCCTCGGCTGCCCCCGGGGGAGCAACCGGCCGCACGCCCATCATCCCCCAGGCGAAGCCTGGCCGCGCCGCCGTGCCCGCGCTCGACATGCCGCCCCCGGCAGCGCCGAAAAACCCGGGCGAGCGCGAGTGATGGGTCGCCGCTAGGATAGCGCCCGTGGACGCTCGCGA
Source organism: Pyxidicoccus xibeiensis (assembly GCF_024198175.1). NCBI lineage: Bacteria > Pseudomonadati > Myxococcota > Myxococcia > Myxococcales > Myxococcaceae > Pyxidicoccus > Pyxidicoccus xibeiensis. Next base: position 826,592 of record NZ_JAJVKV010000005.1, read on the forward strand.
GCGCATCTTCAAGTATCACGGCCTGGGCAACGACTTCGTCGTGCTGGACCGGCGCCGTACCGGTGTGGACATCGACGCCGCCACCTCCCGGTGGCTGTGTGACCGGCGCCTGGGCATCGGCGCGGACGGCGTGCTGACGCTCCTGCCCTCCACGCGTGGCGTGGCCCGCATGGTGGTGCACAACGCCGACGGCAGCATCGCGGAGATGTGCGGCAACGGCCTGCGCTGCGCGGTGAAGTACCTGGTGGACCACACCGACGACAACCCCGGGCGCATCGACGTGGAGACCGGCGCCGGCGTGCTCTCCTGCATCCCCGGCTACGGCGACGGCGGCGTCATCGGCGTGGACATCTCCATGGGCCCCGCGCGCCTGGTCGCTCCGAACCTGCCCTCCGGCACCACCGGCAAGCCCTTCCTGGACTCGCCCCTGCCGGACCATCCCGAACTGCGCGGCTCGGCGGTGAGCATGGGCAACCCGCACCTCGTCCTCCTGGACCAGCCACTCGAAGACGCGGCCCGCCTGGGCCCCGAGCTGGAGCACCACCCCTCCTTCCCCGACCGCACCAACGTGGAGTTCGTCCGCGTGGAATCCGACGGTCTCACGGTAGTGGTGTGGGAGCGGGGCTGTGGGCTGACGCAGGCATGCGGCACCGGGGCCTGTGCCTCGGCGGTGGCGGCGGTGCTGGCGAAGCGGCTGCCCCAGGACGCCTGGCTGCGAGTCACGCTGCCTGGCGGAGACCTGCGCATCCGCGTGCCCGGCGACCTGTCCGACATCCGCCTGCGGGGCCCCGTGGCCTTCGTCTTCGAGGGCGTTGTCGCGCTTCCTCCGCCCCGGTAACCTCCCGCGTTCCTCCCCTCGCACCCGGGTCAGAACGCGCCTTGGCCGGTCCCATCCTCGTCGTCGACGACGACCGTTTCTTCCGTCAGCTCGCCAGCGACATGCTCACCCGCAACGGTCACCGCGTGGTGGCCGTGGAGAACGCGACGCTCGCGCTCGAAGAGGCGTCCCGCACGCCCTTCGACCTGGTCATCACCGACGTGGTGATGCCCGGCGTGGACGGCTTCAGCCTCACCGCGCGCCTGCGCGAGAAGGACCCGGACCAGGAGGTCATCCTCGTCAGCCAGCGCACCGACGTGCGCGGCTCGGAGATGGCGCTGCGCTCGGGCGCCGCGGACTGTCTCACCAAGCCGGTGGACGAGGCCGACATGCTGCTGGCGGTGGACCGCGCCCTGGAGCGCGCCAGCCTCCGCCGTGAGCGCGCGCAGCTGCGCGACGAGAATCTCGAGTTCGCCCGCTTCCACAACCTGCACCAGCGCTGCCTGGAGCTGTTGTCCCATCCGGACCTGGAGTGGCTGCAGGAGCGCATCCCCTCGGAGATGGCCGCCGTCTGTGACGCGCAGAGCGCCGCGCTGTGGGTGATGGACGACCGGGGAGACCTGGTGCTGCGCGCCTACCGCGGGCTGCTCGACAAGCAGTTCCTCGCGGAGAAGATGAACCCGGAGGGGCCGCTCGCGGGCCGGCTGCGCGAGGGCCAGCCCTGGTTCGCCCGCGACGAGCGCTCCGCGGTGATGTACGTGCCGCTGCTGTCCTCCGGGGAAATCGTCGGCCTGGCCCAGCTGTCGGACCCGCTGGCCGGGGACTTCCGGCCCGAGCACGCTCGCGATGCCCGCGTGCTGGCGGACTTCTCCGCCATCGGCGTGAAGAACGGCCGGAAGATGCTCGCGCTCCAGCGGCTGGGCCTGAGAGACCGCGAGACGGCGGCGTACAACCTCAGCTACTTCACCGACTACGCCTCCAAGGAAATCTACAAGGCGCGCCGCTACGGGCGGACCTTCTCCCTGCTGACCTTCTCCATCGACAACCTGCCGCTGGTGCGGGTGCGGCTGGGGGCGGCGGACGCGAAGAAGGCGGTGCGCGGCATCATCCGCGCGCTCAGTAAGATCATCCGCGACTCGGACGTCATCGCGAAGGCGAGCGACCAGGAGTTCTACCTGCTCCTGCCGGAGACGGACTTCTTCGGCGCGCTGATGTTCGTGCGCCGCGCGGTGGCCGCCGTGCGTGACGAGCCGGAGGCGCAGGACGTGGAGCAGCGCCTGCCGCTGGCGCTGGTGGGCGGGGCCAGCACCTTCCCCAAGGACGGTGAGGACTTCGACGAGCTGGTGCACCGCTGCCGCCGCCGCATGGACGAGCGCCGCGCGTCCCTGCAGCGCCGGCTGATGCTGGACGGGCTGCCCTTCTGGGACGAAGTGGACCTGCTCCTGGGCACGCCCAACAGCCCCAAGCTCCCGGTGGACGAGCGCTCCGAGCCCAGCCGCCGCGGCAAGGTGTCCGACGCGCTCTTCGACGAGCTGCAGGCGGAGATTGCCCGCGAGCTGATGAGAGACCCGGGCTCGCGCGGCCTCTTGTACGTGGGCGGACCGGAGATTCGCACGGACCTGCCCATCGCCGCGGGCCTGGAGTCGGCGCCGCCGGACATGGCGTCGCGCATCTACCTGCTGGGCCGCCGGGTGGACCTGGAGTCGCACCCCGCGCTCACCCCCGTCTTCCTGGAGGGCGACGACCGCGTGACGCGGCACGAGTTCATCCTCTGGCTCTCCGAGAACGCCGCGTACGCGCTCATCCAGCGGCGCGGGCTCGGCGCGACATGGGGCTTCCATACCTCGGACACCGCGGTGGTGGACGGGCTCATCTCCAAGCTGCAGGCCGAGTACGACCTGCAGCCCTACTGACACGAAGCGGAGCACCCGTGGCCCAGGTCCGGAAGATCCTCATCGCCGACCCCGACCTCGAGTCCGTGCGTTCGCTGTCACGGGCGCTGCGCACCAAGGGCTACCAGGTGCACTACGCACCGGACGGCTCGCGCGCGCTGGAGGTGGCTGTGCTGCGCCACCCCGACCTCACCCTCTTCGACGAGGGCTGCCGGCTGCTGGACGCGCGCACCTTCATCCAGATTCTGCGCACCAACCCGCGCACGGAAGACATCCCGGTGGTGCTGACGACGTCCAGCTTCGACTCGGACCGGCAGCGCGGCCTGCGCGACGGCTACCTGCGCAAGCCCTTCAACCTGGACGAGGTGCTCAGCCGCATCGAGCACATCTTCCGGCGCAGCGAGGCGGCCAAGGACCTCAAGAGCGAGCAGCAGGAAATCGAAGGCTCGCTCAGCCAGCTCAGCATCCCGGACCTGATGCAGCTGTTGGGCATGAACCGGCGCAGCGGGCGGCTGGCGCTGGAGCGCGGCAATGACCGCGGCGAAATCTCCGTCGTGGAGGGGCGCCCGGTGAACGCGAAGCTGGGGCGCGTGGAAGGGGAGAAGGCGCTGTTCCGCCTGCTGGCGTGGGCGGAAGGGACGTTCACCTTCTCGCCGGGGACGAACTCCGTGCGGCCGCGCATCAACCGGGGCATGGACGACGCGCTGCTGGAGGGCATGCGGCAGTCGGACGAGGTGACGCGCCTGTGGCCCGGCCTGCCGCCCCGGCACACGCGGCTGATGCTGGCGCCGGACATGGACCTGTCGGACGACCAGCACCCGGTGACGGCGCAGGTGGTGGACCTGCTGCGCCAGCCGCGCGCGCTGGGCGAGGTGCTGGACCTGGCGCCGGCCACGGACCTGGAAGTGCTGAGCGTGCTGTCCGCTCTGGTGCAGCGGGGCGTGGCCCGGGCCGTCGAAGGGGACAACGCGGACGCGAACGCCAGCGAGCTGCTGGGCGCCGCCGAGGTCCACGCGCTGCGCGGCCGCATCCTCCGCACGCGGGCGCCCGCGAAGGTCGCCACCGCGAAGGTCTTCATCTGCGGCAGCGGCGCCTCCGCGGCGCGGCGGGTGCTCGCGCGCGTGCAGGGGCTGGAGGCGCTGTCGGCGGAGCCCACGGCCGTCAAGAGTGGCTTCGGCACGCTGGGGCGGCTGGTGCTCAGCGAGGTGCTGCGCCTGGACTTCTGCGTGCTGCCCCCGGCGGAGGCGGCCCGGCCGCTGTGGCGGCCCTTCACCGCGGGCGCGGTGGGCGCGCTGCTGCTGGACGTGTCCGAGCCGGCGGTGCGGCTGGCGCACTACCTGGCCTGGGAGGTCCGCATGCCGGTGGTGGTGGTGGGCGCGGAGGTGCCGGCGTCCCTGCAGGGCGCGCCCGCGGGCGCGGTGGGCGTCAACGACGACCTGGCCGAGGCGCTGCGCGCGCTGCTCGTCCAGGCCCTCAACCCGGCGCCCACGCTGCCGGGGGTGACGCAGGCCCAGCGGCTCTCCGCCTCGGCGGTGTAGCCGCGGGCTACCAGTAGCGGCGCGGCGCCGCGGGGGGCGGAGGCGGGGCCGCGGGCAGGGGCTCCAGCATGCCGCACTTCAGGAGCCGCTCGACGGCGTCCTTGACCTCCTTGGCGGTGGTGCCGCAGCCGTCGAGGTTGCGCGTCGCCTCGGCGATGGTCCTCTCTCCCGCGCCGAACTCCACCAGGTACAGCCCGTCGTCGGAGGCGAGCCCCAGCGACGCGCCCCAGGTGGCCCGGGCCGCGTCGAACTGCGCGCGCCCGGTGCCGGACCTGGCGGCCTCAATCATGGCCGCATAGGCCGCCGCGGCCTCCGAGCCCTTGGGAGACAGCCGGAACTTCTGCGCCCGCCCGTATCGAACCTTCTCCGCCCCGTCACTCATACCGCACCCTCGATGGCAGGCTGCCCCATCCGCTTGAGCCACCGTACGTGGCTCTTCAATGCCGCGCCCACGCTCTTGTTCGAACGGTAGCGTACGCCGTGCTCCCGACACGTGTCCTCGACAATGCGAGAGAGTGCCGGGTAGTGCAGGTGACACACGCGCGGGAAGAGGTGGTGCTCCACCTGGAAGTTCAGCCCGCCCAGGTACCAGCTCACCAGCGGGTTGCCCCGCGCGAAGTCCACCGTGGAGCCTACCTGATGCGCGGCCCAGTCGTTGGCGAACCTGGGGCTGGTGGCCGGCACCTGGGTGAAGTCCGCCTCCTCCACGCAGTGCGCGAGCTGGAAGACGGTGGCCAGTGTCACCCCGAGCACGAACGAGGCGAGCGCATAGCAGAGCAACACCTGCCAGACGGGGTGGAAGAACAGCGGCAGGGCGAGCGTCCAGCCGTAGAAGAAGAGCTTCCCGGCGAGCGCCCCGGCCAGCTTCCGTCCGCTGGGGCGCGGCATCTTCTGCTGCCCGACGCGCCCGGTGATGAGGTCCTTGAAGTCGTCGATGAAGAACCACTTTGTCGGCAGCAGCCCGTAGAGCCCCCAGATGTACGCGTGCTGGAAGCGGTGGGCCGCATGGGTCTGCTGGCCGGGCGCCAGCCGGCACAGGGGCTGGATGTCGATGTCCTCGTCGAGGCCGACCACGTTGGTGTGGCTGTGGTGGAAGATGTTGTGCTTCCAGTTCCACACGTACGAAGAGCCGCCGATACCATCGAGAGTCCAGCCGAGCAGCCGGTTGATGCCCCGCCGGGACGAGTAGCTGCCGTGGTTGGCGTCGTGCTGGACGCTGAAGCCGATGCCGGCGACGGCGAGCCCGAGCGACACGCTCCCGACAATCGCGCCGAGCGGGCCCGAGGCGCCGAAGACGAGCCAGCCATACGACGCGGCGAACCAGCCGAGGATGACCACCGTCTTGAAATACATGCGGGGGAGGTCCCGTGGGGAGCGCCCGCTCGCTCCCAGGTACTGCTCCACCCGCGCCTTGAGGTCCTGATGAAATGGACCCGACTCCAGGAACTTCGCCTTCGTTGCTTGCGACACCGTCCACCCGCTCTCACGCCGCCAGGGCCACCACTGCTGGAGCCTGGAGTCGCGCTGGGAGAACCCCGCCGCGGCCATCGCCTGCCTGGTGCCTGGACCCTGAGTAACACATCGGCGCAAGGGGCTGTTCCGCTCGAGCGTCTAGAAGACGAGCGTCCAGCCGGGGCGTCGCACCTGGTCCTTCACGTACGCGACGCCGTCCACCTTCAAGCCCTGGCTGTCGAGCAGGGTGATGAGGCCGCCCTGATTCGACAGCTCCAGGGGCTTCGCCACCCGCGTGACGCGCGCGGCCCCCGGTGCGAGCTCGCCGCTCAAGGGCTGCTTGTTCTTCCGCTTGTCCGCGAGCGCCCACCCGTCGAGGGACACCGGCTGGGGTGACGTGTTGAGCAGGGTGATGGTCTCCTGCTCGGGCGTGCGCGTGTCGTTGACGAGCGCGGCGACGATGCGCACCACGCCGTCGTGCGGGACGGGGCCGGGAACAGGCACGGGACCGGGAACGGGTGGGGTGGTGCCGATGGCATGGCCCGTCCGGTCATCGGTGTGCCACGTCTGCGACTGGAACTTGAGGAAGATGCCCACCCACTGCTGCGACGAGGGGAAGTGGATGAGCACGCCGCCGTCCTGCCACGTCCCGTCCTGGTCCGCGAAGGAGGCGTGGTTGCCCTGGTTCATGTGGATGTCGTGGATGCCCGCGCCGGGGCTGAAGCCGAAGTACTTGTCCTTCGCGGGCTCCGGGCCCCAGGGCTCTCCGAAGGCATAGACGACAGCCTCCTCGTCCGACATCGCCCGCTGGAAGTAGTGGTCGAGCTTCTCGTTCAAGTCATTGTCCGGCCCGGGAATGTTCGGGGGCAGGGGCGTCATGCGTTCGCGGTCGAACAGGTTGCCGCGGATGAAGTCGAGCGCGCTCCCGCCCGGAGCGCTCGGCAGCGGCGTGAAGCCGAGCGGGAGCTGTCCCAGCTCCGCGGTGAGCGGATGCCGGAACTGCTCGTCGACGAGATATTCCAGGTCCGACGGCGACAGCTTCGAGCTGACGTTGATGGCAATCCGGTAGTCCTTCTCCCGGTCGATGATGCGGACCTGATAGTGGGGACTGGGGCCCGAGCCCAGGCGGACTGCGATGGCCGTGCCCTTCAGGACTCCATATTTCTTCAGCGGCATTGGAGCTTCTCCCGTCTTCTCAGACGGAGGCCGCTGACGGTGGATGTGATGCCCCGAGCAGGGACGTTGTAGGCTCGGGAGGACTCGAGACCTCAGAAGAAGGGCCATGCAGCAGAAGATTTCCGCCGACATGTCGACGACCGCCGGCCTGTCGCAGCCCCGACAGGCGCCGGCCGTGCACACCGTGCCGGTGCTGACGCTCGTGTCCCATCCGCAGCTCCAGCGCGTCGGCGAGCGCCTGGTGCTGGAGGTGCTCGCCGCCACGGGCCGGGGCGTGTCCCTGTCGCGCAATGCCCCGGACTTCTCGCGCCCCGGCGGGCTGCTGGCCCTGCCCCTGGGGGACCCGTTCCTCAGCCGCACCCCCGTGCAGCTGGAGCCCGGACCGCGAGGCGGCTTGCGGCTCATCGTCCCGGAGGACGCGACCCAGGTCCGCATCGGCGCGGAGCCCGTCGTCGGCGGTCGCGAGTTCTCGCAGGAGGAGCTGGCCGCGGGCGTGCCGCTGGTGCTCGCCGAGCGCGTGGTGCTGCTGCTCCACCTGACGGCGTCCTCCCGCGAGCCCGGGCCGGACGACCTGGGCCTCGTGGGGCAGGGCGAGCGCATCCAGCAGGTGCGCGACGACATCTCGCGCGTGGCCGACCTCAACGTGCCCGTGCTCATCCGCGGCGAGACGGGCACGGGCAAGGAGCTGGTGGCCCGCGCCATCCACGACCGCGGCCCCCGCCGCGCCGGCCCCTTCGTCAGCGTCAACCTGGGCGCGCTCGCCAAGGAGCTCGTCGCGGCGGAGCTCTTCGGCGCACAGCGGGGCGCCTTCACCGGCGCCACGAAAGACCGCGAGGGCTTCTTCCGCGCTGCCCACGGCGGCACCCTCTTCCTGGACGAGGTGGGCGAGGCCCCGCCCGAGGTCCAGGCGGCGCTCCTGCGCGTGCTGGAGACGGGCGAGGTGATTCCCGTGGGCGGCCACTCGCCGGTGCCCGTCGACGTGCGGTTGGTCGCGGCTACGGACTCCGACCTGGAGGCGCGCATCCAGGAGAAGCTCTTCAAGGCGCCGCTGCTGCACCGGCTCGCTGGCTTCGAAATCCAGGTGCCGCCGCTGCGCGAGCGCCGCGAGGACATCGGCCCGCTGTTCCTCCACTTCGCCCGGCAGGAGCTGGAGGCGACGGGTGAGTCCGCACGGCTGACGAGCGCGGACGCCCGCGCCGAGCCGTGGCTGCCCGCGTCGCTGGCCGTCCGCCTGGTGCGCTACGCGTGGCCCGGCAACGTGCGCCAGCTGCGCAACGTGGCCCGGCAGCTCGTCATCGGCAGCCGGGGCCTGCCCCGCCTGCGCGTGGACGCGCGGCTGGAGCAGACGCTGGACGCGGAGGCCCAGCCCCTGCCTGGAAGGGCCTTGTCGCCGGAAGAGGCGTCCCGGGCCCCCGAGGCCGCCGGGGCGAAGGCCGTCCGTCGCAAGCCCTCCGAAGTGGGTGAGCAGGAGCTGCTGGAGGCCCTGCGTGCCTGCTCGTGGGACCTCAAGGCCACCGCGGACTGGCTGGGCATTCCGCGCCCCTCCGTCTACGTGCTCATCGACAAGAGCTCCCTGCTGCGCACCGCGCGCGACCTGAGCCCTGAGGAAATCACCCGCTGCTTCCACGAGTGCCAGGGTGACCTGGACCGGATGGTGCAGAAGCTGGAGGTCTCCCGGCGAGCGCTCCAACGCCGCATCCGCGAGCTGGGCCTGGGCGGCGGCACGTGAGCGTGGACGTGTCAGGCCCGGGGGCTGACGCGCCGTTGACGCGTCCGCCGGAGCGTCAGCCGCGCAAGACTGCCGTCGCTCCAGAGGAGAGGGGCGCGCGACGCCGCTGGTACGGGGGCTGCAACCTCGCGGAGGCAACGTACTTCAAGCGCCCCCGAGTGGGGCAGGAGCGCAGTCACGTGAAGAACATCGTCATCGAGGTTCTCCCCAACCGGGAGCTTCGCTATCCCAACGGTCATGACGTCAGCCAGGGCGACACGGTGACGTTCCGAATCGAGGGCATCATTGGTGACGTCCACATTTCCTTCGACGATACGAGCTGCTTCACCTCGTCGGGCCCGTGGGACGTGAACAGCAGCTCACTGTCGGCCCTCAACTCCGTCTTCGAGGTGTCCAGCACCGCGCCTCGGGACGAGTACCCCTTCACGGTGACCACTCCCGGCGGCTCGTCGAAGGACAAGGACAAGCACGTGGGCCCCGGCAACCACGAGACGAAGCGGGGCACCATCGACGTGACGACGGACCCGCCGAAGGACAAGACGAAGTAGGCGGGGCTCAGCGCGCGGGCGCGGACTTCCAGGCGGGACGCAGATGGGGATTGGCGCTCAGTGCCAGCTCCACGTCTGCTTGCGCCTGCTTCCGCCACGCCTCACGTCGCTCGATGGGGGCGGGGCTCTCTGCGAGCGCCAGCAGCACATTGGCGCGAAGCAGCCGGGCCCGCGCCCAGCGGGGCCGGGCGGCCAGCACGTGCTCGGCCAGCTCCAGTCCCCGCTTCAGCACCGGCGTCGCGTCCTCACCGCGACGCTGCTTCCATGCAGCCCACTCACGCTGCATGTCCCCGGCGGCCACCCGGTACTCGAGCCGGCGCGGCTCCAGCTCCAGGGCCTGCTGGAAGGACTTCGCCGCCTCCTCGAAGTCCTCGTTTCGCGCCATGTCCTTCCTGGCCCGCCAGCGAGCCCGCGTGCCGCGCGCTTCACCGAGCTGCCGCCACGCGCTCCCCTGTCGCGGGTTGCGCTCGCTGGCGCGCGCCAGCGCCTCCTCCGCATGGGCCAGGTCCCTGCTCGGGTCTCCTCCCTGCTCCAGCACCCAGGTCGCTCTCAGGCCATGCACCCGGCCGAGGTTCGCCCAGAGGTCCCCATCATCCGGGAGCAGCTCGAGCGCCTTCCGGTAGGACTCGATGGCGGCGCGGACGCTCGGGCCCGGGTCCTCCCGCCGCGCGAGCTGGACCGCGGCGCGCAGGGCCCACACCTCGCCCAGGTTGTTGTAGGCGAAGGCCTGCTGGGGTGCCGCGGCGCGCGCCTGCTCGAAGGACTGCTGGGCGGCGTTGAACAGCGGCTCGGGGTCGGCACCTTCCTCCCAGCGCTGCTCGGCCTGCCAGAGCAGCGCCGAGCCCAGGCCGTTGTGGAGCTGGGGGAGCCGCGGATTGATGCTCAGTCCCTGCCGATGGAGGGCCAGGGCCTTCTCCTGGTCCGGTCCGGGGTCCTCTCCGTGGTCGAGCTTCCACTGCGCGAGCCGCTCGGAGACGAACGCGCCCTCGAAGCAGGCCGCGATGTTCCGGGGGTTGAGGGCCAGGGCCCTGTCCAGCGCCTCCCGTGCTCGGACCAGGTCGCCGGCCGTGTCCGGCGCGCGAGGCGTCGTGGCCCGGCTGCGCAGGGCCTTGCCCAGGTTGATCCACGCGTCCGCCTGGTTCTCCCGGAGGGCGATGGCGGCGCGATAGGCCTCGATGGCCTTCTCCTGGTGGGCGAGCGGGTCTTCTCCATGCGCGGCCTCGTGGTCGGCCCACACCTGGTACGTCACGCCGAGGTTGGCGTGGAAGGCATAGTCCCGCTCCTCGGGGCGGAGCTGCTCGAAGGACTCGATGGACAGGCGGAGCTGCTCGCTCGGGTCCTTCCCGAGCCCCTGGAGGTGTCGCGCCCACTGCCGGTACGCGATGGCCAGCTCCAGCGGAACGCGGGCCTCGGGTGTCGCGTGCGCCTGGGCGGCCCGCGCGGCGTCGATGGACTTCTGGAGCAGGGCCTCCACGTCCGCGCCTCCCTTGAGGGCGCGCTGCTCCGCGAGCCGGCGGTGCAGCCGGGACACGACGACCTGGGAAGCTGCATGGTCCGGCGCGGCGGCGAGCGCGCGAGCCAGTGACTCCAGGCCGCGCTCGTAGTGCGGAAGCACGTTGCCCTCGCCGTACAGCTCCATGACGAACGCCGCGAGCTCCAGGCGCCCCAGCGCGTAGTGTGTCGCGGGCTGGCTGTCGGCGGTGGCGATGGCGGTGGCATACGCCTGCCGGGCCGCGTCCAGGTCTGCCTTCGAGCCGGCGGTGTCACCCTGGGGCCAGCGCTGGGTGGCACGGGCCAGGAGGATGTCGCCCCGGAGCAGGGGCGCCTCATAGAACCAGGGCAGTGCGCGGCCCATGGCGTCCAGGTGGGCCAGGGCCTCCTCGTGCCTGCCCTCGTAGAAGGCGAAGAGCGCCTTCACGTAGCGGGGCGGGGCGGGGACCTCGGGTCCCTCGGCCTGGCGGAGGTAGGCGAGCGCCGGGTCCCGGTAGCGCTGCTCCAGCTCCTTGCGGCGGGCCTCGCGCTGCTCGGGGCCACGGCGCTCCACGTCCAGCAGCAGCTGCTCGCGGTACAGGTCGCCCAGCACCAGCGCCAACGCCCAGGCCACCCGGGGCTCCCGGTAGCCGTGGTTCCAGGCGGCCTCCAGTCGCTCGCGAGCACCCCGCGCGTCGTCGAGGGCGAGCAGCGCGCGGCCCAGGGCGTACTGGCCGGGCCCCATGGCCCGCGTGCCCGCCTGGTGCACCTCGGTCTCCAGCGCGTCCATGCGCTCGCGCAGGGCCTTCCGGTCGTCTCGGGTGTCATGCAGCGGCGACAGCGCGGAGTAGCGCGCCGACGACTCGATGCGCTCCACCCGCTCGGTGAAGCGGCTCGCGAGGCGCTCGCGCTCCAGGACTTCGCTCCGGGCGAGCACGGCCTGTCCCACCGCCAGCGTCACCACCGTCAGCGCGGCGGCGGCGGCGGCCAGGGCCACGCGGTGCTTGCGGGCCTTCCTGCGCAGCCGGTAGCCCAGGCCCCGGCGCGCCTGCACCGGCTCACCCTCGAGGAACCGCTCGAGGTCTTCCACGAGCGCGCGCGCCGAGTCGTAGCGGGCGGGGCGCTCCTTCTCCAGGCACTTGAGGACGATGGCCTCCAGGTCCTCGGGGATGTTCGCGTCCAGCGCGCGGAGCGGGCGCGGCTCCTCCGTCTGCAGGCGGGTGATGACCTCCTGCGCGGTGGTGCCATCGAAGGGCGGCCGCCCGGTGAGCAGGGAGTAGAGCGTCGCGCCCAGGGCGTAGACGTCCACCCGCCGGTCCAGCCGAGCCGCCCCGCCACGGGCCTGCTCGGGGGCCATGTAGTGCGGCGTGCCCAGCACCGCGCTCTGTCCCACACCCTCGTCGCGTCCCTCGCGGGCCAGGCCGAAGTCCATGACGAAGGGCGCGAGGCCGCCGTCCTCGGTGCGCTCCACCAGGATGTTGCCGGGCTTGATGTCGCGGTGGATGAGTCCGGCGCGGTGGGCCGCGTGGACGCCCTCGGCGGCCTGGCGCAGGACGAGCACCTTCTGCTCCAGGGTGAGCGTGTCCGCGAGCTGGCCCAGTGTCTGCCCGTCCACGTACCGCATGGCGATGTAGCCGCGGCCCCGGACCTCGCCGACCTCGTACACCTCGCACACGCGCTCGTGCCGGACCCGGGCCTGGGCGCGGGCCTCGGAGAGGATGCGGCGCGCCAGCTCCGCGTCCCCGTCGCGCACGAACTTGAGCGCCACGTTGCGGCGCAGCAGCGGGTCGTATGCGAGGAACACGAGCCCCATGCCGCCCTGGCCGAGGAAGCGCACCGGCTGGTAGCGGTCCCAGTCCGGCACGGGGAAGGGAGGCTCTCCGGCCACGGCGGGGGCTGCGGTGACGCCCGGAGGAGTGGGCGTCAGGGTGGCCGCCTCGACCGGCCGGACGCCTGGCTGGGTCGACTGCTCTCGTGAGAGCTCCTCGCGAAGCATCCCGAGGGTGTCCTCGCTGAGCCGGCCGCGCTCCTTCAACAGCTGCAGGGGGCCGCGGTCCAGGCGAAGGGCTTCCTCGCGCAGGGCGGCCAGCTCCTCGTGGGAGAGCAGCCCTTCATCCAGCGCGAGGAGCAGCTCCTCCTCGTACCGCTCAATCTTCTGGCCCGACGCGTGCACCGGCGCAGCATACGGGAGGGCCGGTACACCAGGGCAGCCCCTTCCGGGGCGTGAATTGACTGGGCAGGCGAGCGGCCAGTAACGTGGTTGCACGATGCGCTCCTCGTGCGACGGATTCCTGACGACCGCCAGCGGCTGCTGTTGCCGCGGCGAGTGTCGTTAGTCGAGCCGCCACACCCCCGCATTCCGTAACCGGCCGCACCTGACGGACTCGCGCATGCGAGCCACCTCCCGTGCCCGGGCCCTCACCGCGACGTTCGCTCCCGGAGTGTTTCCATGCCCGTTGCCCGACTCGAGCCGCATGACGACTTCCTGCGTGTGTACTTCACCGAAGGGGCGGGCCCCCGGCACGCGGACTTCCACTGGTTCTGGCTGCGCCACAACTCCGAGCTGGACCGGCACCCCCTTACGCGAGAGCGCATCGTCTGCTCCTCGGAGCTGCCCTTCGAGCTCCGCCCCCGCGACGCGCGGGTGTCGGAGGACGGCAGCGCCGTCGACATCGACTGGGGTGACCGCGCGGACGGGCAGGTGAGCCGCTACGCCGCGGCCTGGCTCCTCACGCATGCCTACGCGGCCGACCGTGCTGCCGCGCCGCCTCCGCCCTCCGACGCCAGCGCGCTCACGCTGGACTTCGCGCGCCTGGAGGCGCCGCTCGGGCCCCTCGCCGTGCGCCGGCTCCAGGAGGACGGGGCGCTCGTGGTGCGCGGCTTCGGGCTCGACACGGAGGCCCTCATCGACGTCTTCGCCGCGCAGCGGCTGTCCGTCATCGAGACGCACTTCGGGCGCATCGAGGACCTGCGCACCGACAACACGACGAACAAGAACACGGACCAGCTCGGGTACACCGACAGCGCCATCCAGCTCCACACGGACCAGCCCTTCCTCGAGCGGCCTCCGCGCTACCAACTGCTGCACAGCCAGCGGCCGGCGGACGTGGGAGGCGACAGCAGCGTGGTGGACGCGCTCGCGGCGGCGCGTCACCTGGCGGACCTGGACCGGCCGGCCTTCGACCTGCTGCGCACGATGCCGGTGACCTTCCACCGCAAGCAGAAGGACTTCGAGCGGGTGCTCGTCTCGCCCCTCCTGGACTTCGACGCGCCCGGTGGCTTCCGCATCCGCTACAGCTACTTCACGCTGGCGCCACACCGGGCACCGTTCGCCGAGATGGAGGCGTGGTACCGCGCCTACAACCGCTTCGCGAAGCTGGTGCGGGACGAGCGCCACCAGTACCGGTTCCGGCTGGAGGCGGGTGACTTCCTCATCTACGACAACTGGCGGATGCTTCACGCTCGCACGGCCTTCTCCGGACCCCGGTGGCTCAGAGGCGTGTACTTCGATACGCAGGCTCGCTTCTAATCACGTGTCGCTCGTGCACCTCCACCGGAGACGTGATGTCGAATCCTCCTCGTCTGAGCTCGCAGGGACTGAGTCACCAGGATGTCTTGAAGCAGATGCGGGACATGAGGGCCGAGGATGCCCGCTGGCAGGACGGCCGGACCTGGAGCCTCGTCTACAACGCGGGGGAGGACATCCGCCGGCTGCTCGCCGAGGCCTACACGGAGTTCATGTCCGAGAACGGCCTCAGCCCGTTCGCCTTTCCCAGCCTGCGCCGCTTCGAGTCCGAGGTGCTCGCCATCAGCGCGGAGCTGTTCCACGGAGAGGGTGTCGCCGGCACCATGACGTCCGGTGGCACCGAGTCCATCCTCATGGCCGTCAAGACGGCCCGCGACTTCGCCCGCGCGGAGCGGGGCATCACCGAGCCGGAGATGGTGCTGCCCGCCTCCGTGCACCCGGCCTTCCAGAAGGCCGCGCACTACTTCGGGGTGAAGGCCGTCAACGTCCCCGTCGGCCCTGACTTCCGCGCGGACGTGAAGGCCATGAGCGCCGCCATCGGCCCGCGCACGGTGCTCATGGTGGGCTCCGCTCCCGCCTACCCGCAGGGCCTGGTGGACCCCATCACCGAGCTGGCCGCGGCGGCGAAGAAGCGGGGCGTCCTCTTCCACGTGGACGCGTGTCTGGGCGGCTTCCTGCTGCCGTTCGCCCGGCGGCTCGGACACGAAGTCCCGGACTTCGACTTCGCGGTGCCGGGTGTCACCAGCCTCTCCGCCGACCTCCACAAGTACGGCTACGCGGCGAAGGGCGCGTCGGTGGTCCTGTACCGCACGCCCGAGTTGCGCCGGTACCAGTTCTTCACCTACGCGGACTGGAGCGGCGGCATCTACGCGTCGCCCTCCATGGCGGGCACTCGGCCCGGAGGCGCCATCGCCGCGGCGTGGGCCATCCTCAAGTACCTGGGCGAGGAGGGCTACCTGAAGCTGGCGGGCACGGTGCTCGACACGGCGCGGGCGCTGCGCGAGGGCATCACCGCCATCCCCGGGCTGAAGCTGCTGGGCGCCCCCAGGCTGAGTGTCTTCGCCTTCTCCTCGGACACGCTGGACGTGTACGCGCTGGGGGATGCGATGGAGGCCCGGGGCTGGAAGCTGGACCGGCAGATGCAGCCGCCCGCGCTGCACCTGATGGTGACGCCCGCGCACGCGAAGGTGGTGGAGCCCTTCCTCGCGGACCTTCGCGAGTGCGCCGCCAGCCTCGCCAGCGGGGCCCCTGCGCCGGAGGGCAGCGCGGCCATGTACGGCATGCTGGGCACCATGCCCGACCGCCGTGAGGCCGCGGACTTCATCCGCCAGTTCATGGACGCCATCTACGAATGACGCCTGCGCTCCAGGCCGTCATCGTGGTGGGCCTTCCCGGGCTCATCCTCCTGGCCGCCCGCTACCTCAAGCCCATCGCCTGGGTGGGGCCGGTGGTGGTGTGCTACGCCGCCGGCATCATCCTGGGCAACCTGCCGGGGCTGGCGCTCCAACCGCGCGTGAGCCTGTCGGTGAGCGAGGCGGCCGTGCCGCTGGCGATTCCGCTGCTCCTCTTCGCCACGGACGTGCCCCGGTGGATGCGGCTGGCGCGCTCCACGCTGCTGTCCTTCGTGCTGGCGTGCGCGGCGGCCATGGTGAGCAGCGCGCTGGTGGGGCTCGCCTTCGCGCACCGCTCCGACGAGTGGTGGAAGATGGCCGGAATGCTGGCCGGCGTGTACACGGGCGGCACCGCCAACATGAACGCCGTGGGGCTGGCGCTCGAGGTGCGCCAGGAGACCTTCGTGCTCCTCAACACGGCGGACATCGTCGTGGGCGCCGCGTACTTCCTCTTCCTGGTGACGGTGGCGCAGCGGGTGGTGCTCGCCTTCCTCCCGCGCTTCCCGAACCCCACCAGCTGGGATGAGGTGCCAGAGGGAGGGGCAGGGGAGGGTGTCATTCCCCGGTGGGCGTGGGTCCGGGGCATGGGGCTGTCGCTGCTGCTGGCCGTCGCCATCGCGGGTGTCTCCGCCGGAGGGACACAGTGGGTGCTGGGCCGCCTGCACGTGACGGTGGTGCTGCTGCTCATCACCTCGCTGGCGCTGGCCGCGTCCTTCATCCCGGCGGTGCGCACGCTGCCCGGCAGCTCCACGCTGGGGGACTACGCGCTGCTCGTCTTCTGCGTGGCCGTGGGCTCGCTGGCGGATGCGAGCCAGCTCCAGCAGGCGGGCCTCTTCGTCTTCGTGTTCTGTGCCTGCGTGCAGTTCCTGGCGGTAGGGCTCCACTTCGCGCTCGCCACCCTGTTCCGCATCGACGCGGACACCTTCCTCATCACCTCCGCGTCCACCATCTTCGGCCCGGCCTTCGTCGGCCCCGTTGCACGCGCGCTGCGCAACCGGGAGCTGATGGTCTCCGGGATGACCACCGGGCTGATGGGCTTCGCGATGGGGACGTGGATGGGGTTGGCGGTATCGTGGCTGCTGCGTCCGTGACACCTCGGAGATTCACATGCACCTCGTTCGGATGACGTGGGCCGTGTCGCTGGTGGTGTTGTTCCATGGTGCGCCCTCGCGGGCGCAGGGCGTCCCGGAAGAGGAGGCCGCTCCGGCGCCCGGTGCCGAGGCGCCGCCTCCTCCCGAGTCTCAGGAGGCTAAGCCCCGCACGGGGTGGCGCGTCCAGGGGCTGCCGCTGCTCAACTTCAACAGCGACGAGGGCTTCGGCTTCGGCGTGCGGCTGATGCTGGTGGACGCGGGAGATGGGACGCAGCAGCCCTACCGGCACGCGGTGGTGGGCCAGTTCTTCCAGACGACGGGCGGGACGGCCATCCACCGCCTCATGCTGGACGCGCCGGGGTTCCTCTCCTCACCGTGGCGCGTGGGCGTGGACCTGAGCCTGCTCAACGACCGCTTCTCTCCGTACTACGGGCAGGGGAGCGGGGCGACGTACGAGGAGGACTTCTCCACGTGTGACGACCGGGACGCGCTGGAGGCCAACCCCGACGTCTGCCCGGACAACGCGGCCTTCCGGGGCCTGCGCTACTACAGCTACGAGCAGCGCACCTTCCCGAGCGTGGTGCTGAACGCGCGGCGCTCCATCAAGGGCCCGTGGCAGGTGGCGGTGGGCTACCGCTTCCGGCTGACGCGGGTGAGCACTCGCTACGACACGGACGACCTGGGCCAGTCCCGGGACTCGCGGCTGGAGGAGGACGCGCGGGCGGGGCTGCTCACGGGCATCGAAGGGGAGCTGCGCAGGGAGACCTTCCGCACGGCGGAGCTGACGGCGGGGCTGCTGCTGGACCTGCGCGACAACGAGCCGGCGCCGGTGCGCGGCATGTTCCACGAGCTGGTGGCGCGAGGCGCGCTGGAGGCGACGGGGAGCTCGTTCCGGTACTGGGGCGTGACGGCCAACCTGCGCTTCTACCACCCGCTGGTGAGTGAACGGCTGGTGGCGGCGCTGCGGCTCATGGGCGATGCGATGGGCGGAGACGTGCCCTTCTTCCAGCTCAGCTCGTTCGGCGGCGTGGACTGGCGCGACGGCTGGGGCGGCATCGGCGGCGTCATCACCGCGCGCGGCATCCTGAAGAACCGGCTGCAGGGCGAGGTGAAGGCGCTGGCCAACGGCGAGCTGCGGTGGTGGTTCGCCTCGGCGAGGCCGTGGAACCAGCAGCTGGACTTCACGCTGGTGGCCTTCTTGGACGCGGGGCAGGCGTGGTCCGACCTGCACTTCCGCGACGGCGGCGCGTCCCAGTACGCCGGTGGAGGCGGGCTGCGCATCGGATGGGAGAAGCTCTTCATCGTCCGCGCCGACTACGGCGTCAGCCCCAGCGACGGGACGTCCGGCTTCTACCTGGACTTCAACCACATGTTCTGAGGTGGACGGCCCCAGGGCAGCCCGGCGGGGGAGCGCCCGCGTCGCCGACCGCGCCCGCCATGTCCATCATCAAGCAGGGCCGGCATCCACACCGTGCCGGCGGAAGGAGCTTGATTGATCCGGACGCTGAACGACGCCGTGGAGTTGGTTCACACGCACCACGTCATCACCGAGGTGCCCACGCACGGGCCTGCCTCTCTCGTGGAGAAGGTCCTGGGTGGGCGCCCCTCCGGGAGCTGGCGTGAGCACGCGAAGGGGCGGCTCGCGTACCGCCTCGGCCGCATGCTGCGGGCCTCGCCCGAGGTGCTCGCGGTGAGGCTCGTGGAGGGCAAGGTGGCCTTCGTGGACCCCACGCTGTGGCCCTCCGTGTACCGCGTCGCCATGGAGCCCGCGCGCCGCCGGGCCTCGCTGACCGGCCTGTCCACCGAGGCCCGCGAGCTGCTGTCCAGGGTGGAGCGCGACAAGGCCGTCCGGCTCGACAAGGAAGGGCCGTGGACCAAGGCCCGGCAGGCCCTGCAGGAGCGGCTCCTGGTCCACTTCTCCGAGGCCCAGGAGGAGGACGGCCACCACGTCGCGGTGCTGCGCTCCTGGCGGAGCTGGGCTTCCCCGTCGCTCAAGGAGGACGCGGCCACGCTCTCGTACGAGGACGCGCTGGCGCGGCTGCGCGACGCGTGCGGCGGAGCCCCCACGGGCCTGGGGCCCTGGGTGTTCTGAGCCGCATGGCCGAATCTGTGGGCCCCGTGTCCTTGCGGCCAGCACCCCCACGGGCGCACAGTGCCTCGCATGAAGCGGGCACCCCGGCGTCAACCGACAGCAGCGACCTCGCAAGCAGCACCGCTCCGGATTGCCCTGCTCGCGTTCGATGATGCGCAGGTCCTCGACATCACCGGACCGCTGGAGGTCTTCGGCCGTACGTCCCGCTGGCTCCGGGAGCACCGGGGCGCAATCGAGGACCGCTACTCGCTGGCGCTGCTGAGCGCGAACGGCCCCGTGCTGCGCTCGTCCTCCGGCATCCGCCTCGTCGCCGATGGCGGGCTTCCGGTGCGCGGCGACACCATCGACACGCTCCTCGTCTCGGGTGGCCGGGGCGTGCGGCACGTGGCGGAGGACCCACGCGTCCTCATCTGGCTCCGGGCCCAGGCGCCCCGCGTACGCCGGCTCGCGTCCGTCTGCACCGGCGCCTTCGTCCTCGCCGCCGCTGGACTCCTCGACGGCCGGCGCGCCGTCACCCACTGGAGCGATTGCGACCGGCTCGCACGCCTCCACCCGCGCGTCACCGTGGAGAAGGACCCCATCTTCGTGCGGGACGGCCACGTCTACACGTCCGCGGGCGTCACCGCCGGCATGGACCTGGCGCTCGCCCTGGTGGAGGAGGACTGTGGCCGCGACGTGGCCCTGGCCGTGGCACGGGAGCTGGTCCTCTTCCTGCGCCGTCCCGGAGGCCAGTCCCAGTTCAGCGCCCAGCTCTCCGCGCAGACCGCCGAGCGCGAGCCCCTGCGCGACTTGCAGGCGTGGATGGCGGACCACCCGGGCGACGACCTGCGCATCCCCGCGCTCGCCCGCCGCGCCGCCATGAGCGAGCGTCACTTCCGCCGCGCCTTCACCGCCGAGGTGGGCTGCCCTCCCGCCCGCTTCGTGGAGCAGGTCCGCGTCGAAGCCGCGCGCCGCGCCCTGGAGGACACCGACGACGGCGTGGACGCCATCGCCGACCGCGTGGGCTTCGGCACCTCCGAGTCCATGCGCCGCGCCTTCACCCGCACCCTTCACACCAGTCCCACCGCATACCGCGAGCGCTTCCGCGCCGACAAAACGAGGAGACACGCGTCATGACCCGCATCGGCATCGTGCTGTTCGATGGAGCAGAGGAGCTCGACTACGCGGGCCCCTGGGAGGTCTTCGCCGCGGCCGCGTACCTCCGGCCCGAGCTGGGGCTCGAGGTCCGCACCTACTCCAAGGACGGCCAGCCCATCCGGAGCGCCAAGGGGCTGCGCGTCATCCCCGACGCCAGCTTCGCGGACACCCCCCGCCTGGACGTCGTCCTCGCCCCGGGCGGAGAGGGCCGGAAGCGGGAGATGCACGACGAGGTGATGCTCGGCTGGCTCCGCGCTCGCGGCGCCGAGGCGAAGTGGGTCACCAGCGTCTGCACCGGCGCCTTCCTGCTGCACGCCGCGGGGCTGTGCACCGGGCGCCGCGTGACGACACACTGGAGCGCCATCGAGGAGCTGCGCGCCCGGGGGGACGTCACCGTGCTCGAGGACATCCGCTACGTCCGGGATGGCAATGTCGTCACCGCGGCAGGGGTGTCCGCAGGCATCGACATGTCGCTGTGGCTGGTGGGACAGCTCTGGGACCCGGCCTTCGCGCGAAAGGTCCAGCGGTACATCCAGTACGAGCCCTCGCCGCCCTACGCCGCCGAGGTGTAGGCGCTACGCCGCCACGTCCAGGATTTCGAGCGCCTCACGGACGCCGGGCAGGGCGGCGAGCAGCTCGAACTCGGCCGACTGGAGCAGGGAGACCCGGCGGCCGGAGAGGCGCTCCATGAGCAGCTCGATGCGATAGCCGCCCTCGGGGCTGGCGTGCCGGGAGATGCGCGCACGACGGCCTTCCGCCTGACAGGCGAGGATGTCCTTCTGGAGGCTGCGCAGCCGCCGGAACACCTTCAGCGCCATCCGACCCTCGGGGGTGTCGAACGTGTGGAAGTGCCGGTTGCGCGACAGCGGCCTGCTGGGGTCATGGAGCCTCTCCACGAGGCGCCGAACGAATGGGTCCATCGACGGGGGAGGATAACATCCGGTACCCTCCCGCTCAGCGATGCCCTGGCGATTTTCGATCCGTCCCTGGACCCTGGCGCTCCTCCTCCCGCTTGCTTGCAAGGAGCCGGAGGTGGCCGCGGTCCACAACCGTGCCCAGCAGGCGCAGACCGCGCTCGCCGAGGCGCGGGCCCACATCGCCAATGGCGAGCACGCCCCCGCGCTCGCGGCGCTGCGCAAGGCGGCCACCGCCGCTCCGGACAGCGCGGAGCCCCTGCTCCTCATGGCCGAGGCCCACCGCCTCGCCGGCAACGAGGGCGCCGCCATCCTCGCGCTCAAGCAGGCCAAGTCGCTCGTCCCCGGGGACGACCCGTCCATCCAGAAGCAGCTCGCGGAGCTGTACCTCCGGGACGGCCACACCCAGGACGCGCTCAACACCCTGGTGGGCCTGCTCAACGCGGGCAGCCTGCAGGACGCGGACGTGCTGCGGCTGGCGAGGCTCCAGGCGGCGGAGGGGCAGATGGATGCCGCCTTCAAGACGCTGGAGACCACCCTCCGCGAGAGCCCCGATGACCCGGAGGCCAAGGCCGTGGAGGCCGAAATCCTCCTGCTCAAGGGGGACGAGCTGCTGGCCGCCAACCTCATGGACAAGCTGCTCCAGCAGGACCCGGAGCTGACCTCCGCGCGCCTCTTGCGCGCGCGCTACTTCCTCAACAGCGGCTTCGCGGAGATGGCCGAGGCGGACCTCAACGCGGTGCAGGGCCCGGACGCGCAGCGCACGGACGTCGTCACGCTGCGCGCGCGGGTGCTGATGGTGCTCGGCCGCCCCGCGGACGCCGAGGCCGTCCTGAAGAAGCTGGTGGACGCCGAGCCTCGCAACGCCGAGGCCCTGGCCTGGCTCGCGGAGGCGGTGCTGGCGCAGGGCCGCCGCCCGGATGCCCAGGCGCTGGTGGACAAGGCCCTCCAGCTCCGGCCCCGGCTGGCGCGCGCCCTGTACGTGCGCGGGCGCATGCAGGAGGCGCAGGGAGACCGCAAGGGCGCCGAGGAGAGCTACCGCTACGCACTGGCCGCGGAGCCCCGCTTCGCGCCGGCCCTCTCGTACATCTGGCCCCTATACCTGAAATCCGACCGCAAGACGGACGCCCAGGCGGCCCTGGAGACCCTGGTGTCCCTGGGCGAGGCCACGCCCGAGGAGAAGGTGCGGCTGGCCGGCCTCTACGCCACGCTCCAGACCAAGGTGCCCCAGGGGCTGAAGCTCATCGACGAGGCGCTGAAGCGCGAGCCGAAGAACGCCGAGTACCTCGCCATCAAGAAGAGCCTCACGGCCCTGCTGCCGAAGCCGAAGAAGAAGTTCTCCGGCCCCGTCATCATCCGCGGCGGCCGCTGACGGCCGCCAGGAGCGGAGCCTCCGGCGCCGGCAGCCCGGGGGCCTCCGCCACCACGCGCTCCAGGGCCTTCAGGCCCTTGCGCTGGCCCACCGCCACCACCGTGAGGTTCTCCCGGTGGAAGTAGCGCCGGGCCACCTCTCGCACGCGCGCGGCGGACTGCGCATCCACCAGGTCCGCGCGGTGGCTGAAGGACTCGGCCGCGTCGAACAGCTCGTTGACGCCGAACCAGCCGGACAGCTCCCCCGGCGAGTCCTGCGCGAACTCCAGCAGCATGCGGTGGCGGCGCTTGGCGCGGGACAGCTCCTCCTCGCCCACCTCCGTGTCGCAGAGGGTGCCCAGCACGCGAAACATCTCCTCCACCACCTGCGCGGCCTTCTCGGGCGCGCTGGCCGCTTCAATCTCGAAGAGGCCGGAGTCGTGGTAGGCGTCAATCGACGCGTGGACGGAGTAGGCCAGCCCGCGCTTCTCCACGATTTCGAAGGGCAGCCGCGAGGACAGGCCGTCATCCAGCAGGCGCCGGAGAATCTGGAGGGCGGGGTGGTCCTCGTGCCGGTCCGGCACGGTGCGGAAGTTGAGGCGGAACTCCGTCTGCGACTCGTCGTGCGCGACGAAGTGCAGCCGGGGGCCGGGCAGGCCGAAGGGCGGAGGCGTCTCCGTGCTGACGGGGCCGCGAGGCAGGCCGGCGAAGGCCCGCTCGGTCAGCTCCAGCACCTCCTGCCGGTTCACCCGGCCGGCGGCCGTCACCACCAGGTTGCCCGTCACGTAGTGCTTCGCGAAGTGCTCCAGCACCTGGGCGTGGGTGAGGGCGGAGACGGACTCGCGCGTGCCGGCAATCTTCAGCGCCAGCGGGTGGCCGGGGAACATCAGGTGCTTGGACAGGTTGTCCAGGTCGATGTCGCGGCCCTTCTCGTCCACCTCGTCCAGCATCTCCTCGAGGATGATCTGCCGCTCCACCTCCATGTCCGTGAGGCGGGGGCGGGTGAGCATGTCGCCGATGATGTCCATGCCCACGCGCAGGTGCGAGGGATGGAGGGGCGTGTAGTAGTAGCCGTGGTCCCGGGTGGTGACGCCGTTGAGGTTGCCGCCAACCTCTTCCACGGCCGCGTTCATCTTCACGGTGTCCGGCCAGTGGGCACTGCCCCGGAAGAAGAGGTGCTCCAGGTAATGGCTGACGCCGTTGTTGTCGGGCGTCTCGTGACGACTGCCCGTCCGCACGTAGATGGCGAGCAGGGCGGTGTGGAGGTGGGGCGTCTCGACGGTGACGACGCGCAGCCCCGAGGGCAGCACGTCCCGGAACGAATTGAAGCTCATGCGCGAGGAAGCCTTAACACGAAGGCCGTTCCCTGGCCGGGAATACTCTGGCAGGAGAGCGAGCCCCCGTGGGCCTGGAGGATCTGCTGGCTCACGGCGAGTCCCAGGCCGGTGCCACCCTCCTTGGTGGTGAAGAAGGGCTCGAACAGATGTCGGCGGACCTCCTCCGTCATCCCCTGTCCGGTGTCCTTCACGGTGACTTCCACCACCCCGTCCTGGGGGGTGGTGGCCACGGTGAGCCTGCCGCCGCCGGGCATGGCCTCGCGGCTGTTGCGCAGCAGGTTGAGGAAGACCTGCCGGAGCTGGCCCTCGTCGGCGAGCACGGCCGGGGTGTCCTTGGCGAAGTCGCGCGCGACTTCGACTCCGGCGCGCTCCAGCTCCTCGCGGGTGAAGTCCAGCACGCCGTCCAGCACGGCGGTGACGTCGCACGGGTCCAGGTCCGGCCGGGGCGGGCGGGCCATGCGCAGGTACTGCTCGGTGACGTCGGCCAGCCGGTCCACCTCGCGGGTGACGGCGGAGAGCAGCTCCCTCACCTCGCCGGAGTCCTCCTCGGACGCGAAGCTGGCGCGCTCCAGCCCGTCCTGGAGCAGCTCCACGTTGAGGCCGATGGAGGACAGCGGGTTGCGCACCTCGTGGACGATTTGGGCGGAGATGCGGCCCACGGCGGCCAGCTGCTCGGCGCGCATCAGGGCCTCCGCCTGGGCCTTGAGCTGGGCCTCGCGGGCCTGGAGCGAGCGGGCCATCTGGTCGAACTCGCGGGCGAGCACGGCCACCTCGTCGTCGCCGCGCACGCCCAGCTGGGCGTTGTAGTCACCGCGGCCGATGCGCGACACGCCCTCGATGAGGGTGCGCACCGGGCGCAGCGTGCGGGCGGACCACGCGGTGGCGCCCAGGCCCACGACGATGGCCAGCACGGAGAAGCTGATGATGGCCAGGCCCGTGCGGCGCTCGCGCTCCTCGGCGCCGTCCACGCGCTCGCGGATGCGGTTGGCCAGGGCCGCGCGCAGCACGCGCAGCTCGCGGCCGATGGACATCTCCATCTGGCGCAGCTCGGTGGCGGCGCGGGCCACCTGCTCCCGGTCGGGGGACTCGGAGGAGAGGGCGGTGAAGACGGCCTCGGCGGCGCGGCCGTAGTCGCGGTAGCGGGAGTGAATCTCGCCGAAGCGGTGCTCCAGCCCGCGGATGAAGGGCACCTCGCTGTCCGGGGCGAAGGTGA
Organism: Pyxidicoccus xibeiensis; assembly: GCF_024198175.1. NCBI lineage: Bacteria > Pseudomonadati > Myxococcota > Myxococcia > Myxococcales > Myxococcaceae > Pyxidicoccus > Pyxidicoccus xibeiensis. The sequence goes on from NZ_JAJVKV010000005.1 coordinate 851,265, forward strand.
GCACCTCGCGCGCCTTGGCCTGGGCGGAGGTGAGCCGCTGGGACATGAGGGGCGGGAAGTACAGGCGGGCCAGGCGGATGAAGGCGCGGCGCGCCTCCACGTTGCCTTCCTCCAGCAGCCGCTCGGTGTCCTTCTCCTGGGTGGTGTGGAAGGTCTCCAGCTCCGCCGCGTCCTGCGACAGCTGGAGGTAGCCCTGGCTGACCAGACGGATCTCCAGGCGGTTGCGGTGGAGCTCCGTCACGCTGAACAGGGACACCAGTCCGAACGTGACGAGCACCACCGCGTAGCCCAGGAAGATGCGGGTGGCCAGGGAGAGCTTCACGGGGTGTCATCGCTACGCGGACCGGGGCCCGAGCGCAAGTCCCCAGGCAGCCGAGCTGCCATTCCGGCCGTCCCGGCGACCGCCCCCGGGAGGCGGCTTGGGCCGGCGCTGCATGGTTAGCCTTGTCTCACAGGCTCATGCGGCGGGCGCCCGCTCCCCATGGCGGGCTTTTCATGACGACGCGCGGTTCCTCCATCACCGTCACCGAGACACTCCACGAGGGCGAGGGCACACTGCTGCTGCGAGGCCTGCGGACGGGGGATGGCTGCCCGGTGCTGCTCCGGGTGTTGGACCCGGGCCGGAGCCGCTCGAAGGACCTGGAGCGGCTGAAGAACGAGAATGCGATTGGCAGGACGCCCGGTCTCCAGACCGTCCTCCAGCCGCTCTCCCTCGAGACGTACCAGGGCATGACGGCGCTGGTGATGGAGGACTTCGGGGGCCAGCCGCTGGACCAGCTCCTCGGTGCCCCCATGGCTCCGGGACGCTTCCTCGAGCTGGCGCTCCCCATCGTGGTGGCGGTGTCGGAGCTGCACGAGCGGGACGTCATCCACAAGGACCTCAAGCCGCAGAACATCTTCATCCATGCGGCCACCGGCGAGGTGAAGCTCACCGGCCTCGGGCTGGCCTCGCGCCTGCCCCGCGAGCACCTCGCCGCGGAGAGTCCGAGCCTCATCGAGGGCTCCCTGCCGTACCTGGCGCCGGAGCAGACGGGGCGGATGAACCGGGCCATCGACAGCCGGGCCGACCTCTACGCGCTCGGCGTCACCTTCTACGAGATGCTCACGGGGCGCCTGCCCTTCGAGGCGCGGGACGCGCTCGAGTGGGTGCACTGCCATGTCGCCCGCGCGCCGGTGCCGCCCTCCGCGCTGGTTCCGGAGCTGCCGGCGGTCCTCTCGGCCATCGTCCTCAAGCTCCTGGCGAAGATGGCGGAGGACCGCTACCAGACGGCCCGGGGGCTGCGGCACGACCTGGAGCGGTGCCTGGCCGACTGGCGGGCCCGGGGCCGGCTGGAGTCCTTCCCGCTGGCCACGCAGGACGTGTCGGGCCGCTTCGAGATTCCCCAGAAGCTCTATGGCCGCGAGGCCGAGCGGGCCGCGCTGCTGGCCGCGTTCGAGCGGGTGGTGGACACGGGCAGCCCCGAGCTCGTCCTCGTCTCCGGCTACTCCGGCATCGGCAAGTCGATGCTGGTCCACGAGCTGCACAAGCCCATCGTCCGTGAGCGGGGCTTCTTCATCTCGGGGAAGTTCGACCCGCACCAGCGCGACATTCCATACTCCACCCTCGTCCAGGCCTTCCGGGAGCTGGTGCTGGATGTCCTCGCGCGGGGCGAGGAGCGCATCGCCGTCTTCCGGCAGCGCCTGCTCGACGCGCTCGGCGTCAACGCCCGGCTCATCCTGGAGGTCCTCCCCTCGGTGGAGCTGATTGTCGGGCCGCAACCGCCAGCGCCCGAGCTGCCGCCCGCGGAGGCGCAGCACCGCTTCCGCCTGGTGTGGCGGCGCTTCATCGGGGTGTTCTCCCGGAAGGAGCATCCCCTCGCGCTCTTCCTCGACGACCTCCAGTGGGCCGACTCGGCGAGCCTCGCGCTGCTCCAAGACGTGATGACCGATGCGGAGACGCGCTCCCTCCTCGTCATCGGCGCGTATCGCGACAACGAGGTGCCCGCCACCCACCCGCTCATGCTGGCGCTGGACCGGGTCCGGAAGGAGGGCGTGCGCGTCAGTGACATCGTGCTCGGTCCGCTCTCGCGCGAGCACCTGGTCACCCTCGTGAGCGAGACGCTGCACTGCGGCCGCCGGGCCGCCGGGCCGCTCGCGGACCTCGTGCACGAGAAGACGGCGGGCAACCCCTTCTTCGCGCTCCAGTTCCTGGAGGCACTCCACGACGAGCAGTTGATTGCGTTCGACCGGCGCGCTGGTGTCTTCCGCTGGGACATGGGGCGGATTCGCGCCAAGGGCTTCACCGACAACGTCGTCTCGCTGATGGTCGGCAAGCTGGCGCGGCTGCCCGCCAGCACCCGGGATGCGCTGACGCAGCTGGCCTGCCTGGGCAGCACCGCGGAGGTGGCCCTCCTCATGATGCTTCATGGCTGCTCCGAGGAGGTGGCCCACGAGGAGCTGTGGGATGCCGTGCGCGCGGGGCTCGTCTTCCGCACGGACGGCACGTACAAGTTCCTCCATGACCGCATCCAGGAGGCGGCGTACTCGCTCATCCCCGAGGGGACCTGGGCGGCGGTGCACCTGCGCATCGGCAGGCTCCTCTCGTCGCGCACGGCGCCGGAGCAGCTGGAGGAGAAGGTCTTCGACATCGTCAACCAGCTGGACCGCGGGGCCGCGCTGCTCACGTCGCGCGAGGAGCGCGAGCGCGTGGCCGAGCTCAACCTCATCGCGGGCAGGCGGGCCCGGCGGTCGGCGGCCTATGCCTCGGCGCTGAAGTACCTCGCGGCCGGCGCGGAGCTGTTGCCGGAGGACAGCTGGGAGCGGCGGTACGCGCTGACCTTCGAGCTCCAGTTCCACCGCGCCGAGTGCGAGTACCTGACGGGCGAGCTGGGGGCGGCGAAGGAGCGGCTGGAGCTGCTGTCGCGGCGCGCGGCGAACCTCGTCGACGTGGCCGCCGTCACCTGCGCGCGCGTGGCCCTGTACACGACGCTGGACCGGAGCGACCAGGGAGTCGAGGTGTGTCTCGACTACCTCCGGCGGGTGGGCATCACCTGGTCGCCACACCCGGCGGAAGAGGAGGTCCAGCGGGAGCACGAGCGCATCTGGCGGCAGCTCGGCAGCCGCTCCATCGAGGAGCTGGTCGACCTGCCGCGGATGACCGACCCGGTGCACCGCGCGACGATGGACGTCCTGACGTCCGCGCAGTCTCCGGCGCTGTTCACCGACAAGAACCTGCTCGGGCTCGTCGTCTGCCGCATGGCGAACCTCAGCCTGGAGCACGGCAACAGCGACGCCTCCTGCCTGGCCTACGTCTGGCTCGGGATGCTGCTGGGGCCGTTCTTCGGCGACTTCCAGCGGGGCTACCGCTTCGGCAAGCTGGGCTTCGACCTGCTGGAGAGCCGGGGGCCGCAGCGGCTCAAGGCGCGCGTCTACCTGGGCTTCGGGCATCGGGTCAGCCCCTGGACGCGCCACCTGCGCACCAGCCCCGACCTGCTGCGGCGGGGCTTCGAGGCGGCGCAGGAGACGGGCGACCTCACCTATGCCGCCTACACCCTCAACTGCCTCGTCACGCTGCTGCTCGCGCGGGGAGACCCGCTCGCGGAGGTGCAGCGGGAGGCCGAGGGCGCGCTGGAGTTCGCGCGCAGGGCGAGGTTCGGGCTCATCGTCGACATCGTCACCGGACAGCTCCGGTTCATCCGGACGCTCCGGGGGCTGCTGCCCGACTTCGCGTCCTTCAACGACGCCTGGTTCGACGAGGCCCGCTTCGAGCAGCACCTGGAGGGGGATGCCCGGCTGGCGATAGCGACGTGCTGGTACTACGTCCGCAAGCTGCAGGCGCGGCTGTACGCGGGTGACACCGCGGGGGCCGTGGTGGCGGCGGAGAAGGCGGAGCGGCTGCTCTGGTCGTCCACCTCCTTCTTCGAGGTCGCCGAGTACCACTTCCATGCCGCGCTCGCGCGGGCGGCGCACCATGCGGTGGCGCCCGTCGAGGAGCGGCCGCGCCACCTGGCCGCGCTCACCGCCCACCACCGGCAGCTGGTGTCCTGGGCGAAGAACTGCCCGGAGAACTTCGGGCACCGCGCGGCGCTGGTGGCCGCGGAGCTGGCCCGGCTCGAAGGCCGGGACCTGGACGCCGAGCGCTACTACGAGGAGGCCATCCGCCAGGCGGGTGAGCAGGGCTTCGTCCAGGACGAGGCGCTGGCCTACGAGCTCGCGGCCCGGGCCTGGCGTGCTCGCGGCCGCGAGCTGATTGCCGGCACCTACCTGCGCGAGGCGCGCGCCCGCTATCTGCGGTGGGGCGCCGACGGCAAGGTGCGCCAGCTCGACGCGAGCGGCCCCCGGATGCGGGAGCCCCAGGCGCTCGCGCCCACCGCCACCCTCGCCGTGCGCTCCGAGCAGCTCGATTTGCTCGCGGTGGCCAAGGCCTCGCTGACGCTCTCCAGCGAGCTGGAGTACGACAGGCTGGTCCGCACGCTGCTCTCGGTGGTCCTGGAGCAGGGCGGGGCGCAGCGCGCCGTCTTCATCCTCTGCGACGCGGGGCGGCTCTCCATCGAAGCGGAGGCCACCCTCGGTGAGCGGGAGGCCGTGGTGAGCCTGCATGGCTCCGCGCCCGTGGAGGACTCGCCGCACGTCCCCGTGTCGGTCCTCCGCTACGTGCAGCGGACGAAGCAGCACGTCATCCTCGCGGATGCCGCCTCCGCCGCGGGCCGGTTCTCCGGAGACGACTACTTCGCACGGACCAGTCTTCACTCCGTCCTCTGCATGCCCATCCTGCGGCAGGCCGAGACGGTGGGGCTGCTCTACCTGGAGAACGGCCTGCTCGTGGGCGCCTTCACGGCCGAGCGACTCGTGGCCCTGGAGCTGCTCGCCACGCAGGCGGCCATCTCGCTGGAGAAGGTGGTGCTCCTGGGCAAGGAGCAGGCCGCACGCGCGGAGGCGGAGGCCGCGGAGCGCCGCGCGGCGTTCCTCGCCGAGTCGGGGGCGCTGCTGTCGGAGTCACTCGACTATGCCGATACGCTGGTCCGCCTCGGTCACCTGTGCGTGCGCTCCCTGGCGGACTGGTGTGTCATCGACGTCGTGGAGGGGGAGGTCATCCAGCGCATCTCCGGGGCGCATCACGACCCGGCGAAGGAGCCGCTGCTGGAGGAGCTCCGGAAGCGCTACCCGCCACGCCTGGACTCGCGCCACCCGGCGGCACGGGTGCTGCGAGAGGGCGTGCCGCTGCTGTTCGCCGAGTTCTCCGACGCCGACACGCGGCGCAACTGTGAAGACGAGGAGCACGCCCGGCTCATCCTGGGGCTCGGAATCCGGAGCCTCATCGTGGTGCCGCTCGTGGCGCGAGGGCAGACGCTCGGGGCGCTGAGCCTCGTCTCGTCCGCACCGGGACGCCGCTATGGGGCCGCGGACCTCCAGCTGGCGCGGGAGGTGGCACGGCGGGCGGCGGTGGCCATCGACAATGCGCGGCTCTACCGGAAGACGCAGGAGGCCATCCAGGTGCGGGACGAGTTCCTGTCGGTTGCCTCGCACGAGCTCAACACGCCGATGACGTCGCTCACCCTGGCACTGCAGTCCATGGCCCGCGTCCTCCAGTCCGGTCGTGCCATCGACCCGCAGCTGTTGGGCAGGCTGGTCGAGCGGGCCCTGCGTCAGGGCGCGCGCCTGCGGCGGCTGAACAGGGACCTGCTGGATGTGACGCGGGTCCATGCGCGGTGGCTCCCGCTGGACCTGGACGACGTGGAGCTCGGCGGTGTCGTCCGGGAGGTGCTGGAGGCGCTCTCGCTGGACCTGTCGAGGGCGGGCTGCACCGTCCTGGTGAGGGAAGGGGGCCGGGTCGTCGGACGCTGGGACCGCGACCGCATCGTGCAGATCCTCACCAGCCTGCTCTCCAATGCCATCAAGTTTGGAGCGGGCCGCCCCATCGAGGTCTCTTTCGGAGCGGAGGCTGGACTCGCGCGAGTCTCCGTCCGGGACCAGGGGATTGGCATCGACCCGGCACGGCGCGAGCGCATCTTCGAGCGCTTCGAGCGCGCCGTGTCCGACAAGCACTACGGAGGGCTGGGGCTGGGCCTCTACCTCAGCCGCCGACTCGCGGAGGCGCATGGAGGCACCATCCGCCTCCAGAGCGAGCCCGGGACCGGCTCCACGTTCACCCTGGAGCTGCCCTGCGCCGGTCCCTCCGCCACTGTCGCCGAGGACGCGCATTACGAAATCTAGCGCGCGCGCCGACCGGGTCCTCCGATGGGTTGTGTGTCTTCTCGAGGTGGATGAGGGCAAACCGGTCCTCGCGAATGCACTCCTCCGCTGAGGACCGGCTCCCTTTCCCCATCCCTCACGCCCGAGCCGTCCGACTGGAGCAGGTTGAATCCCGCTCTGACCGCCGTGCTGCCCCGACCTACCCGCCGCCCGTTCCGCTGTGCTGCCCCTTGCTGCTTGTGCTGCTTGTGCTGCCCCGACCTACCCGCCGCCCGTACCGCCCCGTGCTGCCGTGCTACCCCGCCCAACCAACCCGCCCGTACCGCTGTGCTGCCCCGTACCGCCCCGTGCTGCCGTGCTGCCCCGTCCAACCCGCCGCCCGTACTGCTGCGCTGCCCCGTACCGCCCCGTACCGCCCCGTGTTGCCGTGCTGCCCCGTCCAACCCGCCGCCCGTACTGCTGTGCTGCTCCGTACCGCCTCGTGTTGCCGTGCTGCCCGGTACCGCCCCGTGTTGCCGTGCTGCCCCGTCTGCCCCGCCGCCCCGTGCTGCCCCGTCCGCCCCGCCGCCCTGTGCTGCTGTGCTGCCCCGTGCTGCCCGCCCCACCCGCCGCCGCCCGTACCGCCCCGCCCAACCCGCCGCCCTGTGCTGCTGTGCTGCCCCGTGCTGCCCGCCCCACCCGCCGCCGCCCGTACCGCCCCGCCCAACCCGCCGCCCGTGCTGCCCGCCCGACCCGCCCCGACCGCCGTACCGCCCCGTGCTGCCCGGGCCACCCCATAGCAGGGCGCGTGCCGAACGCTGCGCATGACAGAAGCCAAGCAGTTACAGGGACTTGGGGACAGGTCTTCCGTCCGCGGCTGATCGATCCCGGTAAGAAGTCGGGTGAGGCCCGGAGGAATACCAAGCAGGCATCCAGTCGTTGAGCAGGGATGCCCATCAAGACCAAGCGCTGGTGTGTGCCTTCGGAGCCTGATGACGGCTTCCGGGTCCTGGTCTGCCGATACCGGCCGCGGGGCCTGCCCAAGGCCAAGGAGACCTGGGACGTGTGGATGAGCGACCTGGCGCCCAGCCCGGACCTCTTCGACGCCTTCTACGGGAAGAGCCAGACGCCCATCACACTCGACGTCTACCGCGAGCGGTACATCCAGGAGATGCAGGCCCAGCAGGAGAAGATCTCCGCGCTCGCGGCCCGCGTGGACCGCGGCGAGACGGTGACGCTGCTCTGCTCGAAGGACTGCATCCTCGAACAGGTCTGTCACCGCACGCTGCTCGCCGGGCTCATCGAGAAGGCCCGGCACGCGTAGGGGCCCTGGTGGAGTCCAGGGCCCCCGCGCTTCAGTGCGACGGAGCCGGAGGCGCCACCACGTCGCCGTCATTGCCGACGGTCCGCTTCGCCTCGCCCCGCAGCTTCTGCATCAGCACGTAGAGGCCGGGGATGAAGACGAAGTTGACCACCGTGGACACCAGCATGCCGCCGAACACCGCCGTGCCCAGCGAGTTGCGCGACGCCGCGCCCGCGCCCGAGGCCGTCATCAGCGGCACCACGCCGAGGAGGAAGGCAATCGACGTCATCAGGATGGGCCGCAGCCGCACCTCGGCCGCCTCCACCACCGCGTCGACGGCATTCTTGCCCGTCGCCCTCAACTGCTCGGCGAACTCGACGATGAGGATGGCGTTCTTGCTGGCAAGCCCCACCAGCATGACGAGCCCCACCTGGCAGAACACGTCGTTGGCGTAGCCGCGCGCCAACTGCAGCCCCAGCGCGCCCATGATGGCCAGGGGCACCGAGAAGATGATGACCAGCGGCAGGGTGAAGCTCTCGTACTGCGCGGCGAGCACCAGGAAGACGAACAGCAGGCCCAGGCCGAAGATGATGAGCGTCTGACCGCCGCTCTGCTTCTGCTCCAGGCTGATGCCCGTCCACTCCGCGCCCATGCCCTGGGGCAGGTGCTCCGCGGCCAGGGTCTCCATGGCCTCCAGCGCCTGGCCGGAGGACACGCCCGGCGCGGGCTGGCCGTTGATCTCCACCGCGCGGAAGAGGTTGTAGTGCCGGATGACCTGGGCGGACACCGTCGGCTCCACCTTCACCAGCGACTCCAGCGGAATCATGTCTCCGGTGTCGCTGCGCACGTAGAAGGCGCCGATGTCCTGCGGGCTGTCGCGGAACTGCTGCTCGGCCTGCACATAGACGCGGTAGGTGCGGTTGGCGTAGTTGAAGTCGTTGACGTACTGGCTGCCCATGTAGACCTGCATCGTTCCGAAGATCTGCTCAATGGGCACCCCGAGCGCCTTGGCCTTCTGACGGTCCACCTCCACGTCCAGCAGCGGCGTGTCGGCGTTGAAGGTGGTGAACACGCCGCGCAGCTGGCCCTGCTCGTTGCTCTTGGCCACCAGCCCCTGGACGGCGGAGGCGAGCTGGTCCAGCGAGCTGGTGCCGGCGATGTCCTCGACGATGTACTGGAAGCCGCCCACGCTGCCGACGCCGCGGATGGCGGGAGGCTGGAACGGCATCACCCGCGCGCCGCCGATGCGGCCCAGCGGTCCACGCAGCCGCTCCACGAGCGCGGCCACCGACTGCTCCTTCTTCAGCCGCTGCTCCCAGGGGTGCAGGGAGGTGAAGATGGTGGCCATGTTGGGGCCGGTGCCCTGGAAGGAGAAGCCGCCGATGGCGAACATGGCGCGCACCTCCGGCTGGGCCTTCAGCACCTGCTCCGCCTCGGCGAGGACCTTCTCCGTCTGGGCCAGCGACATGCCCTCCGGGCCCTGCACGGAGATGATGAGGTAGCCCTGGTCCTCGTCGGGGATGAAGCCCGTGGGGGCCGCCCGGAAGAGCGCCACCGTCCCGGCGATGCACAGGAGGAAGGCCACCAGGATGATGACCGGGTGCTTCAGCAGCCGGCGCAGTCCCCGGCCATAGGAGGCCTTCGTCCAGTCCAGCGCGCGGTCCACCCAGCGGAAGAAGATCCACTTCTCCCCGTGGTGGTGCCGGAGCATCCGCGCGCTCAGGGCGGGCGTGAGCGTGAGGGCGCAGAAGGTGGACAGCGCCACCGACGCGGCGATGGTCAGCGCGAACTGGCGGTAGATGGCGCCGGTGGTGCCGGGGAAGAGCGCCACCGGGACGAACACCGCCACCAGCACGATGGAGATGGCGATGACCGCGCCGGCCACCTCCTTCATGCCCTCGCGTGCGGCCTCCACGGCCGACAGCTTCCGCTCCACCATCAGCCGCTCGATGTTCTCGATGACGACGATGGCGTCATCCACCACCAGACCCGTGGCCAGCGTGAGGCCGAAGAGCGTGAGGGTGTTGATGGAGAAGCCCATCAGCTGGACGAAGGCGAAGGTGCCCAGCAGGGAGACGGGGAGGGTGAAGGCGGTGATGAGCACGCTGCGCCAGCCGTGCAGGAACACGAAGATGACGAGGATGACGAGGAGGATGGCCTCCACCAGCGTCTGCACCACCTCGTGGATGGAGGCGCGCACCGCGAGCGTGGTGTCCGTGCCCGTCTGGAACTGCATGCCCGGAGGGAACTGCTGGGACAGCCGCTCCAGCTCCGCGTAGACGCCGTCACGCACGTCGAGCGCGTTGGCGGTGGGCAGCTGGAAGATGGCGAGACCCACGGCCGTCTTGCCGCTGAAGCGCAGCAGCGTGCCGTAGTTCTCCGCGCCCATCTCCACGCGGCCCACGTCCTTCACGCGCACGCTCTTGCCGTCGTTCTGGCGCATGAGGACGATGTCCCCGAACTCGTCGGGCTCCACGAGCCGCCCGCGCGCCCGCACCGCGAGCTGGTAGGGCTGGTCGGCGGCGGAGGGAGGCTGGCCCACCTGGCCCGCGGCCACTTGGAGGTTCTGCTCCTGCAGCGCGCGCGTCACGTCCTGGGGTGTCAGCTTGCGGCGCGCCAGCTCCGTGGGGTCCAGCCACAAGCGCATGGAGAACTTGCGCTCGCCGAAGATGCGCACCTCGCCCACGCCGCGCACGCGCTTGATGGCGTCCTTCAGGTTCACGTCGGCGTAGTTGCTGAGGAACTTCGCGTCGTAGCGCCCGTCATCGCTGAAGAGCGCCACCGTCATCAGCATCTGGCTGGAGGCCTTGTTGACGACGATGCCCGTCTGGTTCACCTGCGCGGGCAGGCGGGCGGCGGCGCGGCTGACGCGGTTCTGCACGTCGACGGCGGCCACCTCGATGTCGCGGGTGGGCTCGAAGGTGACGGTAATCTGGCTGGTGCCGTCGTTGCTGCTGGTGGAGGTGATGTAGCGCATCCCCTCCACGCCGTTGAGCTCCTGCTCCAGAGGAATAGTGACGGCGCTCTCCACCACCTCGGCGCTGGCGCCCACGTAGCTGGCGGTGACGGTGACCTGGGGAGGCGCCAGGTCCGGGTACTGGGCGATGGGGAGCGTGGGGATGGCAATCACGCCCACCAGCGTCAGCAGGATGGAGCAGACGATGGCGAAGACGGGCCGGCGGATGAAGAAGTCGACGAACATGGTGCTTGAGTCCTCAGCTCAGCGGCTGCCCCCGACAGGAGCGCCGCCTCCGGTTCCGCCTGGGGGCGCGTTCTTCAGCGCCTCGGCGCCGGAGTCCGCCGCGGCCCGGGCCGCGGCCTTCACCTTCACGGGCATGCCATCGCGCAGCGCCTGCATGGAGGAGAGGGCGACGAGGTCTCCCGCCGACAGGCCCTTCTCCACCACGTAGGCCATGTCGCCCAGCGCGCCCAGGGTGATGGGGCGGCGCTCCACCACCGTCTTGCCGTCCTTCTCCTTCACCACCAGCGCGAAGGGCTGGCCGCTCTGGCGCACCACCGCGAGCGCCGGAATCTGCAGGGCGTCCCGCACGGAGTAGACGATGCGCGCACGCACCAGCTCGCTGGGGCGCAGGCCCCCCGTGTTGCGGAAGGCGGCCTTCACCTCCACCAGCTGGGTGCGCGGGTCGGCCTGCGGTGCCACGAAGAAGATGGAGCTGGTGAGCAGCACCTTGCCCTGGGCGTCGAGGATTTCCAGTGCCGTGTCCGGCTTCAGCGAGCGGGCGCGCGTTGAGGGCACCGCCACGCTCACCTCGAGGACGTCCGACTGGGCCACGCTGGTCAGCGGCGTGGTGGCGCTGACGAAGTCCCCCTGGCGGATGACGACGTCGCCCACGGTGCCGGCAAAGGGCGCGCGCACCACGTGGTACTGCAGCTGCACCTGACGCTGCGCCACCTGCGCGGCGGAGGAGCGCGAGGCGGCCTCGGCGGCCTGCACCTGCGCGCGGCCGGCCTCCAGCTCCTGGGCGCTGGCGAGGCCCTCCTTGTGGAGCGCCTCCGTGCGGGCGAGTGTGCGGCGCGACAGCTCCAGGTTCACCTGCGAGGAGCTGAGCTGCGCCTGGGCGCTGTCGAGCGCGGCCGTCTCCTCGCGCGCGTCGACTTCCACCAACGCCGCGCCGGCCTCCACCTGCTGGCCGGGGCGCACGTGAATCTTCCGGATGTAGCCGGCCACCTGCGGCAGCACGGTGAGGCTCTGCCGCGACAGCAGCGAGCCGAGGTACTCGCCGGTGTCCCGCACCTCATGGGGCGCGAGCGTGACGACTTCCACCTCGCGAGGCGGGGGCGCGGCCGGAGCGGCCTTCTGTCCCGAGCAGCCCGCCACCATCGCCAGCAGGGTGAAACTCCAAACCGTCTTCATCTTCATCTCCAGGGGACGTACCCGTTTCACCAGTCGCACCGGGCCTCCGTCAGGAATGCGTCCAGGCGTGCCTGGACCAACTCGAATTCGCGCAGCACCAGCGTCAGCTGTGCCTGGCGCAGGGCCGCCGCGCTCTGCACCAGCTCCAGGCTGCTGCCGCGGCCCACTTCAAAAGCCCGGCGCGTCAGCCGGTCGGTGCGCTCCGCGAGGTCTCTCGACTCGGTCGCCGTCTTCACCAGCGCCTCGGCCACCTGCACCCCGCGCCGCGCCTGGGCCACCTCCAGCGCCACGTCCCGGCGCGCGCTCTCCAGCGCCGCGGACGCCTGCTCCTCCACGCCCGCGCGCTCGCGCACCAGCCCCGAGCGGCTGCCACCTTCCCAAATCGGCACCGAGAGCACGGCGGAGACATTCCACGTGGCGAAGCGGCCGAAGCCCGGGTCGGTGGTGAGGCCGTAGAGGGTGCTGGAGACGCCCAGCGTGGGCAGGTAGCCGGCGGAGGCCTGACGCCGGCTGTCCTTGGCGGACTCCACCTGGGCCCGCGACGCCACCAGGTCGGGCCGTGCGTCCAGGCTCTCCAGCGGGGCGCAGTCATTGCGCGTCTGGTCCACCAGGCCCTGCAGGTTGAAGGACGGGTCGACGCCCACCGGCTGGCCGAAGCCCAGCGTGAAGCCCAGCGCCTCGCGCGTCTGGCGAAGCTGCTCGTCGCCGGCGATGAGGGCGCCGCGCGCCACCGCGACGTCCTGCTCCACGCGCACCACGTCCAGCTGGTTTCCCGCGCCCAGCTCGAAGCTGCGCTGGGTGAGGGCGGCGCGCTCCAGTGCCTGGCGCAGCCCCACCCGGTTGATTTCCGCGGCGCGCTCGGCGGCCACCGTGGCCACCAGCACCTGCGCCACGCCCAGCGTGAGGCGGCGGCGCACGTCCTGGAGGCTGGCCACCGCGCCGGCCTCGGCGGCTCGGGCCGAGGACAGCCCGCGCCAGGCGCTCACGTCCACCACCGACTGCGTCAGCGTCGCGGTGACGGTGCCCGCGGGCGTGGTGGGCGTGCGCCCGTCGCCAGCGGCACCGGGGGACACCCCCGCGGGCACGTCCGGGTTGAGGAGGTCATGAGCCACGCCGGCCTGGGCGCGCGCGTTGGGCAGCAGCGCGCCGAGGGCCTGACGCCAGCGGCCCGAGGCGCGCTGGACACCGGCCTCCGCGCTGCGCAGGTCCGTGGAGCGCTCGCGCACCAGGCCCAGCGCTTCGTTCCAGTCCTTCACCAGCTTGGGGGCGGGAGGGACGGGGGTGAGCATCGCGTCCTCCACCTTCGGCTGGAAGGGGACGGGGGACGGGGTGGGCTCGGTCTGGGAGGAGACCGCGAGGAGCGCCAGGAGGAGGACGGGAGGGGTGGCCATACGTCAGACGAGAGGGAATGAAGAGGGTAGCGGCGTGTACTGCTTGGACTCCCCCCGTGTGACGGCCTGCGTCGGGCGCAGATGTAATTGACAACGGTTGTAGTCTGCAACCATTCTTCTACGCAGAATGACGCTCCCGGAGCAACTGGGCTCTCTGCGTCGCGCCCTGCGCCGGCTCCTGACGGAGCGGCTCGGGGAGCAGACGGGCAGGCCCTTCATGCAGCTACTGGCCTTGAAGGTCATCGCCGGAGGCGCGCGCAGCCAGGTGTCCCTGGCGGATGGCCTCTCGGTGGACCCGCCTGCGGTGAGCCGGCTGGTGGACAGGCTGGAAGAGGACGGCCTGGTGAACCGGCTCGCGGGAGAGAACCGCCGCTGCGTGCGACTGGAGCTGACGGACAAGGGGCAGGTGGAGCTGGAGTTGATGCGCTCCGCGCTCCAGTGGGCGGATGGCGAGCTCACCCGGTACCTGTCGGCCTCCGAGGTGGTGGAGCTGAAGCGCCTGCTGGAGAAGCTGCAGGCGGGGCTGAGCCAGGGCGAGAGCCCCGCGACCTCGGGCCGCTGCGCGGGAGAGTGAGGGGCTGAAACGGCGAAGGGCCCGGCCCCGGAGCGTGACCCCGGAGACCGAGCCCTTCAGCTCGAAGCGATAGTGAGGGGCTGAAACGGCGAAGGGCCCGGCCCCGGGGAGCTTCCTCCCGGAGACCGAGCCCTTCAGCTCGAAGCGACGAGGCCGTGCGTCAGACGGGCGCGGGCTTCTGCTCGGAGTCGCCCGGCGTCGTGGGCTCGGTGGCGGACGGCTCGGACGCCGTGGGCTCGGCGGCGGCGACGGGGGCCTGCTGGGCAGCGGACTGGGCCTCGGTCTCCGCGCGCACGCGCGAGGTCTCCTCGGTGCGCTGGTCGCTGGCCGCCATCTCCTCCGGCGTCAGCTCCGTGCGGTCGGCCAGCATGCCGGTCTTCTTCTCCAGGTCCTTGATGGCGCGGCGGAGCAGGTCGCGCTCCAGCAGCGTGCGGTTGAGGCGCTTCTCCAGCGCCTTGTACTTGTCCCGCATCAGGTCCAGGTCGTTCTTCGTGGCCGCGTAGACGCGCTGCTGCGTCTCCGTGCGGCCCTTCACCCGGCGCAGCTCCTTCTCCAGCTCCACCGCGCGCGAGCGCTCCTTGTTCGCGAGCTGCTCCAGCCGCTCCATCTTCTCGCGGTCCGCGTCGTTCAGCTCGCGGTAGCGGCGCTGGCCACGGTCCTGCTGCGCGGCGTCGGCCACCGGCGTCACCGCCACCGTGGTCGCCACCACGTGCTCGCCCTCCTTGGCGGGGGCGGAGATCTGCTGCGCGGGCGCAGGGGCCGCGGCGACGACCGTCACGGGCGCCGTCACCGGCGCGGGCTGCGGGCGGCGGCCACGCGACTCCAGCTCCGACCTCAGGCGCTGGTTCTCCGTCAGGACGTTCGACAGCTCCTCGCGGGTCTGTTCGAGCTGCAGGGACGCGGCGCGCTCCACCTCGGCGCGGGCCTTCGCCAGGTCCTGCGGGCCCTTCTCCGACTCCTTCTGCTCGAAGAGCTTGCGCTTGGTCTGCTTGAGCTCGTCCTTCACGTCCTTCAGCTGGGCCCGCTGCTCATCCAGCTCCTTCTGCTTCCGCTGAAGCTCCGCCTCCGCCTTGGCGCGGCGCTGCGTCTCCGACTCCAGCTCGTTGCGGCCCGAGGAAGACGAGGAGGCGGAGGACGGGAGCGCGGCCCGATTCGAGCCACCGAAGAGCAGGATGCCGAGTGTCACGGCAAACCCGATCGATACGAGGATGAGTGCAACCAGCACGGGAACGACCTCCACGGGATATGCAAAAAGCGGGGCAGCCTACCGTCAGACACCGGCGCGTCAAGGGTCCACTGATGGACCGTGGGCCCTCGGCGCCTCTATGCCCTGCCTGGAGGCGCCGCGCACTCCGTAATTGGCCCCGGGCCGGGAGGTGCTGGTCGGAGGGCATCCGTCCGGGCGGGGCCTTCCCTGGTGTCCGAGGCGTCCGGAGGCTGGGAGGCGCAGGTTCCCGGGGTGGGGTGAGCGATGGCGCACGTGGAGCTGGTCCCCCAGCGGCAGGTGTCGAGCTTCCGCAAGCTGGCCATCGGCAGCTGGGAGACGGCGTATGACCCCACCGTCTACGGCACGCTGACGGTGCGCATGGACCGGGCGCTGACCTGGCTGGAGGACTTCCGGGCGCGGACCGGGGTGCGGCTCACGGTGATGCACCTGGTGCTCAAGGCGCTGGCGGAGGCACTGCGCCGCTGCCCGGAGGCGAATGCCGTCCTGCGCTTCAACCGCATCTACCTGCGCCAGCGCGTCACCGTGTCCGCGCTGGTGGCGCGCACGGAACCAGGCGGTGTGATGCGGCTGCTTCCCGTACGGGTGGTGGACGCGGACCGGAAGGGCCTGCGCGAGCTGGCGGCGGAGCTGGACGCCGCGCTGCGCGAGGACGGGGTCTCTCGACAGGGCTGGCGGTGGGTGGGGCGGGTTCCGGCTCCGCTGCTCAACCTCTTCACGCGGCTGGTGTCCTTTTTCGCGGTGACGCTCAACATGGACCTGGGCCGCTTCGGACTTCCGAGGGACGCCTTTGGCGGGGCCGTCGTCGCGGACGTGGGCGCGCTGGGGCTGGACACCGCGTACCTGCCGCTGGTGCCCTTCACCCGGGTGCCCGTGTTCCTTGCGCCCGGCGCGGTGCGGGAGACGGCGGTGGTGGAGGGCGCGCGGGTGGTGGTGGGGCGGGTGATGAGCGTCAACGCGTCCATCGACCACCGCTTCATCGACGGCTACCACGCGGGCGTGCTGGCCCGCACCGTGCGGGAGCTGCTGGAAGACCCGCTCACCGCGTTCGGCGCGCCAGAATAGGGAAGGGCGCCAGGAGGCCGTCCCGATGCTCAGGGGCTCGTGGCCCGCGCGGCGCTCAGGGTGGGGCGCAGGCGGATGGGGGCCGACTCGGGCGCGGGCCGGATCCAGGCCTTGGGCTCGAGCCCGTCCACCTCACGCGCGAGGTCCACCGTCGGGTCCACGAGCTGCTCGGCGGGACGCCCGTTGAGGGACACCTGCACGTCGGCCCGGACCTCCACGGGGCCCACGCCCTTCGCCTCGAAGTCGCGGGCGATGCGCCGCGCGAGCTGGAGGATGAGGTCGGGCTGCACGGACATCTCCCGCTCCTGCAGCCGCGTGAGGTACTGCTTGGGCGTGACGTGCCACTCCTTGCCGGTGGCCGGGGCGCGGACCATGAACGTCACGCTGCCGTTCTTCTCGCGCGCCATCACCCGCCACGAGAAGCGCATGCCCTGCTCGTGCCAGAGGACATTGCCTCCATACAGGTGCGTCCTCAGCGGAACCCCCACCTGCACGAGCGCATAAGCCGCGGCCACGCCGAGGGCCAGCCAGCCCTTCCAGCCGGGAGTGCCTCTGCTCGGAGCGGCGACCGCCACCAGGTTCTTCGGGGGCCGCTTCGTCAGGCGCACGCGCACGCGCTGGAGCAGCCCTCGCGGCCACGAGGGCTCGAAGAAGACGAGCGCCGCGGCGACCATGATGAAGGGGAACATCCCGATGGGGAACAGCGCCGAGGTGGCCGCGTGGAACCCCACCACCACGACGTAGGCGAAGGGGCGCAGCCGCCGCGTGAGCAGGAAGGCGACGATGGTGGTGTCGAAGAGGAAGCCCGACCAGGCCGCGGCGTAGGCCACCCAGCGCTGCTCCAGCAGCGGTCCCACCACCGGGAGGCTCGTCCGGGCCGCCAGCCAGATGTTGAGCGGCTGCGCGTGGACGAGCCAGTCCGTGGTGAGCTTGGCCAGCCCGGCGAACACGTAGACGACGGCGACCTGGAAGCGCAGCAGCAGCGTGCACCAGGCCGGCAGCCACTCCTGGCGCAGCGCCGGCTTGCGCCACGCATCCACGGAGAAGGCCCGGTGCGCCGGGACGAAGCACAGCAGCCCCAGCAGCAGGCTCACCAGGTAGTAGTGGTTGAGGTAGTTGCTGACGTCCACGAGCTGGACGTAGGTGAAGCCGACGAAGAGCAGCGCCACCGCCACCCGGTAGAAGAGGCCCGCCGCCACGCAGAGGCCCAGCACCGCGAGCACCGCGAAGACGGCGTGCATCCACGGCGCCGGGAGCGCGGGCACCCAGTCGAAGCCCCAGTAGGTGAAGTGGAACCGGGGCTGGGTGAAGAGCACGTCCACCCAGCCGTAGACCAGGAAGCGGATTGCGGAAACGGTGACGAGCAGCCCGACGGCCACCCGGAAGACGGCGAGCGCGGCGATGTCCCGCGGCGCGAGCAGGTACCGCCACAGCCGCTCGGCCGCGCGCGGGGCGCCCGGCGCCCTGTCAGTCATTGTCCCCCTCGACACTCTGGGGCAGCTCCAAATCCAGCACGGTGACCAGCTCCGTCTTGAGCACGTCCGTCACGCCCTTGACCGCGTCGTAGAGCGCCCGCACCGAGGCCGGGTCCTGCGCGAGCGGCGCCTCCAGGCCGGCGCCCGGCACGGCGTCGATGGCCGTCTCGGCCGCCACCATCCGCTCCTGGAGCTTCGTCGCCAGCGCCTCGGCACCGGAGGCCTTCAGCAGGTCGTCGAACGCCGTGCCCTCGTTGCCCTCGCCGCAGCCCTGGATGAGCCGCCGGAAGCCCACCAGGTTGGCGCGCACGTTCGCCTTCGAGCGCGCGGAGATTCGCGACTCCAGGAACTCCGGGCACGTCGCGGTGGAGCAGTCCCGAAGCCCGAGTGGCCGCGCGAGCTTCATGTCCTTCACCTCGCGCTCGAAGTAGAAGAGCGCGTCGCTCACGGCATTCAGCGCCGCCTGGCTCGTCGGGTAGGTCGCGTTGCCGGAGCCGGCCGTCTCCAGCGTGCGGACGAAGCCGCCCTGGTCCGGGCTCCAGGCCTGCACCAGCTGGGCCGCACGGCGGCGGACGTCGGCGGCCGCGGCCACGGCATAGGCCCGCTTGCGCGCCGCCCGCTCCTCCGTGGACAGCGCCGCCCACGTGCCCTGCGCGACGATGGCAGACGTCGGCGGGCAGGCCGTGTCCGAGCCCTCGTAGAACAGCAGGTACTCGAGCGCGGCGAGCCCGCGGCGGCTCACGAGGGCGCTGGGGAAGCCCGCCGACTCGTAGCTCTTGTTGACGAGCTGCTCCTCCACCGCGCAGCGGCTGACGAGCGGCCAGGAGTAGATGTTGTCGCGAAGCTCCGCGCCGCCCGCGACGCTGGTGGGCGCCGCCGGACCGAGCTGCATGACCTCCGCCACCTGCCACGCGTCCATGGCCGAGTGGAACGCCGCCCGGGCCGCGTCCCGGGTGGTGTCGCCGGGCCCCGCGGCGAGGGCCGCCGTCGCCGTCTCCAGCGCCGTGGCGGCCGTCTCGAACTCCCGCGCCGTCTTCAGCACGCACGCGCCCGTGGCGCCCAGCACAGCCGTGCGCGTCGCCGCCAGCGTGTCATTTCCGGGCCCCGGTCCCGCGTCCGGCTTGCCCCCGTCTTCCGACTTGCAGGCGGTGAGACAGAGCAGGGCGGGGAGCACGAGCGCGCTCACACGGCGGGCGGAGGACGAGCGTGATGAGACAGGATTCATGGGGCCCTGGCTATCACGGCGATGTTGTGAATGACAATCAACGTCAAAATCCAGCATTTCCGGAGGGTGGAAATGGACACTCTTGACCAGTGTCAATTCCTGGCTTAGTCACCCGCCGCACGATTCTGATAACGATTATTGTTTGCAGATTTCGATGGCTTCAACTTCGGAGGGGAGAGACATCATGGCGAACACGGTGAAGCAGGGCGGTTTCCTGCTGCGTGGAGCGGTGCTGGCGCTGGCGCTTGCGTGCGTGACGGGCTGTGGCGACGACGACGATGGTGAGCCCCAGACTCCGGGAACGGATGCGGGCGTCACCGAGGACGCCGGGACGGACGCTGGAACCGACGCCGGCACGGACGCCGGGACTCCGGTGCTGGACAGCGACATCGCGGTGGCGCGCTTCAACACGGACGGCACGCAGGACACGACGTTCGGCGCTGGCGGCGTCACCCGGGTGGACTTCAGCACGGGCCGCGGCACGCGTGACTCCCTGTGGGACGTGAAGGTGGACGCCACGAACCGCATCGTCCTGTTCGGCAACCGCCGGGGCTCGGGTGACCGCGTCGACACCGAGCGCGTCGTCGCGCGGCTGACCGCGGCGGGCGCCCTGGACACGGCCTTCGGCTCGGAGAGCCCCACCACCGGCCTCAGCATCCTGAACCTCGGCACGCTGAACGACAGCATCCGCAACGGCATCATCCAGCCCGATGGGAAGATTGTCTCGTCTGGCTATACCTCCATGCCCACGGGCGCGGGCGCGCAGTCGCAGAACCGCATCGTCCTGCAGCGGCTGGGTGATGACGGCAAGGCGGACGCCACGTTCGGCTGGAAGGGCACCGTCGTCTCCGCGCCGTTCCAGGCCCAGAGCCCCACCAACCCCGAGTGGGGCATGGCCGAGTCCTACGCCGTCGTCCGCCAGGCGGACGGCAGCTACGTGACGACGGGCTACGGCATGCGCACCCCCACGGGCACGGTGGACCTGGTGTCCTTCCGCTACACGGCCGACGGCCGCTTCGACGAGACCTGGGGCGTGGGCGGCGCGTTCGTGCTCGACCTGTCGAACGACAACGAGCGCGGCCGCAACCTCACGGTGCTCGGCGACGACCGCACGGTCCACGTGGGCAGCGCCACGCCGACGCCGAACAACATCGACGCCATGGTGCTGGTGCTCGACGCGGATGGCCGGGCGGACACCACGTTCGCGGCCGAGGGCTACAAACTCTATGACTTCGAGCGCCCCGAGTCCGCCTTCTTCGGCGTGGCGGCCTCGCCGGACGGCAACTGGGTCGCCGCCGCGGGCTATCGCTCCGGTGGC
The DNA here is from genome assembly GCF_024198175.1 of Pyxidicoccus xibeiensis. Taxonomy (NCBI): domain Bacteria; kingdom Pseudomonadati; phylum Myxococcota; class Myxococcia; order Myxococcales; family Myxococcaceae; genus Pyxidicoccus; species Pyxidicoccus xibeiensis. Next base: position 871,366 of record NZ_JAJVKV010000005.1, read on the forward strand.
GGTCAGGATGACGACGCAGTGCTGGCCATCATCCCGGTGAAGGGCACCGGCGTGGAGGTCTTCAAGGCCGTTCCGCTGTCCGAGACGGAGAACGACCGCTTCTGGGCCGCGGCCTTCGACTCGCAGAACCGCCTGTACGCGGCCGGCTTCGTCACCGAGGGTGGTGACAACCGCATGGTGGTGGCGCGCTACACCACGGCCGGAGACCTGGACACGACGTTCGGCACGGGCGGCGTCGCGAAGCTCAACGTCGTCACCGCGAAGACCGAGGAGACCGTGCGCGGCATCGCCATCCAGTCAGACGGCAAGGTCGTCGTCGGCGGCCCCATCGAGAAGCAGTAACTGAGCTTGTAGGTCCCAGCACCGGAGCCGGGGTAGGGGAGGCCATGGGTGGCTTCTCCTCACCCCGGCTTCTGGCATTTGAGTGCCGGGCAACGCCGGACGAGACAAGGTCGATACGCTCCAGATGGCACTGTTCGAGCAAGAGCTGAGGCGGGCACGGGGTTGGGTGGCTCCGGCGCTCCTGTGGGTATGCATGACCCCAGCGGCCGCGCAGGAGCCGGACGCGGGCGTGTCGGTGCCCGGGGCCCCGTCGCCCGAAGCGACGACGCCCGCGGTGGATGCGCCCGTGGCGACGCCCGCGCCCGTGCTGGAGCCCGCCCAGGTGCCCGCCGGTGATGCGCCGCCCCCGGAGCCCGTGCCCTACGCGCCCGGCCCCGTGGCGTCCGAGGCGCCGTCCCCCGAAGCGGTGGAGCCCACGCCGGAGCCCGCGCCCGCCGACTCCGGCGAGAAGAAGTTCGAGAGCGTGGTGGTGGGGACGTCCGAGGCGCGGACGAGCGGCTCCATCCACGTGCTGAAGCCGGCCCAACTGGAGCGCTTCGAGCGGGATGACCCCACCACCGTCCTGCAGACGGTGCCCGGCGTGTATGCGCGTGGCGAGGACGGCTACGGGCTGCGTCCGAACGTGGGCCTGCGCGGCGTCAACCCGGACCGCAGCAAGAAGGTCACCCTGCTGGAGGACGGCGTCCTCTTCGGCCCCGCGCCCTACTCGGCGCCGGCGGCCTACTTCTTCCCGCTCGTCACGCGGATGCAGTCCGTGCGCGTGCTGAAGGGGCCCTCCTCCATCCAGCACGGCCCGCAGACGGTGGGCGGCTCGGTGGAGTTCATCACCCGCGACATCCCGGCGGCGGAGTCCGTCTGGCTGGACGTCGCCGGTGGCGGGTACCTCTACGGCAAGGCCCACGGCGTCGTCGGCGCGAGCACCGAGCGGATGGGCTTCCTGCTCGAGGGCGTCCACCTGCGCAGCAGCGGCTTCAAGGAGCTGGACGGCGGCGGCCACACGGGGTTCCGCCGCAACGAGTGGATGGCGAAGGGCCGCTACCTGCTCGTCCCCGAGGGCCCGGCCCGGCAGACGCTGCAGCTCAAGCTGGGCTACTCGGACGAGCTGTCCAACGAGACGTACCTGGGCCTGAGCGACGCGGACTTCGAGGCGAACCCGCTGCGCCGCTACAGGGCGAGCCGGTTCGACCGGATGGAGAACCACCGCACCCAGGTCGCGCTCAGCCACGTGCTGGAGGCCGGCGCCCTGGCGGTGACGACGACGGCGTACCGCCACGACTTCGCCCGCGTCTGGCGCAAGGTGAACCGGTTCCGGGGAGTCTCCATCGCCGACGTGCTCGCGGACCCGACGAGCGCGCGCAACGCCATCTACTACGGCGTCCTCACCGGGGAGCTCGACGCGTCCTCCTCGCAGGAGGAGCTCCTCATCGGTCCGAACGACCGCGGCTTCGTGTCGCAGGGGCTCCAGAGCGTGGCCCGGTGGACGACGATGACGGGGCCGCTGAGCCACAACCTCGAGTTCGGGGTGCGCTACCACTACGACAGCATCGACCGGCGCCACACGGAGGATGCGTTCCTGACGGTGGCGGGCGAGCTGGTGCAGACCTCCGCGCGCACCGCCACCACGGCCGACAACAAGGACTCCACGCACGCCTTCGCGCTGCACGTCACGGACGCCATCGCCTGGGGCCGGCTGGTGCTGACGCCGGGTGTCCGGATGGAGCTCATCCGCTCCCGCTCGGTCGACCGGCTCACGGATGAGCGCACGAGCGGCGCGCTCGAGGTGCTCATGCCCGGCCTGGGCGTGTATGGCGCGCTCACCCGGGAGTTCGGCCTCTTCGCGGGGGCGTACCGGGGCTTCTCCCCGCCGGCCCCGGGGCAGCCCGACACGGTGCTGCCGGAGAAGAGCATCAACTACGAGGCGGGCGCCCGGTGGACGCGCCGGGGCGAGCGCTTCGAGGCGGTGGGCTTCTTCAACGACTACTCCAACCTCACAGACATCTGCACCTTCTCCAGCGGCTGTCTCGACGAGGACCTGGACCGGCAGACGGACGCCGGCCGGGCCCACATCTACGGGCTGGAGCTGTTCGCGGAGAAGACGTTCCGTCCCGGCGGCGGGGTGACGTTCCCCCTCTCGCTGTCCTACACCCTCACGCGCACACGGCTGCGGGACGACTTCCAGTCGGCGGACCCACAGTTCGGCAACGTGAGCGCCGGGGACGAGCTGCCCTACGTGCCGCGCCACCAGCTGTTCGCCACCGTGGGGCTGGAGAGCGCGTACGGCGGCCTGGCGCTGAGCGGCCTCTACGTGGACTCCATGCGCGAGGAGGCGGGGCAGGGAGAGGCGCTGCCGGGGGAGCGGACCGACTCGCAGCTGACGTTCGACGTCAACGCCAACTGGAACTTCTCCCGGTGGGGTCAGCTCTACCTCAGCGCGCGCAACATCCTGAACGAGCAGGTCATCGTGTCGCGCCGGCCATACGGTGCCCGGCCCAACGCGCCCCGGACGTTCATCCTCGGGTTCAAGCTGTCGACCTGAGGCGCGGGGCTCAGAGGTAGAAGCGGTCGACGACGCTGGCGGTGCGCTGGAGGATGGCGCTCCAGCCCAGCCAGACGTCGATGCCGCTGCCCTCGGTCCGTGCCTCGGCGCCCAGCGCGCCGAGCGAGCCCGTACACCCCGCGACGGTGCACAGCCCGGAGTCGGACAGGTGCTCCAGCAGCACGCGCGGGGTGGGCATTCCGCGCGACTCCATCCGGTCCGCGACGTCCTCGCGGCCCGGGAGGTCCGGCTCGTCCAGCGCGCCCTTCAGGAAGCGCTCCAGGGCCCACCAGAAGAGGTACACCTCCGCCCGGCGCCCGGAGGCCACCGCCGCCGCGGCGATGGACAGCCCCTGGTGCACGCGGTCGTAGTCGCCGCTGTGCAGGAAGACGACCACCTTGGGGGCGGGTGCGCCGGGCGCACCGGGCTGCGGGGGTGTGCTCACCCGGGCCTCATACCGCCCACAAGCGGGGGTCGTCCATTCACGGCCACGGGGCGACCGCTCGGGGTCCTTTGGCTTGCACCCGTCCCCCCCCGCTTGCTAGGAAACCCCCGGCCATTCAGGCACTTACACGCTTTGGCACTTTCGGGCGGACCGGGTTCGAGCGACATGGGCGAGGACATCACAGCCAGGCGGAAGGACGCCCACCTCGACCTGTGCGCCACCGGAGACGTCGAGCCCACCGAGAACAGCACGCTGCTGGAGTGCGTCCGCCTGGTCCACTGCGCCATGCCGGAGATGGCGGTGGAGGACGTGGACTTCGCCACGCCGTTCCTCGGCAAGCGGCTGCGCTACCCGCTGCTCGTCACCGGCATGACGGGCGGCACCGAGCGCGCGGGCGCCGTCAACCGCGACCTGGCCCTGGTGGCGGAGCGCCACGGGCTGGCCTTCGGTGTCGGCAGCCAGCGCGCCATGGCGGAGGACGCCTCGCGGGCGGCCTCGTTCCAGGTGCGGCAGGTGGCGCCCACGGTGGCGCTGCTGGGCAACATCGGCCTGTACCAGGCGGTGCGGCTGGGCGTGGACGGGGCGCGGCGGCTGGTGGACGCCATTGGCGCGGACGGGCTCGCGCTGCACCTCAACGCGGGCCAGGAGCTCACGCAGCCCGAGGGCGACCGCGACTTCCGTGACGGCTACCGCGTGGTGGAGGCGCTGGTGAGCGCCTTCGGCGACCGGCTGCTGGTGAAGGAGACGGGGTGCGGCATCGGCCCGGACGTGGCGCGCCGCCTGGTGGACCTGGGTGTGCGCAACCTGGACGTGTCCGGCCTGGGCGGCACCTCGTGGGTGCGGGTGGAGCAGCTGCGCGCGTCGGGCGTGCAGGCAGAGGTCGGGGCGGAGTTCAGCGCGTGGGGCATCCCCACCGCGGCGGCCGTGGCCACCGTGCGGCGCACCGTGGGGCCGGATGTCCGGCTGGTGGCCAGCGGAGGGATTCGGACGGGGCTCGAAGCAGCCAAGGTGCTCGCGCTGGGCGCGGACCTGGCGGGCATGGCGCTGCCGCTGTTCCGGGCGCAGCAGGCGGGGGGCGTGGAGGGGGCGGAGGCCGCGCTGGGCGTCATCCTGGCCGGGCTGCGGCAGGCGCTCGTCCTGACGGGGAGCAGAAGCTGCGCTGAACTGCGCACGCGACCCCGGGTGGTCACCGGAGAGTTGAAGGATTGGTTGGCGGCCCTCTAGCAGGTGCCGAAGCGAAGTTGGGGAAGGAAGAACATGTCTGACACCGTGACGTCCCGGCTCGCCGGGTTCCACAAGCTGCCCATGGAGGAGCGCCATGCGCAGCTCGCCCGGATGTTCCGGCTCACCCCCGAGGAACTGCTGCAGCTGCGCGGCACCGAGTCGCTGGAGCCCGTGCTGGCCAACCAGATGATCGAGAACGCGGTGGGCACGTTCTCCCTGCCGCTGGGGCTGGGCCTCAACATGCAGGTCAACGGGCGCGACTACCTGGTGCCCATGGCCGTGGAGGAGCCCTCCGTGGTGGCGGCGGTGTCCTTCGCCGCGAAGATCGTCCGCGAGGCGGGCGGCTTCACCGCCGAGGCCGACGACTCGATGATGATTGGCCAGGTGCAGGTGACGCGCTACGGGGACCCGAGTGTGGCCACCGAGCGCATCCTCGCGCACAAGGAGCAGATCCTCGCGCTGGCCAACAGCTTCCACCCGTCCATGGTGGCGCGCGGCGGTGGCGCCCGGGACGTGGAGGTGCGCGTGCTGCCGGCGCCGGAGGGCCCGCGCGGCGAGCCGCTGCTCATCGTCCACATCCTCATCGACACGCAGGAGGCGATGGGGGCCAACCTCATCAACACCGTGGCGGAGGGCGTGGCGCCCCTCATCGAGCAGATCACCAACGGCAAGGTGTACCTGCGCATCCTCTCCAACCTGGCGGACCGCCGGCTGGCGCGCGCCATGTGCCGCATCCCCCTGGCGCAGCTGGCGGACTTCGACATGCCGGGCGAGGAGATTGCCGAGGGCATCGCCCAGGCCAGCCGCTTCGCGGAGGCGGACCCGTACCGCGCGGCCACGCACAACAAGGGCGTGATGAACGGCATCGACTCGGTGGCCATCGCCACGGGGCAGGACTGGCGCGCGATTGAAGCCGGCGCGCACGCGTTCGCCTGCCGCGGCGGGCAGTACCGGCCGCTGTCCACCTGGTACCTGGAAGAGGGCCACCTGGTGGGCCGCATCGAGCTGCCCATGGCGCTGGGCACGGTGGGCGGCCCCATCAAGGTGCACCCGGGCGTGCAGATGTCGCTGAAGCTGATGCGCACCAACAGCGTGCGCGAGCTGGCCATGGTGTTCGCGGCGGTGGGGCTGGCGCAGAACTTCGCGGCGCTGCGGGCGCTGGGCAGCGTGGGCATCCAGAAGGGCCACATGGCGCTGCACGCGCGCTGCGTGGCGGTGACGGCGGGCGCGCGGGGCCACTGGGTGGAGAAGATTGCCAACCTCCTGGTGAAGGCCGGCCACGTGAAGGTGGAGAAGGCCCGCGAGCTGCTCGCGAGCCTGCCCGCCGAGGACGTCCCGGCTCCCACCGGCACCAACGGCTGAGCCCGTGGCCTCCCGCTCTCCACCCCTGACGGCCTTCGGTGCCGGCAAGGTCATCCTGCTGGGCGAGCACAGCGTGGTGTACGGCCACCCCGCGCTGGCGGGGCCGCTGTCCCAGGGCGTGAAGGCGCTCGGGGTGCCGGCGAAGAAGTGCCAGCTGGTGCTGCCGTCCACGCTGAGCCGCCCGCAGCGCGCGCAGCTCACCGCCGCCTTTGCCCGCGCGGCGCAGGCCACCGGCGAGCCGCCCGTGAAGGTGGCGCTGGAGGCGGACCTGCCGCTGGCCGTGGGGCTGGGCAGCTCCGCGGCGCTGTCCGTGGCGTGTGCGCGCCTGCTGCTCCAGGCGGCGGGGCAGACGCCCACGACGAAGGAGACGGCGCGGGTGGCGTGGGAGATGGAGCAGGAGTTCCACGGCACGCCGTCCGGCGTGGACCACACCACCAGCGTGGAGGAGCGGCTCGTCCTCTACCGCCGCAAGCCGGGCACGACTGTCGGCAAGGGGCGTGTGGTGGACAGCCCGAAGCCGCTGCGCGTGGTGGTGGCGCTGGCCGGCGAGCGCAGCCCCACGAAGAAGACGGTGGGGGCGCTGCGTGAGCGGCAGGCGCGCTGGCCGGAGCGCTACCAGCGGCTGTTCACGGAGATTGGCCGCGTGGCGTCCGAGGGCGCGGAGGCGGTGGCGGCGGGAGACCTGGAGGCGCTGGGGGACGCGATGAACGTCAACCAGGGCCTGCTGGCGGCGCTGGGGCTGTCGTCTCCGCCGCTGGAAGAGATGGTGTACCGGCTGCGGGAGCTGGGGGCGCTGGGCGCCAAGCTCACCGGGGCCGGCGGAGATGGTGGGGCCGTCATCGGCCTGTTCCACGAACCCGCGCCCGCGGTGGTGAAGCTGACCGCGCTGGGCGTGCGCTGCTTCAGCAGCCAGCTCGCGGGCCCGCGGGCGTTGTGAGTGCTCCCATGAAAGCCACTGCCCTGGCGCATCCGAACATTGCCCTGGTGAAGTACTGGGGGAAGCGGGACGACGCCCTCATCCTGCCGCACCAGTCCAGCCTGTCCCTCACGCTCTCTCCGCTGTCGGTGACGACGACGGTGGAGTTCGGCGTGGGCGGCGACCACGTGGAGCTCAACGGCCATACGGCGAAGGGCAGCGAGCGCGAGCGCGTGCTGCGCCTGCTGGAGGCGGTGCGCGCGGGTGTGAAGAGCGACTTGGGCCCGGCGAAGGTGGTGTCGCGCGGGGACTTCCCGATGGCGGCGGGGCTGGCGAGCAGCGCGGCGGGCTTCGCGGCGCTGGCGGTGGCGGGGCGCGCGGCGGCGGGGCTGCCGGCGGAGCCGAAGGCGGCGAGCATCCTGGCGCGGATGGGCAGCGGCTCGGCGTGCCGCAGCGTGCAGGGTGGCTTCGTGGAGTGGCAGCGTGGAGAGCGTCCGGATGGCGAGGACAGCTTCGCGGTGCAGCGCTTCGACGCGGCGCACTGGCCGGAGCTGCGCATGGTGGTGGCCGTGCTGGACCGCGGCGAGAAGGAAGTGAAGTCGCGGGACGGGATGAAGCACACGGTGGACACCAGCCCGTACTACCCGGCCTGGGTGAAGGACGCGGAGGTGGAGGTGCCCCAGGCGCGCGAGCACATCTCCCGGCGTGACTTGCAGGCGCTGGGAGAGCTGTGTGAGCGCAACGCGTGGAGGATGCACGCGACGGCGTTCGCCGCGAATCCGCCGCTCTGCTACCTGAACTCGCAGACGCTGGGGCTCATCCAGCACCTGCGTGAGCAGCGCAAGAAGGGCATGCCGGTGTGGTTCACGCTGGACGCGGGCCCCAACCCGGTGCTGCTGACGGACGCGGCGCACGAGGTGGCAGCGGAGGCGCTGGCGCGCGCCTGCGGCGCGGTGGACGTGATTCGCTGCGTGCCCGGTGGAGACGCGGAGCTGAAGCCGGAGCACCTGTTCTGATGGAGCGCGCCCTCTCCGCGCCGGGCAAGCTGTTCGTCTCCGGTGAGTACGCGGTGCTGTGGGGCGGGGTGGCGCGGGTGGCCGCGGTGGCGCCTCGCACGGCGGCCTATGTGCGGCGCCGCGCGGATGCCCGCGTGCACGTGTGCCTGGAGGAGGGGACGCTGGCGGGCAGCACCACGCCCCTGGGCGTGCGGTGGGCGCGCGAGGTGCCGGCGGGGTTCTCCTTCGTGGCGCGCACGCTGGACGAGGCGCTGCGGGCGCACGGCCGGGCGAGCCAGGGGTTCGACCTGGCGATAGCGCCGTCCGCGGTGGGGCCCAACGGGCAGAAGCTGGGCATGGGCGGCAGCGCGTGCGCGACGGTGCTGGCGGCGGAGGGCGCGCGCTACGTGCTGGAGGAGCGCTACGACGCGCTGAAGCTGGCGCTGGCGGCGCATGCGCTGGGGCAGGGCGGGAAGGGGAGCGGCGGGGACGTGGCGGCGAGCTTCGCCGGCGGGCTGCTGCGCTACCGGCGCTATGAAGTCGCTCCGTTGGTGGAGGCCAGCAACGCGGGGCGGCTGCGCGCGGCGCTGGCGGAGTCACCGTCCGTGGACGTGTGGCGGCTGCCTCCGCCCCGGGTGTCCATGGCCTATGCCTTCACCGGCGAGAGTGCCTCGACGCGCGTGCTGATTGCGCAGGTGGAGGCAAAGCTGGAGGAGGCGGGGCGGCGGGCGTACGTGGAGCGCTCCGACAGGCTCGGCCAGGTGATTGAAGATGGCCTGGGCGGCGGGGACTTCCGTGCGTTCTCCGAGGCGGTGAAGGCGCAGCACGAGCTGCTCTTGGAGCTGGGGCCGCTGGAGACGGAGGGCATGCGCCGGGTGCTCGCGATGGCGGCGGCGTATGGCTGCGCGGGGAAGCTGTCCGGCGCGGGCGGCGGGGACGGGTGCATCCTGTTCGCTCCGGATGCGCAGACGCGGGCGGAGCTGTGCAAGGGCCTGGAGGCGCGTGGCTTCCACACGCTGCCGCTGGACGCGGAGCCCGGCGTGCGCGGCGAGGCCCAGGTGGATGTGCGGCTGCGCAACTGGGTGGACGCGCTCGTTTGAGCGCACGTGAAGCCCTGAGGTCTCTTCGTACCCAGCGGCCGACCTGGCGAGCGCCAGTGCATTTATTCAATGTTTGCCGTGTTTGGCGTTACTCAGTCACGGCTGTAACGCCGTGCCGTGCGAGAGCGGCCAACACCAAAAGGGGCAGACATGCAGCTGAGACACATCATCCGTGGAAGCGTCGTCATGGGCATGGGGCTGGCGTTGGCGGCCTGTGGAGGGCCGCAGACGGAGGAGGCAGGGGCTCCGGAGCTGGGGAGCACGGAGCAGGGCCTCCAGCACATCACCAACACCGGCTTCGAGGCGGCGCCGTCCGGCAGCTACAACTGGGTGGACCTCACCTCGGGCGCGACGTCGCTGACGAACTGGACCGTCGGCGGCAGCATCCGGGTGATGAGCAACTCCTACAAGACGCCGAACAGCGGCACCAAGTCCGTGAGCCTCAATGGCTCCTATGGGGCCGGCAGCATCTCGCAGACGATTCCCACGGTGGTGGGCAGCGGGTACACGGTGCGGTTCTGGGTGGCCAACAGCCCGGGCTGCACGGGCATCAGCCGCTCGGCGAAGCTCACCTATGGCCCCTCCACCGCGAGCTTCTCGAACACGCTCGCGGGGTGGACGCAGCGGACCTACGTCTTCAACGCCACGAGCACCAGCAGCCTCATCAAGCTGGAGAGCACCTCGGGCGGCGTGACCTGCGGCCTGGCCATCGACGACGTCACCGTTGACGGTCCTTGATACACCTGTAGGAATCAGACCGTGCGCCCGGATGAAGACCTGGACTCCTTCTCCAGGCGCGCGGTGTTTCGCCATGATTCAGCTCAGCGACAGGGAAATCCGTGACGAGCGCCTGGAGCTGAACGACAGGACGCAGCTCTACTCCCTGGGACAGAACCTGACGCTGAGGCGGTGCACCCTCGTCGTCGATGTCCCCGCTCGATTCCTGAGCATCACCGGGGCGCGGCTCATCGACTGCACCATCGACGCGAAGCGGGAACTCGTGGACTTCCGCTGGGAGAAGGCGCGCCTCGAAGGCTGTCGCTTCACGGGACGGTTGAACGGCAACGACTTCGGCTCCTGGCCCTACGCGGAGCACCCGCAGCTCGGCGGTATCGAGGACTGCGACTTCACGGCCGCGCACCTGGACGGGTGCCGCTTCATCGGCTGCGACGTCAGCACGCTCCGGCTTCCGGCGTGGCCCTGCTTCACCCTGCTCGACCCCGTGGGGAAGAAGGACGCGCTGGCCGCGCTACAGTGGCCCGGTCAGCTCGGCGCCGTCATGCGCTCCCTCTCGAGGTCCCCACCGACCACGGCGGCGGTGACGCTCTCCGCGTCGAGGCTCCTCAGGGACTGCGGTGTCACCCCGGACGCGTTTCTCGCCGCGTTGGAGCGGCTGGATGGGGTCATCATGTAGCCACGGGCCCGAAGGCCCGGCGCTTCAGAACATGTGCCCGAAGGTCAGGTAGAAGCGCCGCCGCCCGGACTCCGTGGAGCGCGCGTAGTCCGCGCGAATCACCGCGGCGCGCCGGGCCAGGCGCAGGCCTCCGCCGATGCCCGGGTGCCACTCGTACCACTTGCCGTCCGCCACGCCCGGGTGCCACACGCGCCCGAAGTCCATGAACACCACCGCGCCCACCCGCATCGCCTGTCCGAAGACCTGCATCTGCGTGGCCTGGAAGCGCAGCTCCGTGTTGCTGAATGCCTTGATGTTCCCTGAGAAGCGGTTGCGCTCAATCCCGCGCACGCTGCTCATTCCGCCGACGCCCTCGGACACGCTCACGCCGCCCGTGTTGCTCCACTCGTAGAAGGGCACGTCGCCGAAGAGCATGTCCAACGTCAGCCGGTGCGCCAGCGTCAGCCGCGACGACAGCTTGATGTACCGCCGCTCGCTCAGCGTAATGCCCGCGTAGTGGTACCGGCTGCCCGTGGCGCTGCCCGACACGCGCAGCGCCAGTTCCTCCACGCCGCCCTCCGTCGGGTCCGACTCGTCGTCGCGCGTGTCCCAGAGCACGCCCGCCAGCAGCTGCCCCGTGGAGCCACCCTCGATGCCCAGCGGCTTCTGCACGGACAGCATGGACGTCTCGAACGCGTCCACGCTCGTGTGCCGCCAGCCGTAGCCCACGTACGACTGCAGCGGGTGGGTGCCGCCGAAGGGCCGACCGCGCAGGCGCACCCAGAACCCCGGTGAGCCCTTGTCGAAGTTGTAGTGCGGGTCGTTCTCGTCGCCCTTGAAGTTCGGCGCCGACTTGTTGCCCGCGCCGAAGAAGGGGCTGCGCATCTCCCGCCGGTACTCCAGCCGCCCCTCCACCCGCAGCGGTCCGAGCAGCTGCGGCCCGTCATAGCGGATGTAGTGGTTCTGGATGCCGCGGCTGCTGAAGAACACCTGCGCGCCCAGCGCATGCGCGTACGGCGTCTTGCCGGGCGAGTACAGGTACATGCCGCCCACGCCGCCGTAGCCGAACCCATGGTCCGAGTTGAAGCTCAGCAGGGGCAGCGCGATGCCGTCGAACCCGGACTCCTTCTTCGCGGGGGAAAGCCCAGGCGCGGGCTGTGGCGGAACGACCGCCGGGGTGGCACTCAGGCTGGCGAGGATGAGAACTGCGGGAATGAACATGAGGGCCCGCTGAGACACGTCAGGGGGATGGAACCATCCCGAAGAGATGACTGGCCCGGGCCGCTTGCCTACCCACCAGGAAGACGGGCTCCTGGCGAAGGCGATCGACCCCCCGAGTGCTCATCTTGCCTGCCTTGGGAGGGGAGCCGTCAACGTGAGACCTGTCATCACCCCAGCCATGCACATGTGGGCCCACGGGCTCATCCGTCGAATCCGGGCGAAGGTTCCGCCCTCGGCGCAGCACAGGCCCCGCAATCTCCTCCTCATCCACCTCGATGGAGTCCCGAAAGCCCTGCTAGACGAGGCCATCGTCGCAGGGAAGATGCCCTTCGTCGCGAGCCTCGTCCGCTCTGGCACCTTTCACCTGGATGACGCGTTCTGGGGGGCGCCGACCTCCACGCCGTACTTCCAGGCGGGCCTTCTGTACGGGATGCGTCATTCGAACCTGCCTGCCTACTCCTGGTACGACCGGGCGCTGGGCCGCAAGGTCCAGATGAACACCCCTACCGACGCCATGGAGATGGACCGGCGCCTGCGGGGGGCGGGTCGCACCAGCCTCCTGGACGGCGGTGGGCACGGCTACTTCTCGCTGTTCCGCGCGGGCGCGAGCAACGCACTCAGCATGAGCACGCTGGCCAGCTTCAAGCTGATGGCGCGCTCGTTCTCCTACGAGATGATGGGCCTGTCCGCGGCGCGCACGCGCAGCACCTGGGCGTATCTGCGCTCGCTGGGCATGGACACGTGGCACGCGGCCCGCGAGGTCTTCCAGTGGGGGCGCTCCCTTCAGGACTGGCGCCACGAGCAGGGCTTCCTCATCAGCCGCGTGCTCCTCCAGCGGCTGGGCTGGAGCTTCGCCCACACCAAGGCGCTGGTGGACATGGTGCGCGGCGTGCCCGCCATCTACCTCGTGTATGGCAACTACGACGAGGTGGCCCACCGCCGGGGCCCGCGCTCGCCGGGGGCCCTGGAGGAGCTGCACCGCGTGGACACGTACCTCGAGGAGCTGTACGCGGTGGCGCGCTCGGTGGACCGGCCCTACGACGTCGTCATCCTCTCCGACCATGGCCACGTGGACAGCCTGCCGCTGGAGCAGCGCCAGGGCCGGCGCCTGGAGCAGTGGCTGCTGGAGGACGGCAGCGCCGGGCCGCTGGCGGAGGACCTGGTGCGCGGCCTCTGCGACGGCCGGCCCCGTCCCGCGCCGGACACCACGCCGCGCGCGCCCTTCAAGCCCGTGGCCATGGAGTGCGGCAACTTCGCCCACGTGTACCTCTCCGGCGCGCTCCAGCCGCTGGAGGCGCGGGAGCTGCTGGCGCGGCACCCGGACGTGCTGGCCCGAGTCACCCAGAGCCCGGAGATTGGAATCGTGGCGCTGCGGCGCGGCAACTCCGCGGTGGCGCTGGTGAAGGGCGGCGTCTACGGCCCCGACGAGCTGGACAGGGCCCCGCTGTCGCCCGAGTACAGCAAGCGCGCGGTGGCGGACTTCCTCCGCGTGCTGCCGTCCATGTCGACGGCGGGGGACGTGGTGCTGTTCGGCGAGGCCGTGCGCCGCGGCGGCACCGTGGGCTTCGCTTGGGAGTTCGGCTCGCACGGGGGCCTGACGCGCACGGAGGCCAACAGCCTGGTGTGCTGGCCGGCGGATGGGCCGGTGGACCTGTCCGGCCTGGGCCACTGCGCGCAGCTGCATGAGCGGCTGGCGGAGACCTATCTGGACCCGGCGCCACCCCTGCGGTTGGTGCTGTGAGGGAGGGGAGGGGATGAGAGCTCAGGGCGGGAGGACGCTCCTCAAGGTTCTGCTCGGGGTCATCGGCCTGGTCCTGTCCGTCGTCCTGCTGTCCACCGCCTTCTTCCGGTGGAACCTGGACGGCCCGGGGGGCCTGCTCCAGCCGCGCTTCCCGCTGGACAAGTTCGTCCGGGACCTGCCCGGCCACCTCGTGTGGCTGCTGCCCTTCATGCTGCTGCAGGCGTCGGTGATTCCGCTGCGCGCGGTGCAGTGGCAGCGCACCCTGCGCCGGCCGGTGCCGCTGAAGGAGCGCTACCACCTGGTGGCCATTGGCGCCTTCGTCCACAACGCGCTGCCCGGGAAGCTGGGCGACGTCATGCGCTCCTTCCTCCTGTCACGCACCCAGCGCATCCCCTTCGTGCGCTGCCTGGGCTCGGTGGGCGTGTGCAAGCTGATGGAGTTCGCGGCGCTGATGCTGCTCGTCTCCCTCTCGCTGCTGGGCCCCTTCGGCGAGACGCTGGCCCGCTTCAAGGGGGAGCTGCGCGTGGCCATCTCCCTGTGCGTGGGGCTGGTGTCCCTGGTGGTGCTGCTGGCCCACTGGTCCGCGCCGCTGGCGCACTGGCTCCACCGGCGCCACAAGCTGCCCCGGGTGGAGGGCTTCCTCCACCACGTCAGCGAGGGCTTCGGCTCCGCGCGCTCCTTCACCGGCATGGCCCGCGTCTTCTTCTTCTCCGTGGGGCCGGTGCTGGCGTCCGCGCTGGCCTACGGCATGGCCCTGCACGGCATCGGCATCAGCGGGGGGCTGTTCGCCGGGGCCGTCGTCCTGGGGGCCATCTCCCTGGGCCAGTCCCTGCCGGGCGTGCCCGCGGGCATGGGCATCTACTACTTCGTCACCAGCTGGGCGGCCCGCAGCCTGGGCGCTACGCCGGAGGACGCGGCGGCCTTCGCCACGCTCACCCACCTGGGCACCGTCATCAGCCAGGTCGCCGTGGGCGCCGTCTCCGTGCACGTGCGGAAGATTCGAATCCGCGACTTGCGCAAGGGAGGCAGCCTGGCGCGCGAGGCCGCGCACCACGTGGCCCACGACGCCGTGGAGCCGGCGAAGCCCTGACCCCTGGAAAGCGAAAAGGGGCCCCGGTCAGAAACCGGGACCCCTTCTCAACTTCATGCCCAGGAGAGGACTCGAACCTCCATGCCCTTGCAGGCGCTAGACCCTGAATCTAGTGTGTCTACCAATTCCACCACCTGGGCGGGTGGGGCTGTGCTGCCGGTGCTGCGATGGGCGGGACATATAGATTTCCTGCCCCGCCTCGTCAAGCACTACGTAACAACCCTACTTCTTCAGCGGCCATTTCCCCTCGGCCTCCAGCGCGCGGCGGAGGGCGGGGTTCTCGTCCATGAAGGCGGTGAGGGACTCCTCGGTGATCTCCACCAGGATGTCCTCGCCCCCCAGCTCCGTCTGGCAGCTCAACCGGGAGTACGGGCGGACGTCGAACCCCATGTCCAGGCGGTCGGCCTCCGCGTCCGTCTGCTCGCTCAGCGAGTCGAGGCCCTTGCGCACCCAGACATGACAGGTGGAGCAGGCGCAGACGCCGCCACAGCTATGGCCCACCTGGGCGCCACAGTGCTCGGCGGCGTCCAGCAGGGTGGTCCCCGTCGGGACGTCGGCGCTCACCTCGGCCAGGGGGCTCTTGAAGGTGACCTTCGGCACGTCAGTACTCCTCCACGGAGTGTCCGGCGACCACCTGCGAGATGGCCTGGTTCATCACCCGCTCGATGAAGGGCCGGGACGCCTCGTCCAGCGCGTGCACGGCCTCCTTCAGCTGCAGGTGGTCCTCGCCCTTCATCAGCTCGCGCACCCGGGCCAGCCCCGCGTCGATGACCGCGCGCTCGCCCTCCTCGAGGAGCGAGCCGTGCTCTCGCAGCTGCCGGTCCGCCTCGGCCAGGACGCGCTCGGCGTCCACGCGCTGCTCGCGCACCTGCCGGGCCTGGATGTCCTCCTCCGCGTGGTCGATGGAGTCGAGCAGCATCTGCTCGATCTCCTCGTCGGTGAGGCCGTGGCTCGGCTTGACGGTGATGGTCTGCGAGGTGCCGGTGCTCTGCTCCTTCGCGCTGACGGAGAGGATGCCGTCCGCGTCCACCTGGAAGCGGACCTCCACCCGCGCCATGCCCGCCGCCAGCGGCGGAATCCCGGAGAGGGTGAAGCGGGCGAGGCTGCGGTTGTCCTGCACCAGCTCGCGCTCGCCCTGCACCACGTGCACGTCCAGGCCCGTCTGCCCGTCCTTGAAGGTGGTGAAGACCTGGGCCGCCGCGGTGGGGATGCCGGAGTTGCGCTGGATGAGCTTCTCGGTGATTCCGCCCATCGTCTCCAGCCCGAGCGACAGCGGAATCACGTCCAGCAGCAGCACCTCGTCCTGCCGGTCCGCGTTGGTGAGCAGGTCCGCCTGCACCGCCGCGCCCAGCGCCACCACCTGGTCCGGGTCGATGTCGCCCAGCGGCTCGCGGCCGAACAGCTCCGCCACGTACCGCCGCACCGCCGGCACGCGCGTGGCGCCGCCCACGAGAATCACGCCGTCCAGCTCGCCCACCGCCACGCCCGCGTCCTTCAGCGCCCGGCGGCACACCAGCCCCGTCTTCTGCACCAGCGGCTGAATCCACGCGTCGAAGTCCGCGCGCTTCACGACCTGCGAGTGGCCGCCGACGCTGAGCGTCACCTCGGGCGCGTCGGTGAGCGCCTCCTTCGCCTTGCGCGAGGCGGCCAGCACCTCCGCCACCAGCGAGGGCGCGGGCTGCGTCGCGCCCATCGCCTGGAGGACGCGCTCGGCAATCGCGCGGTCGAAGTCGTCGCCGCCCAGCGCGGAGTCGCCGCCGGTGGACTTCACCTCGAAGACGCCGTCCACCAGCTTGAGGATGGACACGTCGAAGGTGCCGCCGCCCAAATCATAGACGGCGAAGGTGCCCTGGCTGCCCTTGTCCAGGCCGTAGGCCAGCGCGGCGGCGGTGGGCTCGTTGAGCAGCCGCAGCACCTCCAGCCCGGCCAGCCGGCCCGCGTCCTTGGTGGCCTGGCGCTGGGCGTCGTCGAAGTAGGCGGGCACGGTGATGACCGCCTGCTCCACCTTGGTGGAGAAGTGCGCTTCGGCGCGGCGCTTGAGGGCGCGCAGCACCTCGCCGGAGACCTCGATGGGCGTCACGGGCGTGCCGCCGGCCACCTGGAAGCGCACCACCTTGCCGCCGGGGACGAACGCGTAGTGCCCCAGCTTGCGCGTCTCCGCGTCGTCGGGGCTGCGGCCCATGAAGCGCTTCACGGAGGCGATGGTGTCGTTGGGGTGCTCGGGCGCCAGGCGCCGGGCGCGCGCGCCGACCAGCACGCCGCCGTCCTTCCCGTAGTGCACCACGGAGGGCAGCAGCAGCGAGTCCCCCTCGTCCACCGGGACGCAGCGGGGCTTGCCCTGCACCACCGACGCGACGAGTGAGTTGGTGGTGCCCAGGTCGATGCCCACCGCCTGCCCCTTGGGCTTCAGCGGGTCGTGGATCTGCAGGTAGCCATTCTTGCTCACGACAGACTCTCCTCCTCGAACGCGTCCACCTGCTCGAGGAAGCGCGTGAAGTAGCGCACCCGCCCCAGCGCGTGCGATGCCTTTTTCACCAGGACCTGCCCGCCGTCCGCGGCGGCCCCACCTTCCAGGGCGCGCAGGGCGCCGGCCGCCTCGCCGAGCGCCGCCTGGTGGCGGGCCCGGACGTCGGTGGCCATGGCCTGCACGCGCGCCAGGTCCTTCTTCTCCATGGCCGCGTCCAGCGCCTCGCGCAGCTCCATGACCTCCTCCAGGAACTCCAGCGGCATGTCCTTCTGGGCGCCCGCGTCCTCGCGGTCCAGGTCGATGCCGTGCAGCTTGAGGAGGTAGAAGGCGCGGCGCACCGGGTCCTTCAGCGTCTTGTAGGCCTCGTTGAGGGCGGTGGTGCCCTCCAGCGCCTTGAGCCGCTCGCGCGCGTCCGCCTGGGCCACCCGGTCCGGGTGCAGCTTCAGGGACAGCTCGCGGTGCTGCTTCTCCAGCGCGGGCACGTCCACGTCATAGGCGCGCGGCAGCCCGAAGACGTCGAAGTGGGTCCTCACAGGGTGTCTCTCCAGGAAGGGGACAAACGAAAAGGGCCCGGCGGCTGGCCGGGCCCCGCGTGGCGGTGGCTCCACCCGGGGAGGGGCGGAGCGCACGGCCGACTCAGACGGAGAAGCTCTCTCCGCAGCCGCAGGCGGCCTTGATGTTGGGGTTGTTCAGCTTGAACCCCGAGGCCATCAGCGTCTGCTCGAACACCAGCTCCGTGCCGATGAGGTACAGGTAGCTCTTCGGGTCGACGAAGACGCGCACGCCGTCCTTCTCGAAGACCTTGTCGCGCTCGCGGCTCTTCTCCGACCACTCCATGGAGTACTGGAGGCCCGAGCACCCGCCGCCCTTCACGGCCAGCCGCAAGCCGGCCTCGGGCGTCTGGCGCTGCTCCAGCAGCTCCTTCAGCCGGGCCACCGCGCTGTCCGCGATGGTGATGCCCTTCGGGGCGGGCTTCGCCGCGGGCGCGGGGGCAGGCGCCTGGCTCTGCGTCGTCTCCTGGGTCGCCTGCTCGTTCATGGTTCCGTCTCCCGTCCCGCCTGCCGTCGTCAGGACGCCTTGGCCTGGCGCGCGGCGCGCTTCTTCTTGAAGTCCTCGATGGCCGCCTTGATGGCGTCCTCGGCCAGCACGGAGCAGTGGATCTTCACCGGCGGCAGGGACAGCTCGCGGGCCACGTCCTTGTTGGAGATGGTCATCGCCTCGTCCACCGTCTTGCCCTTCACCCACTCGGTGACGAGCGACGAGGACGCAATGGCGGAGCCACAGCCGAAGGTCTTGAACCGGGCGTCCTGGATGGTGCCGTCGTCGGAGATCTTCAGCTGCAGGCGCATCACGTCACCGCAGGCGGGCGCGCCCACCAGGCCGGTGCCCACGTTCGGGTCTTCCTTGTCCATCGTCCCGACGTTGCGGGGGTTCTCGTAGTGGTCGATGACCTTGTCGCTGTAAGCCATATCGACTCCTTCAACGGATGCTTCGCACCAAAGGTTCCGAAGGGCAATGCCCCCCGGGCGAGAGGCCAGGGGCCCCCCTGTATGCCTGGAAAGACGGGCTAATGCGCCGTCCACTCAATGGACTTCAGGTCGATGCCTTCCTTGGCCATCTCGTAGAGGGGGCTCATGTCCCTCAGCTTGCGGACCTTGTCCACCACCAGCTTGACCACGTAGTCCACTTCCTCCACCGTGGTGAAGCGGCCCAGGCCGAAGCGGATGGAGCTGTGCGCCAGCTCCTCGTCCACGCCCAGGGCGCGCAGCACGTAGGACGGCTCCAGCGAGGCGGACGTGCACGCGGACCCGGAGGACACGGCCACGTCCTTGATGCCCATCATCAGGGACTCGCCCTCGGCGTGGGCGAAGGAGATGTTGAGGTTGCCCGGCAGCCGGTGCTCCATGGAGCCGTTGATGACCGTCATGTCGAGCGCGTCCGTCAGCCCCTTCCGCAGCCGCTCGCGCAGGGCGAGGATGCGGGCGCCCTCCTCGGGCAGCTCCTTGCGGGCGATTTCCGCCGCCGCGCCGAAGCCGACGATGGCCGCCACGTTGAGGGTGCCCGAGCGCATGCCGCGCTCGTGGCCGCCGCCGTCGATGATGGGGGCGATGCGCACGCGGGGCTTGCGCCGCACGTACAGCGCGCCCACGCCCTTGGGGCCGTACATCTTGTGCGCGGTGATAGACGCCAGGTCCACCTTCATGGCCTCCACGTCGAAGGGCACCTTGCCGATGCCCTGCACCGCGTCGCAGTGGAAGAGCACGCCCTTCTCACGGCAGAGGGCGCCAATCTCCGCGACGGGCTGCACGGTGCCAATCTCGTTGTTGGCGAACATGATGGAGACGAGCACCGTCTTCGGCGTCATCGCCGCGGCCAGCTTCTCCAGGCTCACCCGGCCGTCCTGCTCCACGTCCAGGTAGGTGACGCGCGCGCCGCCGGTGGGGCGCTCCGCCCACTTCTGGTAGACGGCGTCGTTCTCCACGTCGTACTTCGCCGCCAGCTCGGCCAGGTTGTCCTCGGTGACCTCCTGCTCGGCCAGCTGGGACAGGCGCAGCGCCTTCAGCTCGTCCAGCCGCTCCTGGCGCACGCGCTCCAGGCGCTTGCAGGTGTCCAGGACGGCCTTGTGCTCCGTCTTCAGGGTGATGATGTGGTCACCCTTCGACTTGTAGAACTCGATGGCGCCCTTGATGGCCAGGTTGTCGGACTCGGTGGCGCCCGAGGTGAAGACGATCTCCTGCTCGGACGCGCCGATGAGCTCGGCCACCTGCTGGCGCGCCTTCTTCACCGCCGCCTCGGCCTTCCAGCCGAACACGTGGTTGCGGCTGGCCGCGTTGCCGAAGTCCTCGCGCAGGTAGGGCAGCATGACCTCCAGCACCCGCGGGTCCAGCGGCGTGGTGGCGTGGTAGTCCATGTAGATCGGCAGCTTCACCATTGCTTCCAACACCTTCCTGTAGGGGGCTCTACCGGCCCCCGCGCCCCGGCGCCATCCAGGAGGCGCGCCGCAGGGGTCATACACCGTCACACATGAATGTGGACCGGACTGGTCAAATATAAAAAGGGGTGCCCTCGGGTCAAGCGAACATAAGGGAGACGCGAGACCTGGGAGATGCGCCCCATGAGGCGGGGTTTCGCTCCGGACTGGCGCCGTCAGTAGGGAACGCCGCGCCGTCGTGGATCACTCCGGGTGCGCCGTCCTGGGGCAGGGTGCACTGGAATGGCGCGGCCCTTTCGCTCAAAGGCCTGATTTCCCGGTGGGCCCTGCCTTGGCCGGCTGCCTGCACAGGGGGAGGTGCGCAAGGGAGGCAGGCATGAGCGCGAACACGAAGCAGGCGGCCAGGTCGAAGGAGTCCCCGGAGTCCGGTGAGCGGGCGCCACTCGTCCGTGTAGAGGGCGGAGGGGGCGGCGGACGGCTGGAGCAGCCGCGCCATGTGGACGGCTGGCGCACGGGCAAGCCGGTGGAGGACCCGGAGAAGATGAAGCGCTGGGGCCTGGTGACGGCGCGGCCGAGCGAGTTCCTCGTCCACATGCGCCGCGGCCGGGTGCGCGAGGTCAGCGGCCAGGGCGCCAGCTGCTTCAAGCTGCCGGGTGACTCGGTGGCCATCGTCCCCACCAGCATCCAGCGGCTGCAGTTCACCGCGGACCAGGTGACGAACGAGAAGGTCGGCGTGCAGGTGACGGGCCTCGCGGTGTACCGCATCGCGGACCCGCTGGTGGCCTTCCGCATGCTCAACTTCTCCTTCCCGGAGCGGGCGCAGGAGAAGCTGGCGGAGCTGCTGCGGGAGATGTTCGTGGGCGCGGCGCGGCGCCTCGTGGCGAACATGTCGGTGGAGGAGTGCCTCTCCAAGCGCAAGGAGGGCATCGCCGCGGAGCTGATGCGGGAAATCGCTCCGGTGGTGGCGGGCCGGGGCAAGCTGGAGGACCAGTCCGACGCGGGCTGGGGCGTCATCCTCGACACGATTGAAATCCAGGACGTGCGCGTCCTGTCGTCCACCGTCTTCGAGAACATGCAGGCGCGCTTCCGCCGCGAGCAGGAGCGGCAGGCGCGTGAGGCGGAGCTGGCCAAGGAGCGCTTCGTCCACCGCGAGGAGACGGAGGCCGAGCGGCAGCTGAGCCTGCAGCGGCTGTCCGCCGAGGAGGAGGTGCGCCAGAAGCGGCAGGTGGCGGACGAGCAGGCCCGGCTGGAGGCGCTGGCGGTGGAGGCGCGCGTGGCCGAGGCGAAGCTCGCCCAGGAGCGCACGCTGAAGCAGGAGCAGGCCACGGTGGAGCGCGAGGTGGCGCTGACCAAGCTGGCCGCGGAGCAGGAGGTCCGCCAGAAGAAGCAGGTCTCCGACGAGCAGGCCAAGCTGGAGACGCTGGCCGCCGAGGCGCGCCTGGCCGAGGCGAAGATTGTCTCCGAGCGCGCGCTGTCCACCAGCCGCGCGCAGGTGGAGATGGAGAAGCTGCAGCGCGAGCAGGAGGCGGAGGCCGCCCGCCAGCGCATGGAGCTGGAGCGGCTGAAGCGCGAGCAGGAAGCGGACGTGGGCCAGGCGAAGCTGGAGCTGGAGAAGCTCAAGCTGGCGCAGGAGGCGGAGGCCGCGCAGGCGAAGGTGGAGCTGGTCCGGCTGCAGCGCGCGCAGGAGGCGGAGGCCGCGAAGTCGCAGATGGAGCTGGCGCGCCAGCAGCGCGAGGCGGAGCTGGCGCTGGCCCGGCAGGAGCGCGAGCAGCAGCTGGAGCTGGCGCGGCTGCAGCGGGAGCAGGAGGCGGAGGCCACCAAGGCGCGCATGGAGCTGGCGCGCCAGCAGCGCGAGCAGGAAGTCGAGCTGGCGGCGCAGCAGCACGCGCAGGAGTTCGCGCTGGAGAAGCAGCGGCGCGAGCAGGAGCTGCTGCTGGAGAAGCAGAAGCGTGACCAGGAGGTGGACCTGGCGCGGCTCCGGGCCGAGCAGGAGGCGGACGCGGAGAAGAGCCGCATGGTGCTGGAGCGCATGCGCCGCGAGCAGGAGCAGGCCACGGCGCGGCACGAGGCCCTGCTCGCCGAGCACCAGCAGGAGGCGGAGCGGCTCCATGCCGAGCTCCAGGTGGTGCAGGCCCGCAGGTCCATCGTCGAGACGGAGGTGGCCATCGCCGAGCTGCGCGCGCGCAAGGACCGGGCGCACCAGGAGCTGGAGCTGGGCAAGGCGCGCGCGCTGCGCGACATCGAGAACAGCGTGAGCGCGGAGGTCATCCAGATGACCCTGGCGCAGCAGCTGCCCCAGGTGGCCGCGGCCTTCCAGCAGAAGATGGGCGAGGTGCACGTCACCGCGGTGGATGGTGCGAATCCGTTTGGCTACATCGCCGCCGCCGTGGAAGGCGTCATGGGCCTGGCGCGCTCCGCCGGGCTGAAGACGCCTGCTTCCTCGGTTGCTCCCACGGCGCAGTAGCCCGTAGCCCCGGGCCTGCGTATAGAAGGAGGGCCCCCGGGGAATACGGAGCAAAAGCGCGATGGACGCAAGGAAGCTGGGAGTGTTGGCCGTGCTGGCCGGTGTCGCGGTGGCCGTGGTTCCCTGGCTGCTGCCCACCGGCCCCAATGCCGGCCTGGACGCCGCCCGGTTCCTGGAGTCGGGCAGCCTGGCGGTGGGCGCCGCGGTGGTGTTCGCCGGTGGGCTGCTCACCGCCCTGACGCCCTGCGTCTACCCGCTCATCCCCATCACCGTGTCCGTCTTCGGCGCGCGGAAGGCGGAGGGACGGGGGAAGGCGCTGCTGCTCACCTCGTCCTACATCGTGGGCATGGGGGTGGTGTTCAGCGCGCTGGGAATCCTGGCGGCGAAGACGGGGCAGGCCTTCGGCGCGCTGCTGGGGCACCCGGCGGTGGTGACGGGGCTGGCGGTGTTCCTGCTGCTGCTGGCCACGTCCATGTTCGGGGCCTTCGAGCTGGCGCTGCCCTCGTCGCTGCAGACGAAGCTGAACTCGGTGGGCGGCAGCGGCGTGGCGGGCGCGTTCCTCATGGGCAGCGTGTCCGGCTTCCTCGCGGCGCCGTGCACCGGGCCGGTGCTGACGGGCCTGCTGGCCTTCGTGGCGAAGACGGCCAATACGACATTGGGCGCGGTGCTGCTGTTCATCTACGCGCTGGGCATCGGCGTGCCGTTCTTCCTCATCGGCGTCTTCACCGTGCGGCTGCCTCGCGGCGGCGTGTGGATGGAGTGGGTGAAGAGCGTGCTGGGCATCATGCTGGTGGCGCTGGCCTTCAACTACCTGAAGGACGCCTTCCCCTGGGCCCGGGACACGGTGAAGGGGCTGGGCGCGCAGGTGGGGCAGCTGCCCGGCGCGGCGCTCGCCGCGGCGCTGGCGGTGGTGGGCGTGCTGGTGGGCGCGGTGCATCGCTCGTTCAAGGAAGGGACGCGGGACTTCTCGCTGAAGGCGCTGGGCGTGGCGCTGGTGGTGGTGGCGCTGGTGCTGCGCGGCGGCGCGCTGGACGCGGGGCCGGTGGGCGCGCTGTGGGTGCGCCTGGGGCTGGCCGAGCCGCCGCGCGCGCCGTCGTGGCAGTGGCACCACGTCATGCCCGCGAAGCAGGCCACCTTCTCGCCGGAGGAGTTCGACAAGGTGCTCGCCCAGGCGAAGGCGGACGGGCGGCCGGTGCTCATCGACTTCTTCGCGGACTGGTGCGCGGCCTGCAAGGAGCTGGACCGCGAGACGTACCCCGCGCCGGAGGTCATCTCCACGGCGGACGAGGGGCAGTTCCTCAACATCAAGATTGACGCTACGAATGCCGAGGACGCGCTCGACGCGCTGATGGAGCGCTTCGGCGTGGAGGGCCTGCCCACGGTGGCCTTCGTGTCGCCCCAGGGCGAGGTGCTCACCAGGCCGCGCGTCACCGGCTTCCTGGAGCCCAGCCCGTTCGCCGCGGAGATGAAGAAGGCGCGCTGCACCGACGGGAAGACCTGCTGAGCCTCAGTCTCCGTCGTCCTCGTCGCAGCCGGGCATGGCGAGCCGGCCGCGGCTCATCATCACCCGGTCAATCATCACCTCGTGCAGCGCATAGAGGGGGCGGGCCACGTCCTCGCCCTCCAGGTGCGCCAGCGCGCCGGCGATGGCCTCCAGGGTGGACATGCCGTCCGGGTGCGGCGGACGGCGCAGGCGGCGGGTGTCCGGCAGGGGCGGCGGCAGCTTCAGCCCCGGCAGCCTGCGCAGGGCGGGAACCCGCTGCACCATGCGCCGTGCCTGGCCCCAGCTCCCGTCCAGGACGATGAGCCGCGCTGGCAGCGGCGCGTCCGGCGCGGGGGACTGCTGCGCGTCCGGGAAGAGCAGCCAGGTGCCGGGCGCGTCCAGCACCGAGGCGTCGAACGGCACGCCCGGCGAGCCGTAGGAGACGATGCGGCAGCGGGGCAGGGCGAGCGCCGCCATGCGCGCGGTGTTGGTCGACTTCAGCGTCTCCTTGTGGTGGCGGATGACGACCAGCTCCGTGCGCGTGGGGAGGCAGGGAAGCTCGGCGCACAGACACAGGAGGGTGGGCAGGAAGCAGCGCGGGCAGCGGCCAGCGAGGTCCTCGGGGGTTCTAGACCTCATTTCCCCTGACGATAGCGCTCCATCAGGGTGCGCGCCTCGCGCAGCTTCTCCTCGACGAAGCGGTCGTCCGCGTCCGGCTCGTAGTCCGCGTCGGGCAGGTCGAGGTGGAAGAGGGCGGACAGGCTCGTGGGGGCCACCTCCAGCCACTCGGCGGTGCGGTTGAGCGCGGCCTGGCGGCGGCCGGCGAACGTCTCGGGGCCGTCCTCGGGGCCACAGCGGCAGATGCGGGCCGAGTCACCCGACACGTCCACGTAGAGGCCCAGCACCTCAGCATCCAGCTCCGCGGCGAGCGCGCAGGTGGCCTCGCTGACGTAGGCCGCCATGGCCTGCGCGGCGGAGCGCTCCGTGAGCGAGCGGACGAGGAACACCTGCCACCCCGCCTCGGTGAGCGGACCGGCTTCCTGCAGCGGCGCCAGCTCCGCGGGCGGTGCCTGGATGCGCGAGAGCAACCGCCGCACGGGCGCCTCCAGCCGCTCGAGCCGGGCGCTCGAAGCCGGGCAGAAGAAGACCACGCGGTACTCACGGCTGTCAGCTGCGGTTTCCATAGGCATACGGCGTCGCCAGGAACTGAAGGACTACTGTGAGGGTGTCTCTGCTCGGCGGGGCCCAAGAGGACCAAAGGAGTCCCCGCGCATGCAAGGGGGGAATTGGGTGGACGGTTCAGGGCGCGGGGGCCACCTGGGGCTCCGACGCTGGAAGGATGAGCACGGGCGCCCGGCGCTCGGCGGCGACCCAGGCTCCCGCCACCAACACCAGCACGCCTCCCGCCATGCCCACCGGCGTCAGCGCCTCCGCGAAGACGGCCCAGCCCACCACCGAGGCCGTGAGGGGCTCCAGGTACGTGAGGGCGCCCACGGCGGCGGTGGGGACGCGTCGCAGGCCCGCGTTGAAGAGGATGTTTCCAATGAGGCCGCACACCAACCCACCGGCGAGGACGCGGAGTGCGGCTCCGTCCAGCGCGGGGGGTAGGGCCTCGCCGCCGAAGTAGAGCAGCAACATGGCGACGGAGATGGGCGCGTGCAGCGAGGTGACGGCGAGCGGCGAGTACGCGCGCGCGGCTTCCTTGGCGCCCAGGATGGTGGCCGCGCAGAAGATGGCGCTCCCGGCGCCCAGGGCCGCCGTCCGTCCGGAGAAGCCGCTCCCGGGCTGGAGGACGAGCATCGCCAGGCCGAGCAGCGTCACGGGAACGCCCACCAGCGCCCGTGTCGAGCGTTGCTCGCCCAGCACCCAGGGGGCCGTCACCGCCAGCAGCAGCGGGGTGAGGTAGTGCGTCAGCACGGCCACCGAGACGGGGCCGTTTCGCATCGCCGCGAAGAAGAGGGCCACGTTGGCCGCGTCCGCCACGCCAATCACCGCGAGCGCCGCCGTCGCGCGCCTGTCGCGCAGGGCCTCGCGACGCAGCAGGAAGGGGGCCGGCAGCGACATGGCCGCGAGCACCAGCAGTGCATTCTGCGGCCCTGTCAGCCCCGCGGGACGCAGGAAGAGCGCCCAGCACCCCCAGAGGGTGGCCCCGGCCGCGACCATGGCGAAGTACCGCACCGCGTGACTCCTGGTAACACCGGCGCACCCCAAGGCTCCGGCGAGGCGTAGCGTACACCAGTCACCGCGGGCGTGTGGTTTCCCCCGGTCCTGCTCGCCGCTGCTGCGCGCGTTGCTAGGGTCGCGACCATGCCGCTCCGTCAGCACCGTGCCCTGCTCGCGAGTCTCGTGGCCAGCCTGCTCACCCTCGCCTGTGGTGAGGAGCGCACGGGCACGCTCCCCAATCCGTTCGGGGCCTTCAACTTCACGCTCGAGTCCCGCACTCCCGCCGACCAGGTCGGGCTGCTCGACGCGTACGGGTACGAAGGGATGGTGTTGTTCTGGCCCGGGGAGGAAGGCTTCAACGCCTTCGCCGCCACGCAGCAGGTGCGCGGTGGCACGTTCCGCATGCGCGCGGTGCTCCTCGACTTCCACTTCGAGCCGGACTGGAACCGCGCCGAGCTCGACAGCCTGCTCGCTACGCTCGCGCCGCACGGCACGGACCTCTGGCTCATCCTCGGCAACCCCGCGAGCCGGCACGAGGCGAGGGTCTCCGCGGTGCGGGAGCTGACCTCCATGGCCACTGCGCGAGGCGTCCGCGTGGTGCTGTATCCCCACGAGGGGGCCGGGGTGGCCACCGCCGAGGAGTCGCTTGCGCTCATCGACGCAGTGGGCCTGCCGGAGCTCCAGACGTCGCTCCACCTCTGCCACGAGCTCAAGGCAGGCCATCGGGACCGGCTCGCGGAGGTCATCACCGCCGCGGCGCCCCGGCTCGCGCTCGCCAGCATCCATGGCGCATCGCGGGACACGAGCGCTCCGGGCTGGTCCACGACCATCATGCCGCTGGACCGGGGCGACCTCGATGTGCAGAACCAGTACCTGCTGCCCCTGGCGCGCGCTGGCTACACAGGGCCCATCCTCCTGCACACCTTCGGAATCGAGGAGTCCCCGGAGGCGCACTTCCGGCGCTCACTCGAGGCGTGGCGGAGGATGGAGCGCGCGGTGGCGGCGGAGCTGGTGCCCGCGACGGCTGACGCGTCAGTAACACGTCAGTGACACGGCAGGGACGTGTGTCCGACGGTGCGCGTCTGCTGGAGCAGTTGGAACTGCCTCCCAGGCGAACCTCTTCTCCTCGCATCGCGAGCCGGCTTCAGCTGGCACGGCGCCTGCTTTGGTGCCTGAGCATTCGGCAGCACCAAGGCGAGCCTCGACCGCCATTCAAGAAGAGCCAATCCCAGGGAGAAACACGATGCGCAAGCTGAGCCTCATAGCCGTTCTCACTGTTCCCGCCGCCACGCAGATGCTGGGCTGTTCCAGCGCCCACGCGGAGGAAACCAACACGCTGTTCACCATCGCGGATGCCCGCAGTGGCATTGCCTCACCGGTGGACCTTGGAGCGCCAGGAGACTCGCCGGGTGACATGTTCGTCTTCGACCAGCCCTTGCTGAACGAGGCCCGGGAGACCATTGGCTCCAACAGCGGCTATTGCATCCGGACGCTGCCTGGCCAGTTCAGCGAGTGCCAGTGGACGCTCACCATGGCCGACGGCACCATCACCGTCGCGGGCCGCGAGGCGGAGACTGGCACCTCGCTCGTACCCATCATCGGTGGCACGGGTGACTATGTGGGAGTGCGTGGCGTGCTGAGCACCACTCCCAATGGGGACAGGACGTTCACCCAGGTGCTCACCCTGCACAGGATGCGCTAGGCCCTGCCTGATGGATGCGTGCACGCCGATTGTTGCCTCCCAGCGGAGGCGTGCTGGCGTGATGCGCAACGCGTTGAACGAGCGGCAGTGGAGGGCGCTTGAGCCCCTGCTGCCGCGAAAGGGCCGGGTCGGGGTCTCGAAGACGCAGCGGCCCGCGGCGCTGAAGCTTCCGAAAACGAGTCGGGAATCAACGACGTGTCAGCCGCCCGGCGGAGTCGGGGCGTGCACAATCCAGCGTCGGAGGAATCACCCCGCTAGGTTGCCAATGGTCTATCGTGAACCCGCACTGACAACGCTGCCAGGCCTTCGCCACCCTGCAGCGTCGCCCCACACACTCGCCACTGCCGTGTCCGGTAGCCCCGATAGATCAACATGAATGAGGCTGACTTTCACCGCTGGCTGGCTGAGACCTACATGACGGGGCGAGGAACCCGGATGAATCTCCGGGCGCGGACTTCGCGCGTGTCCAACTGCCGAACAGTTGAGCGGTATGAGGGAGACCTCGACCATCATTTTGAGCGCGATGGCCTGGAGTTACTCCTGCAGCGACTGGAGTATTCGACGAAGGACGCACGAGCAGGGAGACCGCTCCGCCACGGGATACCAATTGATGGGGATAAGTACACCGGCACGGCGACGCTCCGTCATGCGGTCACGCTCTACAAGCAGTTCAGGGCTGGCAATGAGCGACTCATGGCTCGTCCGACGGGCCTCCTACCGCCGCAGCCAGGCCGGACGGCACACCCTCTCCCGGCCGGCTGGCCGGCCTGGCCACAGCCCAGCGAGGCCGACGTACTCCAGCTCGCCCGAATAGCTATACCCCTTGTTCGTTACCTTCACCCCGATATCGTCCGTGCGGTTGTCGAGGACACCGCGCAGCATCGAGAGGATTGGTCAAGTGCGCTGTTGGCACGGGGAATCGATCCGGAAATCTATCTCTGGGATGGCTCGCCATGTGTGTTTCCGGGGGTACGCCGCTACGCAGGCAGTCGCGAGGTGGCGGCATACCGCGGGCACACTTCCCTCCAGGCGGAAGTGCCGACAGGTGCCCTCCGCCTCGACGACAACGATTACCCGAAGCAGCTCTGGTCCTTTGTGTTTCGGGGCTCGAAGTTCGCCAAACATGGCCCACAAGGCTATTCCCTGGCCCACTTGGCTGATCACAAGCAGCACGGGAACCGTGCGTCTGACGAGTTTGAGCGCACCTCGCCATCGACGCCCACTCGACCACTCTTCGGCCTGTACACCAGCGCCGCCAATACCGTGTATGTCCCATGCAATCTGATCCGCCCTACAGATTTTGCGGGGGCTCTCCGGAACCTCTTGATCCGCCGCGCGCAGAACCTCTACGGCTCGTTTTGCCGCCTGCTCCCAGTCGAATATTCCATCCCGGCGGCCTCGTCTGAAACATGGGAGCTGGACCAGTTCACATGGGCTGAGCCTGTCGGCACCTCTGCGCACATTCGGGAGTTCCTAGTCTTCCGGCGCGCCGAGGTGACAAGCATCCTCAGTCCGCTGCCCGCACCGGCCGCGTTCCGTTGAACCATTGGTATGCCCGAGCATGGCCTGAGCACAATCATGGGAGGGTTCTCGAAGGCTATTGGGTAGATGTTGGCCACCCCATCAGTTGGAAGGACAGAGACAAGCCTGTGGCAACCGATAGCCAGTCATGAATATGTCCAATAGGGCGGGCCGGGGCTCTCGATCGCTGGGCTCTCTTTTCGTGGCTTAGGTTCTGCCCTTGTTTGGGAGAGCAGAAATGGCCGGATTTTCACGCCCGAAGCGAAGGCGGCGTGGAGTCTCAGAAGGTTTACCCGGAACGGTTGCGCACCTGCTCCGGAAGAGGTGGCGCTCGGGAGGATGCAGCGGGGTCAGCGGGCCCCGGGGACGCGCTCGAACATGCGCGTCGGCTCCCCCTTGTACGTGCCGGGCGCGAGCTCACGGAAGCCGCACTTGCTCGCGACCTTGGTGGACGCCGTGTTCTCCGGGGCGATGATGCACACCACGCGCTCCGGGCCGAACCGTTGCTCGGCCCACGCCAGCACCGCGCGCACCGCCTCCGTGGCGTACCCCTTCCCGTGCGCCTCCGGCATGAGCACCCAGCCGGCTTCCTTCGCGCCTGCGAACGACGGCTGGATGTCCCTCCGGAAGTCCGCGAGCCCCACCTCGCCGACGAACCGGCCCGTGGCCTTCTCGCGCACCACCCAGAACCCGAACCCCAGCACGTCCCAGTGGCCCACGTAGCGCAGCAGCCGGGACCAGCACTCCTCGCGCGTGAACGGCTTGCCGCCGATGTAGCGGGTGACCTCCGGGTTTCCCCACAGCGCGAAGGACTCCTCGAAGTCCTCGAGGCGATGGCCACGCAGCGTGAGGCGCTCGGTGTCGATGGCGGGGATGACGGTGGCGGGCATGGACTTCACTCCTGTGGGCGGTACTCGCCAGATGGGTGACACCTGGACTGTGACATGCCCGGACTGCTTGGGCAGTCATTCCTGGAGGGACGCCTTCAATCCCTGCTGGAGGTCCGCTGGTTTCTCCGGGCACGCAGGAACGTGAGCATGGCGTCCTTGTCGCCCGTGGCCAGCACGTACGGCGTCCCGGGGGCAATGCGGCCCTTCCTTGCCGCGACACCTTCCACGGCGAGCTGGGCGTTGGTGAGCTGGATGCCCGCTCCGCCCCCGCCCAGCACGAGCGGCGCCCCCATCTTGAGGTCGAGCACCACCACCCACCGCCGGGCGGGGCGTGGCTCGGACATGTCCACCACCACGAAGTCACCGGCGAAGCGGCGCTGGTCGCAGCGGTAGACCCACAGGTTGCGCTTGCGGCCGAGCAGCTCGCGCACGAACGGCTTCTCGTCGCTCTTCAGCGCATAGCGCTCGGATAGCAGGGCGGCGGTGGCGAGCGAATGTCCTTCCTCCTTCGCGAGCAGCAAGGCCCATGGGTTGGCATGCCCGAGCAGCTCGAGGGTGACGGGCAGGACGATGGGGGGCTCGCGGGGCATCTGTCAGAGGCCGCCATCTCGAGCTGCGGGGCTCGAGGTGGCCGGACGTTGGGGTGGGAAGACGGGGGTGTAGCAGGCTCCCCGGTATACGTAGTCACCGCTCGCGTCACAGTCCTTCGCCTCGATGGCGAGCTTCCTCCAGCATCCACCATTGATGGCGGTGTACGTCCGATGGGGACAGCGGCCCGTGGCATCTGGCCGGGTCTGCCCTGGCAGGGGCTTCGGTGGAACGTCCACGGCGATGACCGACCAGGCGGACGGAGCACGTACCGGGGCGACCGGGGCCGTCAGCGCGGTGTCTCCGACGGCCGCGGTGCCACCGTCCATTGACTCCTCATGCACCGAGGCGTGGACCTCCGCGGAATCCTTTGAGGTGGGCCTGCTCAGCAGCCATACGGCTCCGAGCGCGAGCGATGCTCCCAGGCTTGCCCCTACGCGCCTGGGGCGCCAGCGCTTGTGCTGGACGCGAGGAAGGGGCCGCGCATCGTTGGTGACAGGCACCTCCCGGAGGAAGAGCGGCTCATCCGCCTCCGGCTCCGCGCGCCGCGCCGCACCCTCCAGCGCCACCGCGAGCTCACGGGCAGAGCCACGCGCTTCCGGCGTGGTGGCGAGCATTCGCGAGATGAGCTCACTCAGCTCCTCGCTGCAGCGTCTGTTGCGCGCACGCGGCGTTGGAGGAAGAACTCCCTCCAGGTACCAGCGGCGTGAGGCCTCGTCCGTCGCGTCCATCGAGAGGGGATAGTCATCTGCTACCAGCCGGTATGCAGTCATTCCCAGTGCGAAGACATCGTCCGGGGGCCCTGGCGCATAGGGTACCGACATGTCTCCCTGGCGGAGAAGCACGTGCCTCCAGGCTTCTGGTGAGCGGTAGGTCGGCGTGCCGGGAGGAAACGGCGGCGGGGTCAGCGTGGAGGCCCCGAGGAAGTGGCCGGAGCCGAAGTCGGTGAGGAAGACGCGGCCGTCGGAGTGGCGCACCAGCACGTTGTCGCCCTTGACGTCGCGGTGGACGCCTCCCGCCGCATGAGTGGCCTCCAGCGCCCGCGCCAGGAGCGCGAGAAGCCTCAGGACCTGACGTGAAGTCGGCGGGTTCGCACTGGCCCAGGTATACAGCGACGTGCCCTCCACCAGCTCCATGGCGAGGTAGGGGTAGCGTGTGCCCCTCGCATCCTTCCAGTCCCCGGAGTCCCACAGGCGGGGGACGGCCGGGTGGTCGACACGGGACAGGAGCTCCTCCTCACGCGGGAAGCGGGCATCGCGAGGGTAGAGGGCCAGCTTGAGGGCGACGGGGCTGGGGGCATCGGGCTCGCTGCTCACGGCCAGGTAGACGGCCCCGTAGGTGCCCATGCCCATGCGGCTGACGACGCGCCAGGGACCGACCTGGGTGCCCGGAGGAAGACGCGCCGGATTCAGGGGGGCAGAGTCCATGAGGTGCCTCGCGAAATGGCGGGGTGTCCGCCCATGCGTAGGCTACTCGGGGAGTAGGCCGAAGTCAGCGCTATCCCCCGGGTTCACGCGTCAGTCCCGCTTCCTCCTTGCTTCGCCTCACCGCCTGGCACCGGCGGCTGCGGGCTTCCGGCCCGGAGGTGCCGACATGATCGTGCGAAGCTCCGTGACCATCAGAGGGCGTCGCGCGTCCACTCCTCGCGGCCGTAGCGCTCCGTGACGAGCGCCTCCGCGCGAGCGCGCACCTGTGGCGCAATCGAGATCGTGGTCCACTGCGCGCCGAGGCTCTGGGTGAAGCCCTGCTTCAGTGCCTCCGCGGTTTCGGCGTGGCTCACCTCGCGGCCGGCGGCTTCCTTCAGGTCCACCATCGCCGCGCGCAGCCGCTCCGGCTCCAGGCCGAAGAGGCGCGCGTGCAGGGCGTAGTCCGTCACCAGGGGCAGTGCGCCGTGCTGCATGAAGGCGCCGCGCTGCCGGCGCTGGGCGCTGCCCACGAGCTTGCGCCCGTGGACCTTGAGCTCCTTGAGGGCCGGGGTGAGGAAGCACGCGCCGGTGGCCGGGTTGCGCTCGGGCCGGGACGGCTCCAGGTCGGCGTGGACGCCGAAGCGGCTCGCGAGCCCCGCGGCGATGGCCTCCGACAGCAGCGTGTAGTTCTGCTCGATGCTGTCGGTGAACGGCTCGCCCACGCGGGCGACGAAGCTGTACGTGAGCTCACCGTGGTGCAACACGCCCGAGCCGCCCGTCACCCGGCGCACCAGCTCCAGCCCGTGCTCCTTCGCCGCGGCGGCGTCGACGCTCCCATACGACTGCGTGCGCCCGAGGCTGAGGCAGCCGGGTGTGAAGACATACAGGCGCAGGGTAGGGACGAAGTCCGCCCGCGCACAGGCGTCCTCCAGCAGCGCCTCGTCGAGCGCCATCTGCCATGCCCCCGGCGACTCTTCGAGGGGCTCGATGACATTCCACTCGCGGCGGGCTTCGGACGGAGTCATGGGCGCATCCTCTCCGCTTCGGAGTGGAACGCAATGCCCGCTGCATCCTTCGCGAGGCGCAATGCCCAGGGCACGGAGTGCCCGACCAACTGGATGGCGACGGGGGCTTGCAAGGCATGCATGGAAGAGGTGGCTGCGCTGGCGCAATGCCTTCGGGGCCAGGCAGGTCCGAGGGAGGACGAGCGAGGCAAGACGACGTTGCCATCCTACCCCCGGTCGTCATGGGTGGTCATCTTGAGTCGCCGGCCCCGAAGTCGCGGGGCGTGGGGGCGGGTAGACGGGGGTGTAGCAAGCCCCCCTGTATACGTAGTTACCAGTCTCGTCACAGTCCGTCGGCGCGATGGCCAGCTTTCTCCAGCATCCACCGTTGATGACGAGGTGCGTCCGGTGGGGACAACGGCCCGTGGCATCTGGCCGGGTCTGTCCTGGCACGAGCTTCGGTGGACTGTCCACGGAGATGGCCGACCAGGTGGACGGGGCCCGCACGGGGGCCACTGGAGCCGTCAGCGCGGTGTCTCCGACGGCCACGGTGCCACCATCCCTTGACTCCTCAGACTCAGAGGCGCTGGCCTCGGCGGGCTCCTGTGCCGAAGGACTGCTCAGCATCCATCCAACGCCCAAAGCGAGTGACGCTGCCAGGCCGGCACCCACAATCCTGACACGCCAGCCTGCGGGCGGGGCTCGAATGCGTGGCGGCACGCCGTCGGTTGCAGGCGTCTGCCGGAGGAAGAGCGGCTCATCGGCCTCCGGCCCCGCGCGTCGAGCAGCCCGCTCCAGCGCCACCGCGAGCTCTCGAGCCGTACCGCGCGCCTCTGGGGTGGGGGAGAGCATCCGCGACACGAGGGCGCTCAGTTCCTCGCAGCAGCGCGCGTTGTGCGCACGCGGTGACGGAGGCGCAGTGCCCTCCAGGTACCAGCGGCGCGAGGCGTCGTCCGCCGCATCCACCGAGAAAGGGTAGTCCTCCGTGACGACGCGCCAGGCGGTGACGCCCAGCCCGAAGACGTCATCCGCGGGCCCGGGTGCATAGGGCACGGACATGTCTCCCTGGCGGAGAAGCACGTGCCGCCAGGCCTCCGGCGAGCGATACGAAGGCGTCCCCGGGGGAAACGGCGGCGGGGTCAGCGTGGCGGCCCCGATGAAGTGCCCGGAGCCGAAGTCGGTGAGGAAGACACGGCCGTCGGAGTGCCGCACCAGCACGTTGTCGCCCTTGACGTCGCGGTGCACGCCTCCCGCCGCATGTGTCGCCTCCAGCGCTCGTGCCAGCACGGCGAGAAGCCGGAGCAGCTGACGGGAGGAGGGCTGGTACGCACTGGCCCAGGCGTACAGCGACACGCCTTCCACCCACTCCATGGCGAGGTAGGGGTAGCGCGTGCCCCTCGCGTCCTTCCAGGACCCGGAGCCCCACAGGCGGGGGACGGCCGGGTGGTCGACACGGGACAGGAGCTCCTCCTCACGCGGGAAGCGGGCATCGCGAGGGTAGAGGGCCAGCTTGAGGGCGACGGGGCTCGGGGCATCGGGCTCGATGCCCACGGCCAGGTAGGCGGCCCCATAGGTGCTCATGCCCATGCGGCTGACCACGCGCCAGGGACCGACCTGGGTGCCCGGAGGAAGACACGCCGGATTCAGGGGGCCAGAGTCCATGAGGTGCCTCGTGCGGTGGCGGTGTGTCCGCCCACGCGGAGGCTACTCGGGGAGTAGGCCGAAGTCAGCACTATCCCCCAGGTTCATGCGTCCATCCCGCTGCCGCCGTACGGCGGTCCACGGGACAAGCCTCTCAGCGCTTCACGCGGTACCGCAGCCAGAGCAGGTCACCCTTTCGCCGCCGCATGGAGATGAGCTCCAGCGGTCGAGCCACGGCGCGTCCCTCCTTCGCGTCGAAGAGCGACGGGGTGCCGATGCCGCCGTCCGCGACGGGCACAAGCAGCAGGCTCAGCTCGTCGATGAGGTCCGCGGCCAGGAAGGAGCCGTTGATCTTCCCGCCTCCTTCCAGCAGCAGCTTCTGGATGCCGAACTCCCGGGCGAGCTTCTGGAGCACCCGCTTCAGGTTCAACGTCTTTGCACCGCCGAACAGATAGGACACGCCCCGCTGCTGGAGGAAGGCCAGGTAGTCATCGGAGACCTCCTCGGTCAGCACGGTGATGACGTGCTCCTCGTCGATGGAGCCCGACTTCCAGGTGAGCTTGCCGGACGGGTCCAGCGCGATGGCGTAGGACTCCGCGTCGCGCTTCGCGATGAAGTCCTTCCGGGGAATCGGCTCCGTGGACTTGCGCTTCGGGACCTTCGACTTCCCGGCGTAGGGCTCCATGGAGACCCGGCCAATCATCCACGCATCCGCGCCAAACGTCCTGGCCGCACGCTCGTACTCGGCCGAGGCCTCGTCCTGGAGGTTCCAGCTCTTCGTCACGATGCGCCCGTCGACCGAGGGCACCATGTGGCAGATCACATATGGCCGCGCTGCTTTGTTCATCGCTCGTCTCCGCTCCAGACCCATGACGCCGTCGACCATGTCACAGGCCTGGAGCCTGCGCGGCGGAAGTGGCGCACCGGTGCCACAGGAGTGGGAAGTGCTTGCCCATTCCTGCCCATCGATTCTCCGGTAGCGCACCCGCGCGTGCCTGTCATGGCGTGCGGGACGTCCAGCAGTCCACGTCCCATGGTCCCCGTGCGCTGGTTTCTTCCTTGCTAGCGACAGTGCGTGGCAGGGGCATCATGCGAGGGGGCCTTCGTGGGACGTGGAGTGGATGGCGGGAAGTCACGACTGGGATGGGGCGCGCTGGTGGCGGGGATGCTGGCGCTGGTGGGCTGCGGCGGAGCGCTCGAAGCCGGCGACGTGGATGAGCGGCCACGCGCGCAGGCTCGACAGGCGGTGGATGGGACGTATGTCTTCAACGTGCTCTCGGACGCCACCGTGGACGTGCGCGAGCCGGACACGAACTTCGGCTCCGCGACACGGCTGACGGTGGATGGCTCGCCCGAGCGGCGCACGTACCTGCGCTTCCATGTTTCGGGGCTCGAGGGCCAGCGGGTGAAGCGCGCCACGCTGCGCATGTACGCGACCGACCCCAGCACGGACGGGCCGGCGGTCTACGCCTCGGCGCATGACTGGAACTTCCGCAACATCACCTGGAACAACGCCCCGCCTCCGCGCGGGCCCGTGCTGGCGGACGTGGGCGCGGTGGCGGACAGCGCCTTCACCGACTGGGACGTGACGGCGTGGGTGCAGGGCATGGGGGACTACGGCTTCGTGCTCGTCTCCACCACCGATGACGGTGTCGTCTTCCTGTCGGACAACGGGACGGGCGACGAGCGCGACCCCCAGCTCGTGCTGGAGCTGGAGCCCTGCGCCACGCCGCGCCCGGCCGTCTTCGAGCCCGAACTGGACACGACGGTGGCGGAGGCCACGCCGGACACGGGGGAGCCGAACCATGCCCTGCTCGTGGCGGACGGCTCGCCGCGCAGCGAGGCCTGGCTGTTCTTCCGAGTGGCCACGGACCGGCCCATCCGGAATGCACGCCTTCGCCTGCACGTGCGCGATGGCTCGTCGGACGGCCCGGCGCTCCATCGCGTCTCGTCGTCCTGGGCGGGTGGCGCCGTCACCTGGAACACCCGGCCGGCGCTGGAGGGCGCGCCGCTGGCGGACCTGGGCGCGGTGCGGACGGGCTCCTGGGTGGAGCTGGACGTGAGCAGCGCGGTGACGGGGCCTGGGACGTACGGCTTTGCCCTGGTGCCCACGAGCGGTGACGGTATGGACTTCACCTCGCGCGAGGGCGCGGCGGGCTTCCGGCCCGAGCTGGTGCTCTCCCTGGACGCGCCGTCCTGCGCCTACGCGGGTGACGGCATCGGCGGCACCGTGGCGTGGACGCGTCAGATTGGTGGAGGCGGGGACGAGGAGCTGCGCGCCATGGCTCCGGACGGCAGCGGCGGCTACGTGGTGCTCGGTGAGTTCTGGGCGCGTGGCAGCAGCCTCCCGGCAGACTACGGCACGGGCCCGCTGCCGAATGGGTACGGCATGGCGCTGGCGCGCTACCGGGCGGACAGCACGCCCGTCTGGACGCGGGCCTTCCCCGGGCAGGGGCTGTCGGCCACCGCTGTCGCCGTCGCCGGAGATGGGAGCATCTTCGTGGCGGGCGCCTACTACGGGCCACTGGACCTGGGGGCCGGGGCGCTGCCTCCCGTGGAGCCCGGCGCGACGAACCTCTTCGTCGCGCGGTTCTCTTCGAACGGCCAGACGCTGTGGAGCCGGGGCTTCGCGGCGACGCGCGGAGGCGTTGCCGGGCGCGCGTTCCCCTACGCGGTGGCGGTGGATGCCCAGGGCGAGGTGGCGGTGACGGGAGCCTTCGTCGGGCTGCTGGACCTGGGCGGAGGGGTGCTCGTCTCCGGCCCCGGGGCGTCCGGAGCGGGCGAGTCGATGGACGGCCTGTTCCTGGCCCGCTTCCGCGCGGACGGCTCGCACCGGTGGTCGAAGGCCGTCCCGAGCGGCATGACGGAAGTCACCGTGGGACAGGTGCTCGCCATGGACCGCGAAGGAGGCGTCGTGGTGGGCGGCATGCTGGCGGGAGGCACGGATCTTGGGAGTGGCGCGGTGGCCGGGACCTCGCTCTTCGTGGCGCGGTACTCCAGCGCCGGTGCGCTCCTCTGGCAGCGGGTGCTGTCGGGGGCCGCGGGCTCGATGGCGGGCCTGGGCGTGTCCGGTGACCGGGTCTTCTTCGCCGGGCAGTTCCAGGGTGCCTTCACGTTCGGCGGGCAGGCGTACACGCAGGTGGCCAGCGGAGACTTCTACCAGCCGGACTACGACGTCTTCCTGGGGGCGGTGAGCCTGGCGGGCGGGGACGTGTGGCTGCGGCACCTGGGCACGTCGGGCGCGGAGTTCTCCTACGCGCTGTCGGTGGGGCCGGAGGGGCAGGTGGTGCTGGTGGGCGCACTGAGCCGGCCCATGGACTTCGGCTCCGCTTCGCTGGGCACGGGGACGAACTTCGTCGGCGCCTTCAGCTCCGAGGGAGCGGTCCGCTGGGTGCGCTCCTTCGGCCGGGTGCCGCTGGAGGAGGCCGCCGTGCTGAGCACGGGGGAGGTGCTCACCGGCATGCGCTTCAGTCAGCCGGAGCGGTTGACGATTGACGGGAGCGAGTACGAGCAGGTGAACGCGTCGCAGGACTTCCTGCTGCTGAAGCTGCGGCCGTAGCAGTCCGGGACCGGCCCTGCCCGCGCACTGCGTGGGCAGGTGCCCCCTAACTTCCGCCTCCGGTGAAGAAGCCGCCGAAGGCGACGAGAAAGGCGAAGGTGAGCGCAATTCCTGCTCCGACCATGAGGACGAGCGCGAGCAGCACGCCCACCACCCACAGCGTGGAGGCGCGGCGCGTCTGGTGAGGCGAGTCCAGGTGCTGCTCCAGGAGGCGCACGTTGCGCAGGTTGGCCTTGAAGCCCGCGTCGAAGAGGTCGCCGACCAGGGGCACCGCGCCCACCAGCACCTCGATGCCCACGTTGCCGAGCATCCGTCCCAGCACCGCGGGCGGCGCACCCAGCCGCGCGGCCTGGAGCACGACGTAGGCGGACATCAGTCCTCCGGCCGCGTCGCCCACGCCCGGAATCAGGCCGAGCACCGCGTCCCAGCCCACCCGCACTCCGAAGGGCAGCGGGATGGAGGCGTCCAGCGTGTGTGACAGCCAGCGCAGCTGTTCGAGCGACTTCGCGTCGCGCGTGGCGAGGGCCGGCGGGGGCGTGGTCCTGGGGATGGGAGGGGAGGGGGGCATCAGGTATCAGCGGGCGTAGCGTGGAGGAGCCGGCGGCGAGTCTAGCCCACCGGGCGCGCCCATGCTCCGGGCCTCGTCCTTCCACGTGGGTTGTCCCCGGCGCAGCCACACCGTGAGCCCGATGGCGAGCCCCACGGTGGTTGAGTCTGCTCCTGACGAGGAGGCGCGTATTCTCCAGGGGCTGAATCGGTTCCTGACGAACCGGCTTGGGACCAGGTGCGCAAGCGCGTTGGCTCGACTGAAAAGACGTAGCCATGCGACTTGGCGCCTGCGCCGCACTCATCCCCTTCCTCTCTGCGTGCGCCACGAGCGCGCCGAGCCCGAGAGAGTCGGCGTCCCGGAATCCGAGGATCGCCAACCTCCAGCGAGCGGCGACGCTGCCGTTGAGGGACGGAGGGCGTTGCGCCGTCAACGAAGCTTCCAACCATGGCCCATGCTGGCGGAGCGGTGCTTTCAGGCGCTCGACCATGACCGCATCCGGTTCAATGACCCTACGGGACGCTGCGCGGTCGCCTCTGCGGGCGCGGCTGCCTTGGGAATCGGACTCTGTGTCCTGGTGGCGCCGGAGATTGTTGTGGGCGCAGTGACTTTCTCCGAGGTCAGGTGATCAGAGATCAGGTGCCGAAGATACGGATTGAACGCGCCCTCGCTCTGGCCTGCGGATTTGACTTCCAAGTCGGTGTGCGCAGCGCATCAAGAGGCGCTGGAAGTTACGGCCCCGGATCTCAAGGGCCTTATCGTCGTCATGGACTGGTGCTGAGATGATAGCCAAACGAAAAATCACCCTCATCGTCTATGCACCTGCGCTTGTGGAGAGCGACAACCGCCCTGTGGCCGTGGTTCATGGGATGGAGCGTTCATTCCCTGGTCTGCGCCTGGAGTGGAAGGTTTCCGAAGACGGGCGCCCCATCGCATTGTCTCAGCGCGACGTGTGGCTCGCAGAAGAAATCAAAGACGGCGGTTTCCCTCTCGTATGCAACGGTGACGAGAGCTACCCCGTGATGATTTCCGGATGGGAACTACCAGCGGGCAGTTCGCCGGGTGGTCAGGCACAATTTGAAGTCCATGCGGAGCTGCCACTGGACGCAGGAGGGGGCGCGGCGGTGAAGGATGTGCTGGAGGCCGTCGCGGAAAGCGCACGCGCGTATTGGGGGCATGCGACGCCGTTCAGGGCAAGCGTGGACATCGCGCGCCAAACACGCGATTCGGTTCACAAGCCAGGGGTCCCGCCCCGGGGGCTGCCAGCACTCAAGCTGCCAGAGAAGATCAGCTCGCCTGAGATTCCGCATCGCCTGGGTTGGCTGAACTACTGGTCGGCCGCTGCCGCGCGGGCCATCGGGTTCCCGGACCCTGCGCGCGACGCCGAGTTGTTGTCGCGGGCGCGGCGCACGGCATCGGGCGGCTGGGTCGTGCGGCTCACCGACGCGCCGCTCGACCTGGACAACCCCGCCCATCTGGAAGCGCTCCTGCGCGCTTATGATCGCTTCCCGGAGATTGGCGGACGTGGCCATCGCGCGCCGCCTTGAGGCATCCCTCCTGACTCGGGACGGAGTCATCACTGAGTGGGCGGAGGCTACCGGAGGCGTTGAGGTGGCCTGGTAGGTTCTGCTTGCGGCTGAATGGGTGTTCAGGCATACCTCATTGGCAGCGAAGGAAGCGTTCAAATCAGCCGCCGGGCGTCGTCGATTGCCCGTCCACAAGACGAGAGAAACATGATCAACGGGAGTTGTTGCTGCGGAGCGATCAAATTCGAACTGATAAATCCGCCAAGCATGATGGGCACCTGTCACTGCTCTCGATGCAGGAAGGTTGGCGCCAGCACCCTTGTCTTCGTGAAGAAGGACGACTTCCGTTGGATTCAAGGACAAGAATTTGTTGCGCGCTATGAGCCAGAAGCTCCGTACAAACACAGTCGGACATTCTGCAAGCAATGTGGCACCTCTTTGGGCGAGGCTGGGTCACAGCAGGACTCATTCCCAATATCGGCCAATTGCTTGGATGCCGATCCCCTGGTCCGGAACACGTTCCATGTGTTTGTGGCTAGCAAGCCCGCGTGGTACGAAATCTGCGATTCTGCAAAGCAGTTCCAGGAATATCCGACTAGCGGATGACCGCGCCTGAGTGTGCGGCATCCTCTTGGTGCTGAAGACGGAGCTTGCCCCGGCTTCGTGAGGCAGACTTACTCCTCGCCCGTCCTCGATGCATGGGAGGGGAGGGTCACATGCAATCACGCGGAGTCATCATCATCGGCGGGGGATTGGGTGGGCTGTGTGCAGCCATCGCGCTCCGTCAGGCGGGTCTCGAGGTCGCGGTGTACGAGCGAGCCGAGGCCTGGCGGCCCGTCGGCGCCGGGCTCTCACTCTGGCCGAACGCGATGCGGGCCTTCGAGGCGCTGGGGCTGAGTCGGGAGGTGGCAGGGGCGGGGGCCGCCTGGCGCGAGACGGTGATGCACCGGTGGGATGGCAAGGTGCTCTCTCGCCTCCCCATGGACGAGCTGTGTCGGGAGCTGGGCCAGCCGACGGTGGTGGTGCTCCGCTCGGAGCTCCAGCAGGTGCTGCTGCGGGCGCTCGGGCCGGGCGTGGTGCACCTGGGGGCCGCCTGCACGGGCTTTGACGTGGAGGATGGGGGCGGCGTCCGCGTCACCTTCGTCGGTGGCCAGCAGGTGCGGGGCGACTGTCTCATCGGCGCGGACGGACTGCGCTCGGCTGTCCGCCAGCAACTGCTCCCGGACGTGCGCTCGCGGTACGGCGGCCGGACGTCCTGGCGCGGAGTCGTCAACGTCGCCTCCGAGGTGATTCCGGAGGGGACCCAGTTCGAGATCTACGGTCCGGGTGCCCGCTTCGGCATCTGTCACCTCGGTCGAGGCTCGGAAGGCACGCGGCGGATGTACTGGTTCCTGCTGTCGCCCGCGCCCGAGGGTGGCCGGGATGCGGAAGGGAGCCACCGGGAGGTGGTGCTGAACCAGGTCCGGGGTTGGATGGAGCCCGTCGAATCGCTGGTCCGAGCCACGCTGGAAGCCGACATCCTTCGCACCGACATCCACTACCTGGAGCCGCTGCCGAAATGGGGCGAGGGCCCCGTCACGCTCCTGGGCGACTCGGCGCACGCGATGGTGACCGACATGGCCCAGGGGGCGTGCCAGGCCATCGAGGATGCCCTGGTGCTGGCGAAGCTCCTGCGCGAGGAGCCGGACCGGGTCCGGGCGCTGCGGACCTACGAGTCGAAGCGCCGGCCTCGCACAGCACGGGTCTCGGAGCTGAGCCTGAAAGCGGGGGCCATCCGGTACGTCCGCAACCCGGTGGCGCGGTGGGCGAGAGACCTGCTGCTGCAGGCCCTGCCTCCCTCCGTGGCGCTCCGCCAGCTCCGCTCCGTGGTGGGCTACGACTTCCTGGCGTAGCCCCACGGCGGTGGGCATCCCGCAGGGGCATCGCTTCCCTCATGCCGCGCAACCCTGTCGAGGGGAAGGGCGGGTGCAGCGGCGCCACGCGCTCAGTCCATGGGCGGACGGGAGAAGAGACGGAAGAACGCGCGAGCCACCCGCTTATCCCCCTGGAGCTCGACCGGAGCACCGTCGAGCGCCAGGTCGCCGAAGACCAGCGCGCGCAAGGTCGCAGCATCAGTGGTGATGACAGCATCCGGCTTGCGAGGCGCCCCACGGATGATGGCGAGGGCTCCCGCGTCGACCTCGGCAGAGAAGCGCTCCTCGCCGAGCCGAAGCTCGTAGGTGGCCGACAGCCCGGCGGCACGCTCGACCACGAAGGTCGCTTCGAGCGCGACCAGCAGGGCGTCCACGCTCATGGGCCCCTTGGGCCGCAGCGACGAGCGGGCTCCCCAGCGACCGAGCTGGAGGAGGAGGGGATGGAGCTCCCGGCCCCAGTCCGTCAGCTCGTAGGTGGGCGCGCCCACCTTCTGACGGCGGATGACCCCGCCGCTCTCCAGCTCGCGCAGTCGCTGGGACAGGACATTCGGGCTCGCTCCGACGAGGCCGGCCTTCAGGTCCGTGAACCGCTTCGGCCCGAGGACGAGCTCGCGGACGATGAGCAGCGCCCAGCGCTCGCCAATGAGGTCGAGCGCCCGCGCAATACCGCAGGGGTCTTCGTAGCTGCGCATGCCCCTTCATGTAACCCCGCCCCCGTGAACTTGCAAAGCAGGACTGTTTGGTCCTAATTTAGGACCAAGTTGCCTGCACAAGGAGGAGTGGGATGCGCAAGCTGAGCGTCTTCAACAATGTCTCGCTGGATGGCTACTTCGTGGACGGAAGCGGCGACATGAGCTGGGCCCACAAGCAGGATGCCGAGTGGAACGCCTTCTCCGCGGAGAATGCGAGAGGCGGCGGTGCGCTCGTCCTCGGCCGGGTGACGTACGAGATGATGGCGGGTTTCTGGCCGACCCCCGCGGCCCTCGCGCTCAGCCCCGCAGTGGCCGAGAGAATGAACAACATGCCCAAAGTCGTGTTCTCGCGGACGCTCGAGACTGCGTCGTGGAAGAACACGCGGCTGATGAAGGGCGACCTGGTGTCGGAGATGCGGAAGCTGAAGGCGGAGCCCGGACCCGAGATGACCATCCTGGGAAGCGGCTCCATCGTCGCCCAGCTCGCCGAAGCGGGCCTGGTGGACGACTACCAGCTCGTCCTGCAGCCCATCGTGCTGGGCAGTGGCCGGACCCTGTTCCAGGGCGTCCAGCGACGGCTGGGGCTGACCCTCGAGAAGACCCGGTCCTTCAGCAACGGCAACGTCGTGCTCTGGTACAAGCCGGCCGCGTAGGGGCGCGCCGCGGGCGCACACGTCCGCACGTCAGCGGCAGGGCAGGAGCAGAGCGGCAGAGGAGGGGCGCTGACGGGTGGAGCCTCGGCTGAACGCCAGCTCGGTGGAAGGCGCGTGCTGCCCCTGGGGCACACGCCTGCCCGGGCTGGCCTCCCAGTCACCCTGTTCATGGCGTTGGGGAGGAAGCCGCCAACCGGGGGAGCCGTGCAACAACGTGCCGGCGTGCCCAAGCATGTAAGGCCCGATGGCACTGCGCCCCCGGTCCGCGCCCGGCCCTGAAGGAGGACTCATCCATGAGTAGGCAGAGCCTGCGTCCTTGGCGGGTGGGAGGGCCCCTCCTCGTAGTCCTTGCGGTCATCAGTGGATCGGCTGCCGCCCAGCCGGCCCAGGTGACGAACCCGGCAGGGGCTGCAACCGTCGCAGCAGCCGAGCCGGTCAATGTCTTCAAGGAGGTCTCTGGCTCGAGCAACCAGATTGACAACCAGGTCTTCACCATCCCTGCCGGCAAGCGCCTGGCCATTGATTATCTGTCGGCCATGGGGAAGGTGCCGGCTGGAGACTCGGTATCAGGGCTCTTCATCAACAGGCCGGTCGTGCACTTCTTCGTCGTGGCTGACCAGGGGACCGCTCTCAGTGGCAGGAGAGTCTTTACGGCCGCGCAGAGCCTGAATGCCACGCTGGGTCCTTTCCCCGTGCCGACCGGCGTCGTCATCCGGATGGAGCGAACTACGTTCGGGAGTGAGGCCTCACTCGCGGTGTCCCTCGCCGGGCAGTTGCTGAGTCCATGACAAGGCCTACCGGTCTCGCGGCCCTACAGCGGCGTTTCTCCACCGGTGCCAGGCACGGGAGGCTCGACAGGCAGGGGCAGCAGCTTTGGCTCCAGCGAATGGCGCTCCTTGAGGCGCTTCCATTCCTGGATGAGCGGAGAGGCGCCTGTGCCCGTCTCCTGCATGCCGCGCAGCAGCGGGTCCCCGTCCACGCGGGTGCGCGCCTTCACCTTCTCGCCCAGGCGCTCGCGTAGCAGGTTGAACGCGAGCCCGGCCCAGTGCGGCACCTCCTCGCCGTCCAGGACGGTCTCGAGCGCGCGCGCGGCCACGCCATCCACCTCCTTGCTCGCATGACCGCGCAGCGCCATGAGCATCATCGGCAGCGCACGGTCCAGCGGCGGATGCTCCACGAAGCCGCGCGCCAGTTGCTCGCGTTGCTCGGGGGAGAGGGAGGCCCCGCGAGGGGCCCGCGAG
The DNA here is from genome assembly GCF_024198175.1 of Pyxidicoccus xibeiensis. Classification (NCBI taxonomy): domain Bacteria; kingdom Pseudomonadati; phylum Myxococcota; class Myxococcia; order Myxococcales; family Myxococcaceae; genus Pyxidicoccus; species Pyxidicoccus xibeiensis. The sequence goes on from NZ_JAJVKV010000005.1 coordinate 916,123, forward strand.
TCGAACCAGGCATGGTGCTCGTCGGCCTCGGGCACCAGTGCGTACAGGCCATCCCAGCGCGTGGCCGGATGGGAGGCAGCGAGCACCTGCCAGTCCGTTTGAGCAGCCTTCAGGTTCGCGGCCTTCCCCGCGGTCCGCTCCTGGGCCTGCGCGGCACGCGTCACCACCCTCCGGTAGGCGTCGGCCTCGTCCCTGCTCGTCGGGTAGCGCGTCCCGTACGACAGCGCCACCGTGAACCACTTCCCTTCGTGCCGCCTCAGGAACGCGACGACGGCGAGCCCGGGCTCGTACCGTGGGGGCGCGGGGCAGACGAGTCTCGAGTCGAATCGCACCTCGAGCCGCTCGTCCTGGCGGGCGCTGCCCTTCCACACCTCGCGGACGTGCAGGCGCGCGATTTCACCATCGAGCGTGAACCTGGGCTTCTTTTCGGCAGACCTGTCCCGCGGGGCGGCCACCACCTCATCGACGTCCGCCCACACCACCAGCTCCGCCTCAGCCGTCAGCTCCCAGAGCGTCTGCGGGTTGATGGGGAAGGCCTCCGCGCGCGGCAATGAGGCGAGCGTGAGGACCAGGACCAGGATGAGGCACCTCGACGAACGATGGCGGACATCGACACGCATGAGTCGCTCCTCTCGAATCAAGAAGTGGAGAGTTCGTCATCCACCGAAGCGCCGGGTCACCCCGGGCTCATCTCTTCGTCATGACATCATCATGGCCCCGGAAGTTCCGCATCCCTCGGCGTGTGCGCTTTCGGCCTGCCTGGTGACAGCTGCCACCAGGGCCCGAAGCGCTGTCATCAGGGCGTGCGGTGCAGATGAGGGTAACCCCCTGGAAACAGGAAGGGCAGGGGGAAGCCCGGACTGGCACGCCGGCCGCAGTGGGCCCGCGAAGAAGTCCTCTCATCCCCCCAGCTGGAGCTCATATGGCCCCCTCTCCTGTCCCCCGCAGGCACCTCACCCCCGTCGCGACGCTGCTCTGCGCCGTGCTGGGCGCCACGCCTGCCCTGGCTGCCAACGAGTCCGTCCAGGTCTGGCTGACGACCACCTCGGGCAGTGCGCTCGCGAAGAGGCTCAACCCCGAGGCGTCCCAGACCTTTGGCCCGGACTCCGGCCAGGGCACCCCCATCGACGTCAACCCGGCGCTCACGTACCAGCGCATCGACGGCTTCGGTGGCGCGCTCACGGACTCGTCCGCGTGGCTCATCTTCAACTCGCCCCAGCGCAACGCCATCATGAACGACCTGTTCAGTGTCGGCGCCGGAGCCGGGTACAGCATGGTCCGGCTGCCCATGGGCTCGTCGGACTTCGCGCGCAGCCACTACACCTACGACGACACCTGCTGTGACTTGAATGACTTTTCGGTGGGCCACGACGCGGGCTACATCCTCCCGCTGCTGCAGCAGGCACGGCAGCTCAACCCCGAGCTGAAGATCATGTCAGTGCCGTGGAGTGCTCCGGCCTGGATGAAGTTCAACAACTCGCTGCTGGGCGGCGGTTACCTCCGCAATGACCACTACGGCCTCTATGCCAGCTACTTCGTGCGGTTCCTCCAGGCGTACCGCACCGCCGGAGTGCCCATCCACGCCGTCAGCATGCAGAACGAGCCCCACAATGCGAACGGCAGCTACGCGACGATGCAGATGGAGTCGAACGACCAGTCCAACTTCGCCACGCACCACCTGCGGCCCGCGCTGAACGCGGCCGGCTTCGGCGCGGTGAAGATCATCGCCTGGGACCACAACTGGCACGACCTGGGCGGCCCCGCCGGCTACCCGCGCGAGGTGATGGCCTTCAATGGCGGCCAGGCGCTGCCGGCCGTGGCTGGAGTGGCCTACCACTGCTACGAGAGCCCCGAGGGCAGCTACACCGTCCAGAGCGACTTCCAGGCCGCGTATCCCGACAAGGAGGTTCACTACACCGAGTGCACCGGTGGCGAATGGGCGACGAACGCCGCGGCGAACCTGGAGTGGGCCATGCAGAACAACCTCTTCGGCCCCCTGCGCCACCACGCGCGCAGCTCCCTGTACTGGAACCTGGCGCTGGACCCGAACCACGGCCCCCGCGTGGGCGGCTGCGCCGACTGCCGCGGCATGCTCACGGTGAACAACGCCAATGGCACGTACACGCGCAACGAGGAGTTCTACGCCTGGGCCCACCTGGCCAAGGTCGTCCGCTCCGGCGCGGTGCGCATCGGCTCGACGGCGAGCAGTAACGGCATCGAGACCCTGGCCTTCAGGAACCCCGACGGCTCGCTGGCGCTGATTGCCCTGAACTCGAATGACACGGCGGCGCAGACCTTCCGCGTCCGCCACGCCGGGCAGGCCTTCACGTACACGCTGCCCGCGCGCTCGGTGGCGTCCTTCAAGTGGGGAGGCGCCGCCACCGCCGCGTACCGGCTGGTGAACAAGCTGACCGGGCGCTGTGTGGACATCGCCGGGCCGGGCACCGCTGATGGGACGGCCATCCACCAGTGGGCCTGCCACACGGGGACAAGCCAGCAGTGGGCCCTGGAGCCCACCGACAGCGGCTGGTACCGGATTGTCTCGCGCTACAGCAACAAGGCGCTGGACGTCACGGGTGCCAGCACCGCGGATGGCGCGCTCCTGCAGCAGTGGTCCCCGGCCGGTGGCTTCAACCAGCAGTTCCGGCCCGTCTCCACCGGGAACGGGTGGTACCGCGTCGAGGCGCGCCACAGCGGCAAGGTGCTGGACGTGAGCAACTGTTGGAGCAGCGGCGACGGCGCGCGGCTCCAGCAGTGGGCCTGGTCCAACAATGACTGCCAGCAGTTCCGGATGGAGCCGCTGTAGCCGTGCGTACGGCATGATGGACGGAGGCCCGCAGAGCGCACAGCGGGCCTCCTGTCGTACGGATGGGCACACCGGGTGGGTCGATCAGGCCATCAGACCGCGGGGCGGCTCGTTCCGTGCGAGCTCCTTGGGGAAGAATGGCGGCATTCCTGGAGCGCGGCCCCGCCCTGGATGGACCCCGCCGCCGGGCCGCTCGCGCCCACAGGAATGTCGATGACCCCCACGTTGCCGCAGAACGACCCTCCCGCGTTGCAGACGAAGCGTAGGCAGCAGCTCGACCAGCTCCAGGCCGAGTACGTCTACGACTTCACGACCCGCGTCCAGCCGCTCGGTGTCGCGCAGGCGGTGCCCTCGGGACAGGGCTTCTCCTTCGTCTGGACGCTGGGCGTGCTGAACCAGGCGCTCGGCATCACCGCGAACCTCATCTCCATGGCCGCGCCGCTCTTCGAGCAGCTGGAGTCCTTCGGCAAGAAGGTCGAGGGCTTCGCCGAGAAGGAAGTGGAAGCGGCGGAGAAGGCCTACCTCGATTTGAAGACGCACCACCTGGGCCTCTCGCGCCTCTTCGACCCGACCCATGTCATCTCCGCGCCCGCCCAGCCCGTGGCGCTCGCGGGCGCGTCCACCGCGACGGGGCTTGCGACGGGCACGGACGCATCGTTCGTCGTGGCCCCAAGCGGCGCCAGCGTCTCGCAGACCCCCGCGTCCTCCGCGGCCCCGGCGAGCGCACTGCCAGCATCCCCCGCGGCCCTGGAGCAGTTCTCCGAGGGGCTCAAGTCGGCGCTCGGAAATCTCACGGGCTTCATGGGCGGCACGGCGTTCGACCTGCTCCTGCGCATCATCGGCCAGTACGGAGAGGCGAAGACCCTGGGGGCCTATCAGTCGCAGTTCCAGCTCCTGCCCATGACGCAGGGGGCGGGCGTGGCGCTCGATGACGTCATGTTCGCGCGGCTGCGGGTTGCAGGCCCCAATCCCGTGGTGCTCCGCCGCCTCACCGCGCCCGACGCGCGCTTCCCGGTGTCCGAGGCGCAGTTCCGCTCGGTGATGGGGGCGGAGGACAGCCTCGCCACAGCCATGCAGGAAGGCCGGGTGTACCTCGCGGACTACGCGGTGCTCGAAGGACTGCAGCCGGGCACCTTCCCGATTCGCAAGTACGTCTGCTCGCCCCTGGCCCTCTTCGCCGTGCCCCGTGCTGGCGCTTCGGACCGGCTCCTGCGGGCGGTGGCCATCCAGTGCGCCCAGAAGCCGGGCCCCTCCACACCCGTCGTCACGCCTGGGGACGGTCTGGGCTGGGAGGTGGCGAAGCTCTTCCTCCAGGTCGCGGACGGCACGTGGCACGAGATGATCAGCCACCTGGGCCTCACGCACCTGCTCATCGAGGCCTTCACGTTGGCCACCGCTCGGCAGCTCGCGCCGGAGCATCCGCTCCAGGTGCTCCTGGCGCCCCACTTCCAGGGAACGCTGGCCATCAACAACGCGGCGGTGGAGTCGCTCATTGCGCCGGGTGGTTTCGTGGACCGCCTGCTGCCGGGCACCATCGAGGCATCCGCGACGCTGGCCGTGCAGGCCGTGGAGCGATTCCGCTTCAACCAGGAGCTGTTCCCGCGCAGCCTCGCCAACCGCGGCGTGGACGACACGCAGGCGCTTCCGGACTACCCGTACCGGGATGACGGACTGCTCGTCTGGGACAGCCTGCACCGCTGGGTGGAGGACTATCTGGCGCTCTACTACGGCTCGGACGCGGACGTGGCGGGGGACTACGAGCTGCAGGGGTGGCTGAAGGAGCTGACCTCGCCCACGGGCGGACGTCTTCAGGACATCGGCGAGGACGGCGCCATCCGCACGCGCGCGTATCTCGCGGACCTCGTGACGATGGTCATCTTCACGGCGAGCGCGCAGCACGCCGCGGTGAACTTCCCGCAGTCCTACGTCATGTCCTATACGCCCTCCCTGCCGCTGGCGGCCTACGCTCCGCTGCCCGGCGCGCCCCTGGCCACGGAGCCCGCGAGCACCGAGGCGCTCCTCGCGTACCTTCCGCCGCTCCAGCAGTCCTTCTCGCAGCAGACGCTGATGACGCTGCTGGGCAGCGTGTACTTCAGCGCGCTCGGGGCCTACGACCGGTACACGGCGGGCCCGTACTTCCAGGACGCGCGCGTGGCCGTCCCGCTGAAGGGTTTCCAGGCGCGGCTTGGCGAGGTGGAGGCGGCCATCGCCCGGCGCAACCTGCGCCGCATTCCCTACCGCTCCCTGCTTCCCTCGGAGATTCCGCAGAGCATCAACATCTGAGTCGAAGCGCGCTGAAGGCCCTCCCGGCTCCGCGTGGGCGCACACCCCGCGGAGCCGAGCGGCGCCTGCCAGGTTGGGGCGCGAACAGTACGGGCACATGGCTGGTGGCGGGTATCCAAGGAAAAGCGGCCGTGCAACCAGCCTCGGCTGCATCGTCACCTGCAGCGTACGAAGCTCGCGGTAGCGCGCAGAGCTACCGCTGCCGACGCGACAAGTTTCCTGTCACAGGGGGAAAGGCCCGCGGGCACTCGACGTGAGGACGAGCCGGCACTCGGCGTCTGCGGCGGCGCAGCCCACCTGGCTGCGTCCGGCCCAGCCGTGCTCGGCGAGCACCTCTCCCACCCGATCGACGCCGGCGGTGGTCAGCTTGGTGAGCTGGCGCTCCAAGGTGCGGTCCTTGAACTCCGTCTCTACCCAGCCGAGCGCAGAGTGTTGTCGATGCTGTCGAGCAGGAGCAGGTGGCCGCGCAGCTCCCGGTTCAGCGTGGCCGGCGCGGGCTTTCGTTTCGCCATGGGGACATGGCTAGGAGAACCCGCGCCGGAGCGCAATTCCGTGGACGGCGAGGGGTGACGGCAATGCTCAGCGTGTCATGACCTCGCGCAACTGTGATTCAGGGCTGCGGGCAGTAGGCATAGAGGGTCCTGAGTGTTCCCTGCCAGCACTGGACAATGACGTGCCCGTTGTTGTTTCCGCTGGCGCCCCAGGCCTGGCCACCCGCCAGTGCTGGCACCAAACCAGCGCAGGCGACATGCTTCGAGGCACACGGCGGGCCGCCACTGATATCGCCCTTGGGGCCCTGAGGACCGGTTGCACCTGTTAATCCCCTCGGCCCCGTTGCGCCAGTGGCTCCCGTTGCGCCAGTGGCCCCCGTGAGGCCCTGAATGCCCTGGGGACCGACAGGTCCGCGTTCACCCTGCAGCCCCTGCGGCCCAGTGTCACCCTTGGGGCCCTGGGGACCGACAGGTCCGCGTTCACCTTGCATCCCCTGAGGCCCCACCGGGCCGGGCTCCCCCTGGGGGCCGACAGCGCCCGTGTCACCCTTCAGGCCCTGCGGGCCCGTCTGCCCCGTTTCACCCTGCAGCCCCGCCGGGCCTGTGTCTCCCTTGAGCCCCTGCGGGCCTTGCGCTCCCGCGGGCCCCTGAGGTCCCGCAGGCCCTTGCGGCCCCCGAGGTCCCGCCGCGCCCAACGTGATTGCAAAAGAGTCGTTCTGCGAGAGGTCAGTGCCCATCGACACTGACAGCAGGTAGGAACCGGGAGTGCGCAGAAACGCCGGGGGCGCCGAGGCGATGATCAACGTGCTGTCGCTCTGCTCTGCGGGGAGTTGGACGTCCGCGAGCTTCACCGTGGGAGCTGTGCCGTTGAAGTTACGACCGTAGATGAACAACTCCCCACTCGTGTAATCCACGTCGACGTTCGTGACGATGAGCTGGGATGTCTCGGCGTATGAAATTGATGAGATCAGGCAGGCAATGACAATCATGAGCGTGCCCTGCTTGATCTGATTTGGCTTGGAACGGCAATGCTCCGCCGCTTGCCGCTTCCAGGTATTTTCTTGCATTTCAATCTCCAAAATCCAGTTGTTCTGGAGTTGCAAGAGGTACCAGTGTTCAATTGAACAGCGCAAGATGAGGCATTGCAGACCCGGGGATGTGGCATTGATGCAGAGCAGGGTAGGGAATGAATTCTCAGGCGCAGAGAATTGAAGACTGGTTGCTGATGAAACGGGGTGTGTCCAATGAAAATTTCCGGGCGCGGGGAAATGCTCCTCGCAGCAGCGGTGGCGTCAAAGGACTCGAAACGGCGAACGGAGGCTTCGTCCCTCCAACACGTCGACGCCCTCGCCTAGTACTCACGTCCGAGGGGCGGCAGGAGATTTTGCGAGGACTCGCCAGCGGTCTGTCGATGCGCACATCTCCAGGACGCAGCGGCGAGCTCCGTCGACCATCACCCGCGAAGTAGCTCGCAACGGCGGTGCCCTGGGTAGCGTGCCTCTCCAGCGGACAGCCGCGCTTGGCAACGTGCACTTCAAACTCAACTGTGCCCCCCATCCCTCCTATACTTTCGACGCAGCGTACGTCACCAAGAAGCGAGGTAGCGCGCATCGTGGATGGACAGAAACAGGATCCCGAGAACGTTCCTAGCCCCGTCGCGACTGGCGGCGGCGGCGAGCGATTCGAGCAGCGCTTGGGCGCGTTCGCGCTCGCGCTGCTCCTTACACGCTCTACGCCTCCAGTACTTGTCGACTCGGCAGTGACCGAGGTCCACTTTCAAACCAGACAGCTCAGATGGTGCACTGATGACGTACTTATCGTCGCGGAACTCCGACCGGGCGTGACACGGAAACTCGCCATTCAGGCGAAGCGCTCTTTCACGATCTCGGAGAGTGACGACGAGTGCGTGCAGACCATTAGCGGGATGTGGGACGACTTCATCGCCGCAGAGCGGTTTGACCCGGCTCGGGACCGGTTGGCCATCGCGACCCTCCACGGTACAGCTACGCTGCTCAAGGACTTTGCGTCGCTCTTGGATTGCGCACGCGCCGCGACCAGTGGCGGCGACTTTCGCCGCCGCTTGGGCCTCCCGGGCTACCTGTCGAAGAAGGCCAAGGCTCAGAATGAAGCGCTTCTGCATATCCTGCGCTGCCACATCGGAGACCAGTTAGACGCGGACCGCTACTGGGATTTCCTCCGAGTGCTGACGGTACTGAGCTTCGACCTCGGCACTCCGACCTCGCAGACAGACGCAATGGTACTGGCGCTTTTGGCGCACGTCGCAGCGCAGGGAAGCGACCCCAGGGCTACGGCAAGCGCGACTTGGGCGAGGCTGCTCGATGTTGCCAGCGAAGGTAGACAGTCCGCAACGTCGTATCGTAGGGACAGCTTGCCCAAGGAACTTAGGGACAGTCACCAAGCCGTACCCACGTCGGACGAGCGAGCACGTCAGGACCTGATCGCCCATGGCCGCATGGTACGCACCAGCATTCGCACACAGATCGCGCGTGGGTACACAATTGACCGTGCCGCTCTGTCTGACGCACTACTGCGCGCGCTGGAAGAGCCGCGCGTGGCGGTGGTGTCAGGGGCGGCCGGCTCGGGCAAATCCGCAGTCGCGAGGATGCTCCTCGACCGCGTCGAGGCTGCGCGCCCCGTGTTGGCGTTCCAAGCTGTGGAGTTCGCGACGGCGCACATCAATGAAACCCTGAGTAAGACTCGGACGGCGCTCAACGCGATGTCGCTAATGAGTCTTCTGGCGGCACATGATCGAACCACCATTCTGATAGACGGCGTAGAGCGCTTGCTCGAGCACTCGGTTCGGGACGCGCTCACCCACCTGTTGCAATTGGTGAAGGAGACCCCTTCGCTGCGGCTGGTGATGACCTGCCGGGACTACTCGGTGGATACGGTCAGGAGTGCGCTGCTGGAGCCAATCGGGTTGACGCACACGGTGGTGGAAGTAGAGCCCCTCTCCGACGAGGAACTCGACGCGGTAGCGCATCAGGTCACCGCGCTCGCGCCGCCGCTGAATGACTCGCGTATGCGTGCGTTCCTTCGCACGCCGTACCTCTTGGATATGGCGTCGCGGCTTGAGTGGGGGAGCACGTCGCTACCTGAGAGCGTGCGTACGTTCCGAGAACGCTGCTGGCGTGAACTGGTTCGCGACGAAGCGCACCGTGCCAATGGGATGCCCGACCGCCGCGAGGAGATGTTCATTTCCATCGCTCGGCTGCGCGCCACAGAGTTGAAGCCGTACGTTCGGCCAGAGATTCAGGACCCACAGGTCATCAGCGCCCTTCTTGAAGCATCGCTGCTCGATCAGTCGCCCGAGTCCGACAAGCTCTATGCACCGGCGCACGACGTGCTGGAGGACTGGGCCCTCCTTCAGTGGCTAGACGACGTCGCGTCGGCCGCAGAAGACCTGCCTGTGGCCCTCGCGGCAGCAGTCGGCGGTCTCCCCGCGATGCGGCGGGGGCTCAGGCGCTGGCTCGCCGAACGCTTAGACGTGGACCCGGTCGGCGGTCGAGACCTCGTGCTCGAGGTGAGTAGGCGCACGGATGTGCCGCAGCATTTCCGGGACGACTGCATCGTCGCAGTTCTACTCTCTGGCGTCGCCACAGCGTTCATCGAGGGATGCCGTCAGCGCGTGGTTTCTGGTGACGCGGCGCTTTTGCGGCAGGTAATTCACCTGCTGCGTGTAGCTTGCAAGACCGTCCCGTCGTGGCTTCCACGCGGAGGGCTACCCTCGGCGCTGCTCGTTCCGACTGGTCCCGCGTGGCCGCTCGTGCTGGAGCTTGTCGCGCAGCACATGCCCACAGAGTTAAGCGAGGACGCCCTTCTCGCTCTCGGGCTCGCTGAGGACTGGGCACGGCAACTACGGCAGCTAGCGATCGGTTCGCCGGTTCCGGATGGTGCCGATGCGACCGGCCAGATCGTGTCGGCCTTGGTACCGCTGTTCGGTTTCTCCTGGAAAGACGACGCGCGCGAACGGGCGCTGAAGGTTCTTCTCGCTATCCCCACGCATGCGCCGGCATTTGACAATTTGGTTCGGCGGGCATTGGCTGGCGACCGCGATGATCGCACGGCACAGGAGTTCGGCGATCTGGCGCTGTCCACTCTGTCGAGCGTCCACGTCGGCCGGGACTATCCGGACTTCGTGATCACGCTGCTCCGAGCGCGCTTGATGCTGACCGACGCCGATCGTAAGCAGTATGGCTACAGCCAGTTCGCACTTGGCGTGGATGAGTGCTTCGGCATGCACGAGCACGACCGGAATGAGTTCTTCCCGGCAAGCGCGCTTCAGGGCCCCTTCGGGGCTTTGTTCACGCATCACCCGAGGAAGGCGCTCGACTTCCTGCTCGAACTCTCGAATCACGCGGCCGAGTGGTATGGCGAGCGCAAGTGGCCGGGACATAACTTAGAGGAGGCGGAGCGCATCACTATAGACGTCCCGGGATATGGGCAGGTCGAGCAGTGGTTCCTTGGGCGGTTGTACGCGCTGTATCGCGGGATGACTGTCGGGCCGTACCCGCTGCAGTCGGCGCTTATGGCGCTGGAGGAATGGCTCCTGACAATTGCCACGTTCGAAAACGTGGACCTCGAGTCGTGGCTTCTACACATCCTCACTAGGGGTAACAGCGCACTCACGACGGCCGTGGTTGCGAGTGTGTGCGTGGCGCATCCGATGCGAGCGGGGAGGGCGGCCTTGGCTCTCTTGTCGAATCGAGACCTCTTCGAGTACGACCGGTCGCGCATGGCCGCCGAGGGGGCGAACTCGATCGAGTTCCTCGCCGGCCTCAATCCGGAGCACACGATCTACGAAGCCGAGCGCCGGGCAGCTAATATGCGCCCTCATCGATGCGAGGATCTTGAGGCCCTCGCGCTCAGATTGCAGCTCACGAAGTGGCGTGAAGACGTGTGGGCGATCATCGATAGGCACCGCGCCAAACTGGCCGACCAATCCCCCGAAGAGGCGAAGCTGTGGCGGCTGGCACTCCACCGCATGGATATGCGCGGCTTCCGGACTGTAAAGACACCCAATGCAACTGGCGGTGCCAAGGCCAATGAGCCAGCAGAGATTGTAGATCCGTCGGCCCAAGAGGATACGGGCGAACCTGCGTCAGCCCGCGAGGGCACCGACGCGCGCGTGTCCTTCTCTGAGAATCCTGTTGGGCCCGAAGCATCGGAGTCGACCGAGCGTGCTAAGGAGCAGCGCGTCTTCCTTGTGCCGGGAGAACTCGAGTCAGATCTCGAAGAGGTCGTTCAGGGAAGCCTGAAGCGACTGACAGGGGGCAACCGCCATGTCAAACTCAGGATGGCCGCGAAGAAGGCATGGGAGAACCGGCGTGGCTCAAAGGCTGCCGAGTGGCGCCCTCTCCTGGCCGAAGCGCGGGCTATCGCTGAGGACAATGAGGACATTGGCGCCTATGCGCGAGGCGCTCCCAGTATCGTTGCAGCCGCTTGTATACGCGACCGACTCGATGAGCTCGAGCCGGACGAGCGCGCTTGGTGCATTGCGCAAGTAACGCAGGAGCTGTCCAGAGCAACCAACGAACGCGATGAGATTCCGTCCCGGTTGCGCCTGTCCGACGCCGTCCGGGTTTCCGCAGCCGTCGTGCCCCTCTTGGTAGCTAAGGTGCCGACGCAGCTCCCTATCAATGCGACAGACCTTCTAGTGCAGGTGCTGACGGATCCCGCGCGCGAGGTGCTCGATCATGCGTATATGGGTGCAAGCGTGTTCCTTGGCCCCGAGCACATAGACCTCGCTTGGCGGTGCGCTGCGGCAGCCGCTCGCGAAGCAACTGTGCTGGAGGAGGTGGCAGCGGTAGCTCGGGAACACCATAGGTTGTTCAAGCCTGCGCCCGAGGTCGACGGGAGGCTGTTGGTCGCGGCGGCGGTTAGGCGCGCTGTCACTGGCAGTGTTGCAGAGGCGAAGACCGCTCTATTGACGCTACGCTTCGACACATGGCAGGGCCGGGCGGCGGCTATCCGAATGTGGGCTGTGATACTCGCCCGTTCAGAATCCGAGGAGGCACGGGCATTCGTGGCTAGGGCGGCAGCGTGGCTCGCTGAAACGTGGAGTGATGATCGTAGTGCTCTTAGGAGACGGAACCGGGACTTCCACGTCGAGCGCGATCTGTCTCGCTTGATCGCAAGGTTCGCGCTGAAATTGACCGATGATGCGACAGTTGTCGTCTGCTCACCACTGATTGCCCTGGCGGCGGCCGAGGGCCGTGAGGTCGCCACCTTCCTGGAGCACCTGATCTATGCGGCGGACGGAGGTGCTGGCGACAGCTTCTGGGCAGTGTGGCAGGCGATAGCGGACCGAGCAGCGTCCGCCAAGTGGGCGACTCGACTCGGGCGAGGTCGCCTACACGAGGAGCCGCTCATCAATCGCCTCTTCCTGCGTGTCGAGTGGACGGAGGGCACAAGCCATTGGGCACGTCTTGATAGCAACGCGCACCGCGTGCACGCTTTGGCGAATCGGCTGCCGGCTGCTGGCGTGGTCGCGGAGGCGTACCTGAGCTTCCTCTACGACATCGGACGCCAGGAGTTGCCAGGCGCGTTCAAGGTTGTGCACACGATGTTCAGGCGTGCGGAGAACACGAAGGCGATCTTCTCCGCTGGAGTGACGTATATCCTGGAGACGCTGCTCGGGCTCTTCGTGTACGGGCAGCCGCTTCGCTTGAAGCGGGATGCAGCGCTTCGGGAGGCAGTCCTAGCGCTTCTCGATCTCATGGTGGTTGCCGGCTCCTCGGCCGCATACCGCATGCGCGACGACTTCGTAACTCCCCTTCGCGAAGGGAGCGCATAGCGGGAGGCGCCCCTTAGTACTACAGTTGGACTTTGAGCCGAGGATTGCCGCGGCGGTAGTGGCACCGCTTGGCGATGGCTTGGTGCCGTCGCCTCCAGCGGCTCCACCGCAGCATGAAGTCCACCGTCGAGTGCATCCTCCAGACGAGCGCCAACAGCAGACGTCTTATCTCCTGGACGGAGAAGCGGACGAGGAGAGCAGGCCCTGCCGCCTTCGAAACGCGGCCATCCGGTTTCTGCGGTGCGGCGGGCCCAGCCCTTTTGGGGGAGGTGCTTGCTCCTCGGCATTCGCCAGCGAGCGCGCGGCGGCCAGGTACACGTGGGCCACCAAGCATAGCGTCATGTGGCGGTACCAGCCGGTGTAGCTGCGGACTTCGTAGTCCGACCGGCCAGCGACTGCCAGCCGCCTTCACCATTGCCTCCAGCGAGGTATTCGCGGGCGCGTGCACCAGGTAGTGCGCTGTTGGCGGTCATCGCGGAGCGCGGAAATCTGGTCATCGAAAGCAGCTCGGCCCCGCCCTCCGACCGCGGAGGCGGAGCGGGAGAGCGAGGCCGGCTGGTCACTGCGGGGCACGGAGGAGTTCAGCCCTTCTTGGCCTTGCGCTCGGCGCGGGACTCCTCGGCCACGCGTCGGCGGTAGCTGTCGCCCTCAATGCTGATGATGCTGGCGTGGTGGATGACGCGGTCGATGAGCGCAATGGCGCACGCGGCGTTGGGGAAGATGGTGGTCCATTCCGAAAACGGGAGGTTTGTCGTCAGGACAATCGGCTTTTTCTCATACCTGCGCGACACCACCTGGAAGAGCAGGTCCGCGTTCCGGGCGTCGTAGGAGAGGTAGCCAATCTCGTCGATGACGAGCAGGCCCGCCTGGGTGCAGTAGTGCTTCAGTCGCCTGTCGAGGGCCCTGGCGGAGTCCTGGCTACCGAGGTCGAGCAGCAGCTGGGACGCGGTGGTGAAGAGGACGGAGTGGCCGGCCTGCACGGCGTTGTAAGCGATGTTCTGGGCAATCATCGTCTTGCCCAGGCCCTGGGGCGCGACGAGGACGACGTTGGCGGGGCGGGCCATGAAGTCGAGGGCCAGGGCGCTCTCGACGGCCGTCCTGTCAATTCGCTTGGGCCAGCCCCAATCGAAGTCAGCCATCGTCCTGAGCGCGCCGAGCTTGCTGCGCGACAGACGCCGCTCCACGCTGCGACGGGCTCGGTCCTTCGTCTCTTCCTCGGCAATGGCCTCTAGCAGCTCCGTCGGCCCCCACCTGCGCTTGGTGGCCATGGCAATGAGGTCATCGAGTGCGTCGCTGGTGTGGCTCAGGCCAAGGGCGGTGAGACGTTCTTTCAGGGGCATCATGGTGCTTGCTCCGGGTCGCCCCCGAGGAGGGCGTCGTAGGCGTTGAGAGAATGCTGGGGGACGCGCTGCTCGCGCACGCGCGGGTCATCTGGCAGTACCAGGGGCAGCGGCGGAGGCGCCCCCTTCTGGCGGCGTCTCTGGTCGAGGACGTGAGCGACGGAGGCGGGCCCGAGTGCGCCGCGCTTGAGCGTCTCGGCCAGGGCGGCATCCAGTTCCGCGGCGCCGTAGCGCTCCGCCAGCGCCAGCAGCTTCACGGTGTGGTTGCCGAGGTTGTCACCGCGGTCGGCGAGCGCCTGGAGCATCTGGTCGGCGCGTGGGCAGCGGGCGCGCAGCAAGTCCCGGCCGCGCAGCTCGTGGGCATGGGCCTTCTTCTTCGCCAGCGCGGCCAGGTGCCGCGCGTCCTCGACGAGGGCGCCCTTGTCCCAACTGCGCACGTGCGAGGCGACCTGCTGGGCGCCGTCGAGCATGCGCACCGTGGTGGGGGAGGCCACCAGCGTGAGGGGACGGCGGACCAGGGCATCCGGAATCGAGTAGTCGTTGCCGTCGAAGCGCACGTAGGGCGTCTTGCCAGAGGAGGCGGGGCGCACCACGTCGGTGGGCAGTGGGTGGGCGGGCAGCGGCAGCAGGCGGGGGCGCTCCTCTTCCAGGGCCTGCGCCACCGTGCGGCCCGAGGCGTCGCCGGGCACCCGGCGCTGGTGGGCCACCTCGTCTACCCAACGCTTCAGCTGCCGGTTGAGGTCGTCCAGCCCGTGGAAGCTGCGCGCGGCGAAGAAGGAGTCGCGCAGGTAGCGGATGGTGCGCTCCACCTTGCCCTTCTCATTGCCGCGGTAGGGAGCGCAGGGCTTGGGCGCGAAGTGGTAATGCCCGGCGGCCTCCAGAATGCGCGGGTGGAAGCGAATGGCGTCTCCGGCCCGCTCCAGCACGACGGACTTCAGGTTGTCGTAGAGAAGGCTGCGAGGCACGCCGCCCAGCGCCTCGAAAGCCTGGACGTGGCCCTGGAGAAAGCACTCCATCGTCTGGCCCAGGAAGAAGCTGGCGTACATGGCGCGCGAGTGGCCCAGCACCAGCACGAAGCAGGAGAGCGTCCGGGTGGCCCGCCCTACCTGCACCTTGCCGAAGCTGCCCCAGTCCACCTGCGCCTCTTCTCCGGGCAGCGTGCAGCGGCGCAGGAAGGCCTCGGCGTGGGGACCCGGGCGCACCCGCCGCACGTAGCGCTTCACCTGCTCGTAGCCACCCGGGTAGCCACGGGCCTTCACCATGTGAAACAGGCGCGTGGCCCTCAGGCGCGGGTGGGCCTTGAGGGTGGCGTCGATGAAGTCCGTGTAGGGGCCCAACACGGTGGGTTTCACCGTGCTCCTGTCGGCAGGGGCCACCTGCGCGTCCTCGAGGGCGGCCTCCACGGTGTCGTGGTGAAGGCCCAACTGCGTGGCGATGGTGCCCACCGGCCAGTGCTCCGCGTAGTGCAGTCGGCGAATGCGGGCGCGTACCTCGGGGTCAATCATCCGCGCGCCTCCTCAGGAAGTGGAGCGCCGCCAGCGCGGACCCACTCGCGTGCGCGCCAGGGTGGTGTGACGCAGAAAGAGGCTGGGGCGCCCGCAGAACGTGCAGGCGGGAGAAGACGGCAGTGCATGCGGAGGTGGCCTCGCTGCGCTCGGCTCCGCGGTCACCTGCGTGGTGACCTGGACCGGCGAGGGTGGCACCGTCGCCTCCCAGGCCACCTCCGGGGGAGCCTGATGCGTCACTTTCCTGCGTCGCTCCCGGTACGCGGCCTGGCGCGCGGCGTGGGCATGCCGCCCGTCCCGCGTGCGCTGGTAGCGCCGCCCAGCCGCACGCACCGACTCCGCGCGCGCCCTGCTGCCGCAGGCCCGCTCGCAGTAGCGCTGGCCCCGGTCGCACCCGGTGCACAGCTGGAACAGCCGCCGGCACTCCGGCCGACCGCACACCGCCAAACGCAGCGACTCCACGCGCAGCCTCCCGCGCACGCCGACTTCTGGCGCCGCGCCCTGGAGTGCGCTACCCCTGCCTCACCGGCCCGCCCCTCTCGCACACCAGGGCGCGCCTCCAGGAGGGCCCTCCAGGTGTCGCTGGGGGGCCTTCCGTTTTTCAGGACGCGCGCAGCCGTGGACTCCACCGGCGCACTCCCCGCCCCTCAACTTTTTGGCTGCACGCGCCGGCGGTGCCGGCCACGAAGTCAGGGAACTCTGGGCGACCGATGACCAGGAATCCGCGCTTCCTGGAGACCATCAACATAGTGCGCCACGTCGGTTGGGTCTGCGAGGCTTCTGCGGAACAGCAGCCAGCGCGCCAGGGTGCCGGTATGCGAGTTGACCCGGACCAGGGCCCAATCGTACAGGCGCGGGCCCTTGCTGCCGGCTCCCGCGGACAGGCGCGTCCAGGAGTCCTCTGATTTCAGCTCGGACACCACGCGGCCGGCCTTTACCTGCATGAAGCCTCGCCAGACGTAGGTGTTGGCGGCCACCGCCAGTACGTACCGCTGGTGGCGCTGCTCCAAGAAGCGGCGCAGCTCGCCGTCGCGCCCGTACACCTCGTCCCCCGTCACCCATGAGGGGCGCAAACCTGCATCGAAGGCTCGCAGCAACATGGCGTGGGCCAGTTGGGTTTTGGTGCGGAAGGTCACCGCGTCCGGAACACCGGCCTGCTGGCGCCGGGGCCTGCTCTGCATCCACTCCTCGGGCAGGTACAGCTCCCGGTCTATCAGCGCGTGGCCTCGGGGCGTTTCGTAGGCGAGGAAGACTCCCACCTGGCAATTCTCAATCCGCCCGGCGGTGCCCGAGTATTGGCGTGCCACGCCGGCCGACTTCTCGCCCTTCTTCAAGAAGCCTGTCTCATCAACCACCAGCACGCCGCCCTCGCCAAGCCGCTCGCGTGCGTAGGCCAGCACCGCATCGCGCACCGCCTGCTCGTCCCACCTCGCTCGCAGTAGCAGGTGCTGGAAGCAGTACGGCGCGGGCTTGCCAGCCGCCTCGGCCAGGCCCCACGTATTCTTCCTCTCGGCTCGCGAGAGCAGCGCCTTCACGTAAAGGCTGGCTGCCTCGTGCGCTTCTCTTCGGCGGAAGTGCGGTTCCAGCCACGCGGCGACTCGCTCGAACTCCTCGGCCAGCCGTCTTGCCAGGACCACCTCGTCACGTTCGGCCTCGACCTGTGCCCTCACGGGAAACCTCCGGCTACCTCTGCTGTTGGATCAACAGGAGGTGACCTATGAGGTCTTCCGAACTACAACTGTAGTATTAGAGCCTATTTCGGTAGGAGCGCGTGGAACCAAGTGATGATGCCCAGTGCCAGGTACAGCATCCCCAGGTAGGTATCCTCGCGCTTCTGCCAGCGAACCAGCAGCCGGCGGAAGCGGTTGAGCCAGGAGTGGCCTCGCTCCACCATCCACCGCCGCGCCTGCTGACGCGTGTTGCGCTTCTTCGTGCGCTCCGCCTGCCCTCGTCGCGGCAGGTGCAGCGTGAAGCGGAACTCTTCGGCCAGCCTTCGCATCTCATCGTCGTCGTACCCCAGGTCCGCCCAGAGGTGCTGACGCGAGGTTTCAGTGGGCGTGGGCCTGGGGCTGGAATGGACTCGAGTGTGGCGCGCGCCAGCTTGAAGTCGTTCGTGTTGGCGCCACCGGCCACGAGGCCGAGGGGGGCGCCCCGCGAGTCCGTCAGCAGGCTCTTCTTGGTGCCCGTCTTCCCTCTGTCGGTGGGATTGGTGCCTGTTTTTTCCCCACCGAGCGGCGCCTTGCCCATGGTTCCGTCCAATTCCAACCAGTTCCAGTGGGTGCCCACGAGGCCGTTATTGGCCAAGAGGCCCAGCCGCCAGAACTCTCGGAAGACGCCGGCCGCCAGCCACTCGCGGAAGCGTCGGTAGGCGGAGGAAGGGTGGCAGATGCCGGTGGCCTTCAAGGCGCCCCACTGCATGCCCGTGCGCAGCACCAGAAGGATGGCGTCCATGGCCTACCTGTCAGGTACCCGCAGGTTGTGGCAGCCCAGCGGGGGCTCGGGTCGCGACGGCAGCAGCGGCTCCAGCTTCGACTACAATTCGCCCGGCATCCTCCAGCCGTCATCCTTCTTCACCAGCCCCATGCGCCTGCCCTCCTGCTCGCATAACGCAGCAGGTGGGCCGGCTTCTTCCCTACCGATATAGGCTCTTAGGGTTTTGCTTCCGCCTTGCTGTGGATTCAATTCCCGTCGCCGCCTGTAAACCGGGCCACCTTACCTCCACAACACGAGGATGAACGAAGCCGTGGCGCCCAGGGCCGATACCGTGCGCACGTGGTTCCACGCCGTCCAGCCCGACACGTAGCGCGCCCACAGCCTGGGGGCCTCCGCGCTGGCCGGGTCGACGGCTTCCAGTGCCTCATTCCGCGGCACGTTGAACGCGAAGGTCACCCCGATGACTCCCAGCAGGTAGAGCGCGCTGCCCAGGAGCAGGTAGGGCGCTCCGCGCTCCTCCCAGGAATGCACCGCGAGGCCCCCGAGGACGAGCGAGGCCACCGCCGTTCCGAGGAACACCCCCAGGAACGACGGCCGGAGGATGGTGACGTTGATGGACTGCATCGCGCGCATGCCCTGTTCCGGTGGGAGCCGGGCGAGGGCCTTCATGATGACTGCGGAGAACGCGAAGAACAGCCCCGCCATGAGGCCCGCCCCGAGCGCGGTGAGAAAGGTCAAGGTCAGCAGCATCTGGAGTCTCCGGGCAGGGAAGGGGAAACCTTTGCAGGCGTTGCTCAGGCGGACAGCGCGACCGACCTGCCGATGTACTTCGCGCTCTCCGCTGCCTCAACGAGGAAGCGGCCGACACTCCTCCGGGAGATGCTGAACTCGCGGGCCTCCCCCGTCGGTGACGCGAAAGGCGCACCGGGCCCGGCTCCGTCCGTCAGCCCGACGGGCTGCGCCAGCACCCAGTCGAGGCCGCTCTCGCGCACCGCTCGCTCCTGCTGCTCGGTGTCGGCAATCTGCGGCTTCAGGAGCAGCGAGAACAGCAGCCTCCACTTGAGCGGCAGCCTGCCCCGCGTCTCACCCACGCCGTAGGTGGTCTGGACCACCAGCTTGCGCACGCCGTGCTGCTTCATCGCCGCGATGACGTTCCGCGTTCCCTGCGAGCGCACGTCGAGCGGCGTGTTCGCGCTGCCCCGCATCCGGACGAGCATGGCGTTCTCGGTGATGCCCAGGGTGACGATGACCGCGTCCTGCCCTCGCACCGCGCGCTCGACGTCAGCGGGCTTCGTCGCGTCCCCCTGGAAGACCTTCAGGCGCTCCGACGTGACAGCGAGCGCATCCGGCCGCCGTGCGAACGCCGTCACCTCATGCCCCGCGGACAGCAGCTCCGCGACTGTCGCGCGCCCGGAACCGCCCGTTGCTCCAATGACCAGCACTCTCATGACCGCTCCCTCGGACCCGGCCCTCCGCCCATCGGAAGCGCGCCGGCCGATTCCACGTGTCCAAGATGTCTTCGGCAGTCTGTACTCTCAATGACTGGAAGTCGCTGTTTCATGCTCATTCGTCCAGAAGGCCTGGACGATGCATCATGCCGGCCTCATGCTGGGCCCATGAGGAACCCACCACTTCATGCGCCCGTGGACCCGCTGGGAGAAGCGCTCCACTTCCTGCGGATGACCGGCAGCTTCTACTGCCGCTCGGAGCTCACCGCGCCGTGGGGGTGCTCCATCCCGGCCATGCAGGACTGCTTGTGGTTCCACGTCGTGACGTCCGGCCGGGGCTGGCTCGACGTGCCGGGCAGCGAGCCCATCGAACTGCGGCCGGGGGACTTCGCGCTCGTACCTCATGGCGCGGGGCACCGTCTCTGGACCGACCCCCAGGCCGCCACGCCCAACGTCGTGGAGCTGCCGCAAGACATGGTCAGCGAGCGGTACTCCCTCCTGCGGTACGGCGGCGGCGGCGCTCCATGCACCCTCATCTGCGGTGCCGTGCGCTTCGACCATCCGGCCGCGCACCCCCTCCTCAAGCTCCTCCCTCGGGTCATCTCCCTGGACGCGTCCAGCTCGCCCCACCTGGACTGGATGGAGAGCACGCTGCGGCTCATGGCCGCCGAAGCGAGGGAGCTGCGCCCGGGAGGAGAGACGGTCATCACCCGCCTCGCGGACATCCTGGTCATCCAGGCCATCCGCTCGTGGATTCAGCGAGACCCCGCCGCACAGACTGGCTGGCTCGGCGCGCTCCAGGACCCGCAGATTGGCCGCGCCATCACGCTCATCCACCGCGACCCCTCGCGCGCATGGACTCTCGCCTCGCTCGCGTCCGAGGTCGCCATGTCACGCTCGGCCTTCGCGGCGCGCTTCACCGAGCTCGTCGGAGAGTCCGCCATGCACTACGTCGCGCGCTGGCGGATGCAGGTGGCGCACACCTGGCTCAAGGAGGACAAGCCCGCACTCGGAGAGCTCGCGAGCCGCCTCGGCTACCAGTCCGAGGCCGCCTTCAGCCGCGCGTTCAAGCGCTTCATGGGCATCTCCCCGGGCGCGGTGAAACGAAACCCGGACGCCGTGCGTCAGCAGGCCTGACCCCACCTCGCCAGGAGCGTCAGGCCGCGCCACAATCCGCCGTCCACGCCCAGGCCCACAACCACCCTGTTGCTGGAGACTTCATGTCCGAAACCTACGACTCCCACCGTGTCCAGGCGCTCGAAGCCCTCATTGCCCAGGAGCCACGCAAGGCATTCGGCATCTTCCGTGGGGCGCTGCGCTATCCCGGCGCGCCGGAGCTGAAGGACCGGGTCCGGTGGACCGAGGCCTGGGAGGTCTTCGCCCGCATCGCGGCGGCCATCTCCAGCGAGGAGCTCGCGGCCATCGTTCGCAAGGCCGCGCAGGACCCGGATGACGTCCAGGCCCTCTATGACCTGGGCTTCCAGCTCATCGAGCAGTCGCTCCACGACCTCGCGGCCACGGTGCTCGCGCGCGCCCACGCGTGCCTGCCGGGCCATGTCGGCATCCTCGAGGAGCTCAGCTCCGCGCTGGAGGGCATGGACGCCCACTCGGAGGCCGCGCGCTTCCTGCAGGCCGCGCCGGAACTGGTGCAGGAGCACGCCATGCTCCGCTACCTGTACGCCTTCAACTCAATCATGTCGGGCGACCTGGACACTCCCCGTCAGCTCCTGCCTCGGCTCGCGGTGCTGTGCACGCCCACCGAGGAGACTCCGCCAGACAAGGCCCAGCTCTTCGAGACGCTCGTGGGACGCATCCGCGAGTTCCTCGCGCGCGCCGATGCCGTCCGCGCTGTCTCGCCCCTGGACGACCAGGATCTGCGCGGCTGGCAGTTCGTCATCACCGGCAGCGTGCTGCTCCGGCTGTCCCCGTACGGCTTCGACGAGGGCATGAACGGGCGTTACGCCTATCTCCAGGACTCCGAGCACAGCTGCCTGGAGGGCATCCGGTGCGTGGAGGCCGTCCTCGCGCATACCGACCGCAGGCCGCCGCGCGTCTTCATCCTCCCGGACCGGGACAGCGCCATCCTCGGGCACGCCACCGCGCGGGTGCTGGGCCTGCCCGCCGAGCCCTGGCCGGAGCACGGCAGCGACGCACCCGGACTGGTGGTGGCCTATGACCTGAGCATGCTGGAGCCCGAGCTGACGGCCCAGTTCCGGCGGCACCGGCCCGGGCAGCTGCTCTGGAGCCATGCCGTGCCGTGGACGGAGTCGCCTCCCTTCTCTCCGGACCTGACGACGCTGCTCTACCAGATGAACACGTCCCCCTGGGGCGCGCGGCTGCGCGTGGTGCCCGACACGCAGCAGACGGAGAAGGCAGCTCCCGAGGAGGGCTCCGTGGAGTCCCTGGCCGCACGGCTCGCGTCCATGAAGCTGGAGGCGGAGGCGCTGAAGGACCTGCCCGAGCTGCTGCGCCTGCTGGGGGCCATGGCCTCGGTGCAGGGGGCCGCGGTCGGTGGGCTGTTCCGTGAGTCGGGCCTCCGTCGCCGGCACTTCAGTGACTCGCCGGTGAAGAGCAGTCGCTTCCTCTGAAGCGGTTCGTCACTTCGCGGGGGGCGGGCGCTTGGCCGCGGCGCGGCGCCGCTTCGGGGGCAGCTTCACCTCGTCGCTCCGGCAGACCCGCACGCGCAGGAAGCGCTGGAGCTGGGACAGCGCCTCGTCGTGGTCGTGGTCGCTCTCCGCGGCGCAGCAGTCGCTCAGCACGGTGAGCTTGTACTCGTGCATGTGCGCGTCGTGGGCGGTGAAGAAGATGCAGAGGTTGGTGGCCATGCCCGCGAGGATGAGCTTCTTCGTGCCCAGGTGCTCCAGCAGCGGCACCAGCGAGGTGGCGAAGAAGGCCGAGTGCTTGGGCTTGAGGATGAAGTAGTCATCCGCGACGGGCTTGAGGGCGCGGGCGACGTCGCGGCCCCGGATGCCCGGGCGCGTGCAGTGCTTGTAGATGTCGCTGAAGTTGCTGCGCCAGTAGCCGAAGTTGTCGTTGACGTAGATGACCGGCACGCCGCTGCGACGCATGCGGGCGGCGAAGGGGCCCAGCCGCTCCACCATCCGCAGGGCCCAGGGCAGGACGTTCTCTCCGCCGGGAAAGTCCAGGTCGTTGATGACGTCGATGATGAGCAGCGCAGTGTCGGAGCGCTTGCCGCGTGCCTTCGCCTGCTTCGTCACGTCCACCTCATGTGGGGAGGCTCTCGGAGCAAGGGGCAGTCATCACGTCCGGAGGACCGTGTCGAGGGACACCTTCCCGGGCCGCACCTGGAACCGCTCGAAGAGCCTGGCGAAAGTCTCCTGGGAGACGCCCAGGCGCTCGAGCCAGAGGCGGAAGTACCGGTCCAGCGCCTCGCGCCGGGGATGCGCCTTCCGGTGGTGCAGCAGGAAGTCCTTGTAGTTCTGCACCTTGTCCGCGCGCAGCATGTCGGCCACGTCCGGGAGCGGACCGAGCGCAATCTCGTCGGTCGAAGTCACCGTGCGCTGCGACAGGTACGCGTTGGCGATGTTGCGGTACTCCATCGCGAGCGCCAGCACCTGGGGGCTGTCGGTCAGCTCGTGGAGCCGGGGGAAGCTCTCCGCGAGGTCGCCGTCGGCCTGGACGAGCGGGTGCAGGCACCAGGCGCGCTTCGCCGCATCGCTGGCCTCGAAGTGCCGGAGCACCCCGAGCCCCTCGTCGATGTGGCTCATGTAGTCGACGCCACTGCGCACCGCCTGTCGGGACCCGTAGTGCCGCTCGATGGCGCGGTACTCCCGCGTCGTGGTGAATCGCCCCGAGACGACGTAGGGCACCCCACGCTTCGTGAAGTACGCCTCCAGGTCGCAGTCGGGGGCCGTGACGAAGGGGACGTCGGTCTCCGCGAGGTAGCGGGACAGGTGGCCCTGCCCGCGGTGGGACGCCAGCACGTAGACGGACTGGCGGAGCGTTCCTTCCGCGTCATGGGTCGTCGTTCTCGCGCCCCAGGCTGCGCCGCGCCCGTCCGTGAGGGGCGTGACGACGCCCGTCCACGTGTAGCCGTCCATCAGCCCCTGCATGGCTCGACGCTCGAAGTAACGTGAGGCCCCCTCGACGTCCGGGGCATCCATGTCGAAGCGGGGCGCGTTGGCGGTCATGACTCCGCGAGCATACCCGGTGCTCGCGCGGGGCCCGGCTCCGGGGTGGACTCCTTCTGTTTCTGGGCGAGCGCCTGGGCCTTCAGCCCCTCCATGTCGGGGACGAAGGGGCGCTCGGGCACGACGCGGGCCCGGCGGATGCGGTCCATCCGGAAGATGCGCGCGGCGGACTTCTCCACGTCGCGTGCCAGCACGTACCAGACGGGCGCCTCGACGAGCAGCCCGTGCGGCTCCACCAGCCGGCGCGTCGCATTGCCGTGCCGGTCCCGGTAGTCGAAGGACAGGCACACCTTCTCTCGGAAGGCGCGCTCGAAGACCGCGAGCAGTTCCTCCGGCGGCACGCCCACCTCCGCCAGCACCCGGGCGCTCGCGGGCCGCCCCACCACCACGCGGCGGCACAGCTCACGCATGCCCCGGGCCCGCTCGCGGGGCACGCTGGCGAAGAGCTTCTGGAGCCCCGAGCGCGCGGCGCTCCCCCAGGGCAGCGTGCTGCCGGCCGACGACAGGTTCGCCGCCAGCCACAGCGCCACCACCTCCTCCAGCGACAGGTGCACCGCCGTCAGGCCTCTGTCCCGCTCCAGCCGCACGCCTCCGCCCGGCCCCGAGTCGCTGCTGATGGGCACGCCCTCTTCCCGCAGTGTCGCCAGGTCCCGGTGGACGGTGCGGACGCTCACCTCCAGGGCCGCCGCGATTTCCGCGACGGTGGTGGACTCGTGGGCCCGGAGGAAGTCCTGCAGCCGCATGACTCGGGTGACTCGTGCCATTGGTGACAGTTTCTGTCAGGGATGGGGCGTACTCCAAGCGTCATGGTGCGCGAGGCCGCGCACCCCATGCACCGAGGAGACCGCCATGCTGAAGGGACCTGCTGGAGCGCTGCACGTCGACGACGGAGGGAAGGGTGGGGTGCCGGTGGTGTTCGTCCACGCGAGCTGCGGGAACACCACGCACTGGGCCGCGCAGCTCGCCCATCTGAGGAAGCGCCGGCGGGCGGTGGCGCTCGACCTCCGGGGCCACGGGAAGTCCACGCTCGACGGTGGCGGCCCCATCTCCGTGGAGGACTTCGCGGCCGATGTCGACGCGGTGGTGGACGGGCTCGGCCTCCAACGCTTCGTCCTGGTCGGCCACAGCCTGGGCGGCGCCGTCACCACGGCCTACGCGGCCGCGCACCCGGACCGTGTCGTGGGCCTGTTCCTGCTCGACCCGGCCTCGGACGGGCGCGTCATTCCGGCCGAGCAGGCCGCGGGGCTGATGCAGGCGCTCTCCACGGACGCCTGGGGCGCCGTCATCGCGGAGTACTGGGCGCCGATGCTCGCCCCCTCGCGGCCCGAGGTCCGCGAGCGCGTGCTGTCCGACCTGCGGGCCACGTCGCAGGTGGGCGCGAGCGCGGGACTGGGCTCGCTGCTGACCTTCGACCCTGTCACCGCGCTCCGTCGCTACAAGGGGCCACGACTCACGGTGGTGACGGCGTTCAACCAGGAGCCCAACTCCTACCAGAGGCTCGTCCCCGAGCTTCCGTCCATGCAGGTGGACGGCACGGGGCACTGGGTGCAGCTGGACGCGCCGGACGCGGTGAACACGCTGCTGGACGGGTTCCTCTCCTCCACGACGTGATAGGTACGGGGCCGTGCCCCGGCCCAAGCTGCACAGCGACGAAGCCATCCTCGATGCCGCCATGGAGGTGCTGCTGCGTCGCGGGCCGGGCGAGTTCACCCTGAACGACGTGGCCGTCGAGCTGGGCATGTCCCGCGCCGCCCTCATCCAGCGCTTCAAGAACAAGGACACGCTGTACCGGCGGGCCATGGAGCGCTCCGGTGAGCAGCGCCGCGACTACCTCGCCTCCATGCCCGTGGAGGTCGGCGCGCCGGGGCTGTGGCGCTTCCTCACGGACATCGTCGCGGGCATGGGCTCGGGCGAGGGGCTCGAAGGCCACCTGCTCCTCGGCTGGCAGGACCTGCGCGACACCACGCTGAGGCGCATGGCCCTCGAGCGCAACCTCATGGTCCGCGACGCCATCGCCGCGAGGCTCCCCGAGAGCGCCGAGCGGGACGCGGTGGCCGCGGTGCTCCAGGACGTCATCGTCGGCGCGACAATGCAGTGGATGGTGGAGCGGCAGCCTCCGCTCACCCGCTACGTGCTGGAGCGCCTGCGCAGGGTGCTCCGCCTGATGTTCCCCAAGGAGTCCTTCGAGCTTCCGAAGTCCTGAGCCCGCTTCCCCGGGCAGCAGGGCACTTTCATTCAGGGACTTGTTTATAACCGTCGCGTCGGTTATTAATTCACCCATGAAAGGGGAGCCTGCATGACTGAGCGAATCCTCGAGACCCGCGGCATCCGGCTGTGCACCGAGGCCTTCGGTTCGCCCACGGACCCGCCCATCCTCCTGGTCATGGGCGCCGTCTCGTCGATGAAGTGGTGGCCTGACCCGCTCGTCGAGCGGCTGGTCGCGGCGGGGCGGTACGTCATCCGCCATGACCATCGCGACACGGGCCGCTCCACGACCTGGCCGCTGGGGGCCCGGGGCTACTCCGTCGATGACCTCGCCGACGACCTCCTCGCCGTGCTGGACGGCTACGGGCTCGCGCGGGCCCATCTCGTGGGGATGTCGCTCGGAGGGATGCTCTCGCAAATCGTGGCGCTGAAGGCGCCCGAGCGCGTCCTCTCCCTCACGCTCATCAGCGCGGAGTTCCTCGGCGACCTGGGCGTCGAGCCTCCGCCGCTCTCCCCGGCGCTGCTGGCGCACTTCGGCACGGTGGCCACGCTCGACTGGAGCAACGAGGCCGCGGTCCTCGACTTCATGGTGGAGGCGGGGCGGCTGAATGCCAGCGGGCGCAGGCCCTATGACGCGGCCTTCGCTCGCCGCGTGGCGGCGGAGGAGTTCCGGCGCTCGTCCAGCCTCCAGAGCATGATGAACCACGCGACGCTCACGGGCGGCGAGCAGTGGTATGGCCGGAGCCACGAGCTCCGGGCGCCGCTGCTCGTCATCCACGGCGCGCTGGACCCCGTCGTCCCCTACGTGCATGGCGTGGCCCTGGCCCGAGCCGTCCCGGGCGCGCGGCTGGTGACGCTCGAGGACGCGGGGCACGAGCTGCACGAGGCGGACTGGCCCACCCTCGCCGGGGCCATCACCGCCCATACCGCCGCCGCGCGCTGAGCACGGGGCCGGCGCCTCTGGCACAGTGGCGGCATGGGGCCCCTGTTCGCCTACAGCCTCGTGCCCGTCCTCTCGGTCGCGCTGCTGCTGTACTTCACCGCCGCGCTCCGGGGCCTCAATGCCCGGGGGCTGACGCTCTACTGCCTGGCCACCGCCGTGTGGAGCGGCGCGCTGCTGCTGCTGTGCTTCCCCTCCGTGGCCTGGGTGGGAGAGCGCTTCGCCGCCATCGGCGCATTCATCTCCGCCACCTACCTCCACGCCGCCTATGACGTGACACGCCAGCGCTCCTACCGGCTGGTGAAGCTGGCCTACGCGGTGGCGGTGGTGGTGACGTGCATCGGCATCTTCGTCCCCCACATCCTCCATGGGCCGCTGGCCATGCGGCGCGGCCCGCTGTTCTGGCCCGCCATGGTGCTGGCCGTGGCCGCGGCGGCCGTGCCGCTGGCGCACCTGGCGCGCTCCTACCAGCACGAATCCCCCGAGCGCCGGCCGCTGCTGCGCAGCCTGGGCATCGCCGGCGCGCTGGCGTACGTGGGCAGCATCAGCAACGCACTGTTGCTGTCGGGCGGCTATGCGCTGCCCTTCGGCATGTACCTGGTGCTGGCCGCGCTGCTGGTGCTGGTCCACGTCATCAACGCGCACCAGGCGCCCGGAGACCGCAGGCTGCTGGAGCGCAGCCTCGTGTACTCGGCGATGGCGGCGGTGCTGTCCGCGGGCTTCCTCTTCGGTGTGCTGACGCTCCTGGCCGGCAGCGGCCAGCCCTTCCTCGTCGAGTACCGCGTGGGCGCCTTCTTCCTGCTGGCCCTGGCGGCGCTCGCCTTCGAGCCGGTGCGCCAGGGCCTCCAGGAGTGGCTGGGCCGCCGGCTCCTCAAGGGGCGCGCCAGCGGCAGCGAGCTGGCCGCCGCGCTCGCCGCCCAGGAGGCCCGCGCCGACCAGGCCGCCAGGCTGGCCGAACTGGGCCAGTTCGCCTCCGCCGTGGCCCACGAAGTCCGCAACCCCCTGGGCGTGCTCGCCGCGCACCTCAAGCTGCTGGAGCGCCGGGGCGGGGACCCGGACTCCGTGGCCGCCATGCGCGAGCAGATAGAGCGCGCCAGCCACTTCGTGGACGAGCTGCTGCGCTATGGCCGGCCCCGCCCGCTGGAGCTGCGCCGCGTGGATGTGCCTGCCAGTCTTGCTTTGTCATACTCCACCGCGCGTCAGGGGTTGGGCGCACTCGCCCCGGAGGTGGCTTTCGACCTGCCCGGAAGCGAGGCATTGGAGGTGGAGGCGGACCAGGCCCAGCTCACCCAGGCGTTTGTCATTCTTCTGGAGAATGCCTTGCTCGCGTTGAGGGAGGTGTCCGCCCCCACGCTGCGGGTGCGGTGCGAGCGCGGCGAGAAGACGCTGCGGGTGCGGGTGGAGGACAGCGGGCCGGGCATCCCCCCGGAGCTGCTTCCCCGGCTGTTCCAGCCCTTCGTGACGGGGCGCAAGCGCGAGGGCCCCCGGCCGGGCACCGGGCTGGGGCTCGCGATTGCGCGAGGCATCATCGAACGTCATGGAGGCAACATTCGCGCGGGGCGCTCGGAGGCATTGGGGGGCGCCTGCTTCGAATTGGAGCTTCCCCTGACGCAGCCCGCCTCGCTGGCCGCCGCGACCTCCTAACGTCCCGGAGCTGCAAGGGATTACGCTGTTCAACCAGACGCCGTCACACCCCCGTCACGCCCGGGTGACTACGACAGCAGTACGGGGGGTTCGATGGATTCCAGATAAGAATTCCCACCCTCCGCGTCTACTGGTTGGAACGGAGGGGGCCCGTGAGAGCAAGAGCGCGACTGGCGATTGTGAAGTCCCCGCTGGGGGGAGAGTTCGAAGCCTTCGCCTGGCGGATCCAGCCCACCCTTTTCGCGGTGCTGGGAAAGTACTGCGGTGGCCAGGAACAGGACATCGAGGACCTGGTGCATGACGTGCTGCTCCGGGCGCTGCTGCGCTGGGAGCAGCTGAAGCACCTGGACGAGGACGCGCAGCGGGCGTGGACGGCGCGGGTGGCCAGCAACTGCTTCCTGGACCGGTGTCGCCGCAAGAGCAGCGAGGCCACCCGGATGGAGTCGCTGCTGCGCCTGCACGAGCTGGCGGAGCAGTACGACGACTCGTGGGAGCCGGAGCTGTGGGAGTACGTCGGGCCGGAGGACCTGCTCACGGCCGTGGAGCGGCTGAGCACGCCGAAGCTGCGGCGGACGTTCGAGCTGTACCTGCAGGGCCTGTCGTACGCGGAGATTGGCCGGGACACGGGCGAGAAGGCGGGCACGGTGGGGGCGCGGCTGACGCGTGCGCGCAAGGAGCTCCGCGCGCTGCTGCGCGAGCCCGCGGAGCGGCGGCGGCGGGAGCAGATGCGATGAACCCCGAGGACCCATGCCGCGAGCTGCCGCGCTTCCTCGACGGGGAGATGTCCCCCGAGGAGCAGGGCCGGTTCCGGGAGCACCTGGGGACGTGTGACGACTGCGCGCAGGAGTTCCGCGACGCGCTGCAGGTGGAGCTGCTGGGGCAGATGACGATGGAGGAGGGGCCCATCCGCCCGCGCAGGCCGGCGCGGAGGCCCCATTGGTGGAGCGGGCGGTGGCGGGACTGGCGGGCGTGGCTGGCGGGCGTGGGGGTGTTGGTGGTGGGGCTGGTGACGCTGTGGCTCGCGCCGCGGGTGGGAGGCGGGGACGCGGGCGGGGCGGAGTGGCTCGTCGCGGAGGCGAGCCGGCCCCTGGAGGCCCGGTTGACCTATGACGTGGTGGACCGGCACTACCGGCGCTTCGTGCCCGTCCGGAGCGGGGCCGAGGGGGGGACTCCCGGCCGCGCGAAGGCGCCGCCGCTGCAGGAGCTGTCGCGGATGGATGCCCGGAAGGACTTCCACGGCATCGCCACCGCGTACGTGATGCACGGCGCGCTGGGGCAGGCCCGGGCCTACCTGGAGCGCATGTCCGCCTCGGCGGACCGGGACTGTGACCTGGCGGTGGTGGCGCTGGAGCAGGCCCTGCTGGAGAAGCCCACGGAGGTGAACGGCGCGCAGCTCAAGCAGTCCTACCTGGATGAGGCGCTGGAGCTGCTGGAGGGGGTGCTGCACGGCAATCCACGCCACCCGCAGGCGCTGTGGAACCGGGCGCTGGTGCTGAGGGAGATGGGGCTGACGCTGCTGGCGGCGGAGTCGTTCGACGCGGTGGCGAGGCAGGCGGAGGCGGGCTGGAGCGACGAGGCGTGGACCCAGGCGCGGATGCTGCGCGAGGACACGCTGGCGCGCGGGCGCGACTGGAAGGACGCCTATGCGGCGACGCAGGACCTGATGACGGACCCGGGCGCGCGGCTGCCGCTGGATGAGGCAGCGCAGCACCCGGGCATCGTCCGGCTGGCCTTCTATGACGCGGTGAGGACGGCGACGTCACGCGAGGGCGTGGAGCGGCTGCTGCCGCTGGCCCAGGCGCTGGACTCGAAATACGGAGGCAGCGTCCTGCGCGACTACGTCGAGCGCGTGGCGGAGCGGGACTTCGGCAGCCGTGCTCCGGTGGCGCGGCGCTACGTGAAGCTCGTCCGGGAGGAGCTGCCCTCGAGCGCGGAGGTGATGGAGGAGCTGCGGCGCTCGGGGGAGGAGGACATCTACCTGGGAGCGCTCGTGTTCGCGAGCTTCGACGGGCCGGTGGACGTGGAGGCCCTGGCGCGACTCGCCGAGGCCCAGGGCGACCCGTGGATGCGCCTGATTGCCGCGCGCGAGCAGGCCGCGAGCGCGGAGCGGGAGGGTGCCTGGTGGAAGGCGGAGCAGCAGCTGCAGGAGGCGCTGAAGACGTGCCTGGGCTCGTCCCTCGTCTACCGCTGCCTGGACCTGGAGTGGAGGCTCTCCTACCTGTATCTGAAGCTGCACCGCCCCGCGGACGCGCTCGGGTACGCGTGGAGCGGCTGGAGCCGCGCGAAGGCCGCGCGGGACTGGAGCTTCGAGCAGCAGTTCCTCCAGGGGCTGGCGGACGTCGCGCGCTACCAGCATGCCTTCGCGAGTGCGCGTGCGTACCTCGAGGAGTCACTGGCGCGGATGCCGGAGGACTGCGCGCAGCGCACGCACGTCTTCCAGGTCCTGGCCGCGGTGGAGTGGCAGCGCTTCCGGCCGGACAGCGCCCGGCGCGAGCTGGACCGGGCCCTGGCCTGTGAGCGGACCGTGGGGATGAATGGCACGTTCGTGCTGTCGCACCTGGCGCGCTCCAGACCCCAGCCTCGCGATGGCGACCACCTCCGCCGCGGGCTGGTGGAGCTGCGCCGGCAGGGAGTCCTGCCCGGCAGAGAGGCGCTGCTGCACTTCATCGAGGGCCAGTTCGAGCTGGCCCGCTCGCGCGTGGCGGGGCACGCCCTGCTGACGCGCGCCATCGAGCTGGCGGACCAGGCGCCGGAGGAGGTGGAGGCGCGCAAGGCCCGGGCCTATGCCTACGCGGCCCTCATCGCCGAGGCCGGCAGGGTGGGCGGCTGGTCCGATGCGCTGAGCCTGCTGGAGCGCCAGCTGAGGATGGGGCCCGCGCCGCGGCAGTGCCTGCTGGCGGTGTCCCTGCACCACGAGCGCACGGTGGTCCTGGCCCGTGGAACGTCCGGCAGGCTGCTGGGGCACTACGATGACTCGCGCGCCGCGCCCCAGCGACGGGCCGAAGGGCTGGTGCCACCGGGCCTGCTGGTGGAGCTGCGCGAGTGCGAGCACGTGGACGTCCTCGCGGTGCCTCCCGTGCACGGCCTCACCGGGCTGCTGCCTCCGGACCTGGCCTGGAGCTACCGCGTGGGCCGTGGCCCGACGCCCTCGCCACCCCCGGCCGTGGGGCCCGGGCGCCATCTGGTCGTCACGCACGTGACGGGCCCGGCGTCGCTCCGGCTGCCGCTGCTCGACATCCTGGAGCCGCCGCGAGTGCCGGACCCGCTGCGGCTGGAGCTCCGGGGCAGCCAGGCCACGCCGTCGCGCGTGGTGGAGGCCATGGCGGACGCCAGCGAGGTGGAGCTGCACGCGCATGGCATGTTCAGCCCCGCGGTGTCGGACGCGTCGCTGGTGGTGTTGGCCCCGGAGCCCGACGGCCGCTATGCGCTCACCGCGGACCGGGTCCGGAGCCTCCGCCTGAAGCGTGCCCCGCTGGTGATGCTCGTCACGTGCAGCGCGGCGAAGACGGCGCCCTACCTGCACGAGCCCTTCAGCCTGCCGGTGGCCTTCATCGAGGCGGGGGCGAGCGCGGTGCTGGCCTCCACGGTGGAGATTCCCGACACGGCCGGAGGCTTCTTCGAGGCCGTGCGGGAGCTCGTGCGCGGAGGGGCCCCTGCGTCGAAGGCCCTGAGAGATGCACGCGTGCAGTGGCTGAAGGCCCATCCCAGCGACGGGAGCTGGCTCCCCCACGTGCTCCTCTTCGAGTGAGGGGCGGACCCGCCCGGGAGGTTCTCCGCAAGGAGCGAAACCCGGTGCGTTGTCAGGAAGGACGCGAGCGCCCGTCATCACGGCGGGACATCGTGGCCGAGAGGGGGAGTCCGACATGCTGAACTGCCAGGACGAGAAGCCGGAGGGACTGGAGCCGCCGCCCGGGGGGCCTCCGGGAGGGAGCCAGGCGCCGGGGAACGCGGGAGGCGGAGGCGGGCCGGTGGAGGCGCCGCCCCAGGAGGAGGCGCTCCCGGAGCCGCCGGAGGTGCTCGACGTGCCGCCCAAGGGGCCTCGCGGTTAGGGGCACCTCCCGGAGGGTCATCCCTGACGCCAGGGTGATGGGAGTGTCCGTCCGCCGGTGCAAACCGGCGTGACGGCGTCGGTTTTCAGACGGGGACCCAAGGATTCCCGCCCCGCGCGTCTCGAATGGGCGTGGAAGGAGGGCGGGGGGCTCATGAGGGTCCAGCGCATTGCCACGGTGGTCGATTTCCCCGTGGCCTACAGTATCGACGTGCATCTCGACGGTTTCGAGGAGTTCGCGCAACGAGTCAGGCCCATGTTGCTGGCCCTGGCGAAGCGGCTGTGCGGGCACGGGGGAATCGATCCGGAAGACCTGGTGCAGGAGGCGCTGGCTCGCGCGCTCGTGCACCACGCGGCGCTGGCGCACCAGCCGGAGCCCGTGCTGCGCGCGTGGCTGTGCCGCGCGTTGACCAACCACTTCCTGGACCTGTGCCGCAAGCGCCGCACGGAGGTGCTGGAGCAGGAGCGGGACCTGCGGCTGGTGCGCGGCGAGGTGGAGGCGCCGGACGCGATGTCGGGCGAGGCCTGGGAGCACATCTCCGAGAAGGACTTCCGCGCCGCCATCGCCCAGCTCCCCAACCCGCGCGTGCGCGAGGCGTACGAGCTGCACGCCACCGGGCTGCGCTACCGCGCCATTGCCCAGCGCATGGGCGTGCCCGAGGGCACCGTGGGCAGCTGGCTGTTCCAGGCGCGCAAGGAGCTCAAGGTGCTGCTGCTTCCGCTGACCGGGGGTGACGGCGGGGGAGGGGCGACATGAGCCCCCAGTGCCACAAGCTGTACCTCTTCCTGGACGGGGAGCTGGGCCCGGTGGACGAGGAGAACTTCCGCCACCACCTGGCCCGCTGTGAGACATGCGCGGCCGGCCTGCACGAGGCGCTGCAGCTGGAGATGCTCAGCCTGCATGCCCTGCGGGACGTGAACGCCCCGGCGCTGGCGCCGGCGGAGGAGCTCGACTTCGACGCGCCCGCGCCGATGGCCCGGGAGCCCGCGAGTCGCCGGCCGCGGCTCCGGGCCCTGTCGCGGCGCGGGTGGGCCGTGGGCGTGGGGGCTGCGGTCCTGGCCGCGGGGCTCGCGGCCTTCTTCGTCTTCGCGCCCGCGTCGCCCGACGTGTCCCAGGAGGTGTGGCTGGCCCAGGCGCCCACCCGCCTGCTGGAGGCGCGGGTGGCCTACCCGCGCGCGGACGGGCACCGTCCCTACACCCCCATGCGCGGCGGCCCGGAGGCTCCGTCCACCGCGCCCCCGCTGCCGCTGCGCGAGCTGGCGGACCTGGAGGACGCGGGCGACCTGCACGGCATCGCCGCCGCGTACCTCGTGCGCAAGGACTTGCGGCAGGCGTCGGACTTCCTCCAGCGCTCGCCGCCGTCCGCGGACCGGGACAGCGACCTGGCCGTCGTCGCGCTGGAGCAGGGGCACCACGAGGAGGCGCTCGCGCTGCTGGAGGGCGTGCTGCGCCGGGAGCCGGAGCACCCGCAGGCGCTGTGGAACCGGGCGCTGGTGCTGAGGGAGATGGGGCTGACGCTGCTGGCGGCGGAGGCCTTCGACGCGGTGGCGAAGCGGGGCGAGCCGGGCTGGAGCGAGGAGGCGCGCATCCGCGCCCGGGCGCTGCGACAGGAGACGCAGGCGCGGGGCCGGGCCTGGAAGGCGGCCCTGGCGGCCGTGCGCGACTTGATGGTGGACGGGCAGGCGCGGCTGCCGCTGGAGGAGGCGCGGCAGTACCCGGGCATCGTCCGGCTGGCCTTCTACGACGCGGTGAGGGCGGCGCCCTCCCGGGCCCAGGCGCTGCGGCTGCTGCCGCTGGCCGAGGTGCTGGACGGGGTGCAGGGGGGCGACGTGCTGCGCGGCTACGTGCGGCAGGTGGCGGAGCGGGACTTCGGCCGCCGGGCGCCGCTGGCGCGGGACTATGCGCGGCTGGT
The DNA here is from genome assembly GCF_024198175.1 of Pyxidicoccus xibeiensis. Lineage (NCBI taxonomy): Bacteria > Pseudomonadati > Myxococcota > Myxococcia > Myxococcales > Myxococcaceae > Pyxidicoccus > Pyxidicoccus xibeiensis. The sequence continues at coordinate 950,147 of NZ_JAJVKV010000005.1, forward strand.
GCGCGGCGAGCTGCGCGAGCCCCGTGCCTTCGTCGAGGCGCTGCACCGCTCGGGCGAGGAGGACCTCTACCTGGGGGCGCTCGTCCTCGTGTCGCCGACGTCGGAGGACGCCGCGCGCAGGCGGGAGGCCTTCACGCGCCTGGCCGGGACGGGACAGGACCCGTGGCTGGTGCTGGTGGCCGAGCGCGAGCTGGCCACGCAGGAGGAGCACGAGGGCCAGTGGTGGAAGGCGGAGGCACGGCTGAAGGCGGCGCTGGAGGCGTGCCAGGGCCGGGGGCTGGCCTTCCGCTGCGCCACGCTGAAGAAGCGGCTGGCGGACCTGTACCTCGCGCTCAACCGCCCGGCGGAGGCCTTCGAGCAGGCGTGGAGCGGCTGGCAGTCGTCCCGGAAGCTGGGCGAGTGGGAGCTGGAGCAGCAGTTCCTCCAGGAGCTGGCGCACATCGCCCGCTACCGGCTGGACGTCACCGCCGCGCGCGCGTACCTGCGCGAGTCGCTGGCGCGCACCCCGGAGGTCTGCGAGCAGCGCACGTACGTCCACCGCAACCTCGCGTACCTGTCCTGGCTGGACTTCGACCCGAGGGGCGCGCGGCAGGAGCTGGAGCAGGCGCTGGAGTGCGGCCAGCCGCCGGGCCTGCCCGGGGCGCTGCTGCTGTCGTACCTGGCGCGCTTCGGCTCCGGTGCGCACGACGCGGACCTCCTGCGCCGCACGCTGTCCGAGCTGCGCCGCGGCCAGCCCACGCCGGGCGAGCAGGTGCAGCTGGCCTTCGCCGAGGGGCAGTTCATCCTGGAGCAGGACCGCGCCGCGGGCCGCGAGCTGCTGCGCGGCGCCATCCAGCAGGCGGACGCGCTGCCCGACGACGTGGACGCGCGCAAGACGCGGATGGGCGCCTACAGCGTGCTGGTGAACGACGCCGGCCGGCGCGGGGGCGCGGGCGAGGTGCTGGCCCTCGTCGGCGCCGCGCTGCGCATGGACGTGCCCGAGCGGTGCGTGCTGGGCGTGGCCGTCGACTACGAGCGCTCCGTCGTCGCCGTGCGCGGGCCGGAAGGCGAGCTGCTGGGGCACTTCGACGCGGGCCGCGTCGCGCCGCTGGGGCGGGACGCGTCCGGGCTGGTGCCGGCGTCGCTGCAGGCCGCGCTGCGCGGCTGTGAGCGCGTGGACGTGCTGGCCCTGCCGCCCGTGCACGGGCTGACGGGCCTGCTGCCCGCGGACCTGGCGTGGAGCTACCGCGTGGGCCGCGCCACGCCCGCGGCGAGCCCCCGTCCCGGCGGGCGCCACCTGGTCGTCACCGGCGTGGAGGCGCCCGCCTCGCTGGGCCTGCCCCGGCTGGCGCCCCTGGAGCCCCCGTCCGTGCCGGACCCGCACCGGCTGGAGCTCAGCGGCGCGCGGGCCACGCCGTCGCGCGTGCTGGAGGCCATGGCGGACGCCAGCGAGGTGGAGCTGCACGCGCACGGGGCCTACAGCCCGGAGATGTCGGACGCGTCGCTGGTGGTGCTGGCGCCGGAGGAGGACGGGCGCGAGGCGGCGTGAGGGGCCGCCGGAGCCGGGGCCGGACGTTGCTGTTCGGAAATGTCGGGGGTTTTGAGCGGCGAAATGTCCCGACATTTCCGAACAGGGGCCCGCCCCCCGCCGCCCGGAGGTCCCGAACCGCCCTGGCGACGAGGCCACGCATGCGACCTGGAATCGTCCGGTGTGACGTCCTGGCATAGGCTGCAGGGGAGGCCTGAAGCCGAGCCGATGACACCCTCCGGAGCGCTGGCCTCCGGAATCGATGGAGCACCCCTATGGGCGCGGTCCTCGCGGTCCTGAGTTCGCTGGTGGCGCTGGTGCTGAGCGTGGTGTTGCTGCACTACGCATTCATCATGCAGGGCTTCGCCGGTGAGTCGTACCGGCACGGGATGTCGCCGGCACATCAGGCGCTGAACGTCCTGGGGATGTTCCTCGCGGCCCTGCCGCTCTTCGTCACCCTCTGGGTGTCCTGGCGGCGCTTCTTCTCGGACCGCGCGCTGGAGGGCATTCCGCTCGGGCTGGGGCTGCCGTGGGCGGCGTTCGTGGTGTGCGCGGGAGCGTGCTACCTCTCGTTCAGCGCGGGAGAGGGGTTCACCAGCCGTGCCCGTGAGGCGGCGACCCAGCGGGCGCGGGCCGCGCTTCGCGCCGAGGTCGAGAACGGGGCCGAGTACAAGGCCTGTGAGCTGGTGCTGCTGGACCCGGCCGCCACGCCCGAGGACATGCGGCGGTGCCGGGCGCTCATCGAGTCCCTGCCCACTCCGCAGGCGCGCTGGAGCGAGTTCAGGAACTTCCTCTCGCAGACGTCCGACTTCAGGAGCTGGAACCCGAAGCAGCTCGGCCTGGCTCCAGCGTGGGACTGGAACAGGTCGCTGGTGGCGGTCCGGCATGACCAGGAGTGGTTCCTCCGCGCGTTCTACGAGGCCTGGCTCGCGCGCCCCGCCGCGCTCCAGTCGGCGGAGGAGCTGGCGAACCTGAGACGCCTCCTGCAGGGCAGCACGCGCCATTCGGGGTGGACTCCCGCCGCCGTCGACGTGCTCAGGTCCCAGGTCGTCCCGGAGCTCGCCCGGCACCTCGACTCGAATCTGGAGCGGTACCGGGGAGACGCGACCGCCGAGCTGCACCTGGAGTGGGTGCGGGAGGAGCTCGAGACGCTTCGGACGAAGCCAGCCGAGGGCGGCGGGCCTCCGCCTCCGAAGGCCGGCGCCGTGCCCGAGGGCACCATCGGCCTGGCCCAGCTGGGTGACGACGAGACGCTGCGCCTGTGGCTGCGCGGCACGCCGAGCACCGGCGCCTTCGGTGACGTTTACCTGGAGTACCGGCACTACGACGAGCCGTACCGGAAGTGGCTGAGCTTCCTCGGCTCGCTGCCCCCGGGAGAGGTCCGGCCGGTTCCACCGATGTAGCGTCAGGCCGGCAGGTGGCCGCGGCTCACGCGGGCACGAGCGTGACGGGGAAGCGGTAGCGCCGGTCCTCCGACACGTGCTCCCCGCGGTCCTGGCGCTCGCCCACCGTCCGGGTCCACTCCTCGGGCCGGTGGGCGCCACCGAACGCGGACGCGAGCACGCGGTCGACGTCCGCGGGGTCCTTCACGTCGAAGCGGATTCCCTCGAAGTGGACCGGGCCCTCGAAGAGGAAGGCGAAGTCCCGGCCGTACTGCGAGTAGCTCGCCTCCCAGCGCACCTTCAGGTCCGCGCCGGAGCGCTCCAGCACCGTCAGCCGGTTGTCCTGCAGGCTCGGCGCGTCGTTGCCGTACCACGCATCCCAGTCGCCCTCCGGACCGAGGACGAGTGTCGACCACTCCACGAGGCTCGGATGCCGCCCTCCGTTCGCCTCGGCGACCGGGAGGGTCGATGCGTACGGCTCCGGCGCGCCATCCTCGCCGGAGCTCTCGGCGGCATGGACTTCCAGCGAGTACCTCACCGTGGCGCGGTCGGGCTCGTAGCCGTACTTGCGGGCCTCGAGGTCGGGGACCCACGTGTCCACGTAGACTTCGAGGCGCGCCCCTCCAATCGCATGCCCATGCCCGGCCAGCACGAGCGGCTTCTCGGGCGTGGGCAGGTCCGCGGGAACCTTCTCCAGGGCCTCGGGATGGAGCCAGGGGTCATTCGGGTCGTCCGGGGCGGCCTGGGACACCGGGGCCACCGGGTCCACCGGGTCCTCCGGATGCGGCGTAAGCTGGGCGAGGAACGCGCTGAAGGACGGCGCGCATTCACGCGCGACGTAGAGGTCCTCGGTCTCGCTCGGCGCGTTGCTGTCGAAGAACCAGACGGTTCCCCGGGGCGAGTCCCGCCGGTCGGCGAGCTGGATTCCGAAGCGGTTGATGGAGCCCCGCTGGCTCGCGAAGACCAGCACGTCGGAAGGGATTTCCGCGCCCCCATGCTCGAACTCGCTCAGGCCGAGGATGTGGCTGGTCCTCACCTCCCTCTCCACTGCGTCGCGGAACCCCGTGGAACAGTCATGCAGGAGCGCGCAGTGGAACTGGAGGAGGAACTCCCGGAAGTCAGCAGGCAGCGGGTGAGGAAGGCCGCGCTCGAACTGCTCCAGTTCCTCCGGGGTGGGCGCGGGCGCCAGGGAGAAGCTCGAGAGACGAGAAGCGAGTGCGGGCGGAAGGAGGCTGGGAGGCATGGCGCCTCCCTGTACATCAGTAACCCTTGCTGTGCTCGACCTTCAGCGCCCCGTCATTGAACGGGAAGTGCTTGCCCAGGTCCTTCTTCGCGTCCTTCTTCGCCGAGGCCTCGTCGGCGCCGAAGCCGACGCCCATGGCGCGTCCGGTGCAGCCCCCCTTGGTGACTCCGGCGGAGAGCACCACCAGGTACCGGCCCAGGGGCTTGCCCTTCTTGTCGTTGTCCTTGTGGTTGCTCACCTTCCGCGTGGGGAACTGCTCCAGCAGCTTCTGCTCCGCCGCCTCGCGGACCTTGTCGCGCTCCCCCACCTCCACCACGTAGCCGAGCGCGCTCGCGCAGCCTCCTTCCGTCGCGACTGCGACGATGGTGTGGATGGCGGTGTCTTCAGCGCGGGCCGGCACGGCCCCGAGCAGCAACGCGGACACGAGCGCCAGACGCGGAACCAGCTTCAACGGGGACCTCGGCATGCGGTGTTCCTCCTCGGCGGCGGATTGCCGACTCTACCGGCACCACCGCCGCGTCGGAAGCACTCAGCCCCGCCTCGGCGGGCTCACCGGGCCACGCCGTGCAGCTCCGCCACGTGAGGCTGGGGCACCGCCACGCCGGCACGCTCCTCGCGGAAGTGCTCTGCCGCCCAGCGCGCCAGGTGGCCGACGCACGCGTCGATGGCCCCGCCCGTGGTGAAGATGTGGTTGGTGCCCCGCAGCCGCAGTCGCTCCACCATGGGCAGCTTCAGGTCCGAGAACGCCGACCGGTGGATGCGGTCGAAGTAGATGTCCCGCAGCTTGCCCTCGGCGGTGATGACGAGCACCGGCAGCCCCCGCTCCACCAGCCGCTGCCACGCCCGCACCAGGGGGACGTTGGCCACCGCCGGCAGCGAGCCCCAGTCCATCAGCAGGTCCAGCACCAGCTGGCGCGGGAAGGGCACGTAGCGGAACAGCCGCGCGTACTCGTTCTCCCGCGTCAGCATCCGCATCCAGCCCCAGTACGAGAAGAGCTTCGACGTCACCCGCCGCAGCGGCAGCCGCGAGCGCCACGTCGCGGGCTCCGCCTCCGGCTTCGCCTCCTCGCCTCCGGTGGCGGCCGCCTCCTGCTCGGACAGGTAGAACTCGGGCTCGAACATGAAGACGCCGGCGATTCCCTCCGGATTGCGGTCCGCCAGATAGAGCGAAGTCGTCGCCGCCCCGCACAGCCCGCCCACCACCAGGCCCTTCAGCCCGTGGCGCTTCACCAGCTCCTCGCGCACCGCCTGCGCCACTTCCACGAAGCCGCCCCCACAGACGAACTGGTACAGCTCCGCCGTCGTGTCCGGCAGCGTGCCATCCGAGTCCCCCAGCCCCGGCAGGTCCACGCGGAAGCACGGGAAGCCCTGCGCCGCGAGCCCGTCCGCCGCGCGCGCCGACAGGCCGCCGTGCCCCGAGCGCGGCACATGCCCCGGGTTGAGGAAGAGGAAGCCCACCGCGCCGCGCCGGGCCGGCGCCGGTGCGTGGTACGTGCCCCACAGCCGGTGCCCCTTCACGTCCAACTCGATCAGCTCCCTCATGACCTCACCCCCGCTGCCGAAGCCGTGTCACCCACCCTGCTGACGAAGGACGCGCTGTCCTCGAAAAGTTCCCCCACGTCCGGCAACAGCTTGTTGCTCGTCGTCCAGAAGAAGGGCCGGGGCACCCGCACGGAGCGGCTCCAGCCCGGCGCCAGGCAGCGCTCCGCCGGACGGCCATCCAGGTGCACCACCCGCCAGGGCCGGGCGTCGTCCCGCGCGGGCAGCGCCAGCTCATACGCCTCGGTGCTGCGCCACAGGGCGCGGGACCAGGAGAGGCCCTCCACCTCCATGAGCCCTCCCGCCTCCAGCTCCGCCACGTAGTCGTCGCGCGAGCGGGCGGATCCCCCCGTCCCCTCCAGGTTGTCCGCCGCCACCTTCCGGCGCAGCAGCTCCATCAGGTGCGCGCGGCCGGACTCGGGCGGGTCCCACAGCAGCAGGCCGTCCGCCGCGTCCGTGTGGAACACCCGCGCCGCCAGCAGCGCCCCCAGGCGCAGGCCGTGCATCACCACCGGCACTCCGGGACACTCGCGACGCAGGTGCGCCAGCCCCGCGCGCACGTCCTCCTCCCAGTGCTGGAGCGTCATGTCCGCGAAGCGGCCCGTGCTCTCGCCGCCACCCCGGTAGTCCAGCCGGAGCACGTCCACGCCCAGGGCGGCCAGGTGCCGCGCCCACCGCGTCCAGACGATGTAGGCGTGCGAACGCTCCAGGCCCAGCGGCCCTGCCAGCACCACCGCCGCACGACACCCTCCCGCGGCGCGGTGGTGGACGTAATAGAGCGAGTCTCCTCCCCGGGTGAGATACCCCGGAGACTCAGTCAAGGCCTGCATGTGGTGGTGGTTCCCCCTGTGACAGTTGCAATGCTAGTTACGAGCTACAGCAGGAGTCAAACACTCCTTTGGGAGTGCAAGAGAGAGCACTTGCAACTGCCCCGGGGGGAGGGGCCACGACACCCGGGGGCGCCGTAAGGAGAAGCCCGTAGCCGGGGCTCACTCGTGCACGGCAGGCCCGTGCGTTGAAGCAGGACGTCAGAGCGCGTGTGCGGCGGCGATGAGGACGATGAGGCCGTCGAGGCCCAGCCCCATGGACACGTAGCCGGGACTGGCCCGGGAGCTGCCCGCCGCGAGGTTCAGGTGGCCGATGGAGCCCAGGCACAGCTTCGCCCCCACCTCGGCGCCGATGTTGGGCCCGTTCTGGCCGGGCGCGGCGTCCAGGGCGGCGCCCAGCATCACGCGCCCGTAGGGCACCAGCCAGGACGAGACGAAGTGCTGATAGCCCACGAAGCCGTTGAGCTCCGACGCCCCCGCGGAGATGAAGGCGACATTCGCTCCAAAGGTCAGCCGCCGCTCCATCATCCCCAGGGGCTGGATGTTCAGCGTGACGTCGCTGCCCAGGCCATTGGAGACATCCATGCGGTACGAGGCGACGAACTCGAAGGCGGGCTTGTCGAGCGCCGGGGCCTCCCGCCTCAGGCGCGCGGCGGCCTCCAGGCCTTCCGCGCCGCCCCGGGCCTCGTGCAGGTCCGCCAGGACGAGCGTGCCCTCCTCGTCGGCCGCCTCGTAGGCGCGGAGCAGCGGGGGCTCTGCCCCGACCAGGTCGCCCGCCTCCATCCGCATCCGGGCCTGCGCCCGGCAGGCCGACAGGATGCCGTCCTCGCAGGCACGCCCGAAGGCCGCGTCCGCGCTCTCCCGCTCGCCCTGCTGGAGCAGCGCGCCCCCCAGGGAGTCACACGCCCAGGCATCGCCCTGCTCGCAGGCCGTCCCCAGGGGCACGGGAGGCGTCGTCGCGCACGCCACCAAGAGGGGTCCCAGCACCGCCGTCAGCCACATCCGCCGCATGTCCGCCATTCAACCATGAACGCCGCAGCCGCCGCTCCCCCGCCCGCCAGCCCACCAGTCTGACGAGACGGCCCGGGCAGCCCTCAAAGGCCCGTGTGCCCCCTGGCCTCCGGGAGGATCAGCGCAGAACTTGAGGCCACACAGGAGGACCGGTGGCCCCAGCTGCTTTCCAGCACGACTGTTTCGTCTTCGCTTCGTACTCACGGCTCCCGAGGGGGGAGCCTGTATGAAGGTGCCCGAGCTCCTGGAGCATCTGCCTGGGGTCGGCCCCCTGCTCACCCGCCTTCCCGGCGGGCCGGAGGAGCCGCCTCCCCGCCGCGAGCCCACCGTCACCTTCCCTGACTTCGAGGCCGTGCCGCTGCCGAAGACGGAGCGGGCGCTGGGTGATGGCCGCACCTTCATCGTGCGGCACCCCGACGTGCGTCCACCGACGGGGCCGGGGCTGACGGTGATGTCCTACAACATCCTGCTCGGAGGTCAGCGCCGGCAGGCCCTGCTGGACTACTTCGACCACCTGGAGGCGCAGGGGCGGCTGCCGGACGTCATCGGCCTGCAGGAGGCCAACGTCCCCATCACCGTGCTGCTGGCGCGGCGCTACGGCTTCCACATGGCCTACCAGGGCCATGACGGTGGCCCCGGGGCGCGGCTGGTCAACGGCAAGGCCTTCCTCAGCCGCCACCCGCTGGTGGACGCGGCGCACTTCACCTACTCCCTGTCCGACGCCGAGCGTGAGGCCGCCATCGCGCGGCGGGGCGACCCGTGCGAGCTGCCGGAGGACCGGGGCGCGCTCTACGTGCGCCTGGAGGTGGACGGGCACCCGGTGGTGCTCTTCAACGTGCACCACACGCTGGGCGACTCCGGCATCAACGCCCGCAACCTGCGCCAGCTCAACGGGCTGCTGCGCCACCGCGAGGTCGCCCACGCGGTGGTGCTGGGGGACTTCAACGCCAACACCGCCATCAAACGCGGCGGCTCCTGGCTGATGGCGCACCTGTTGACCTACGACGACACGGACACGGTGGAGGAGTACGCGGTGCGCTACGGCGAGCCGCACGCCAGCGTGGGTGACCGGGGCGTGGGCAACATCGCCGACCCGCGCCTGCGGCACGAGCTGCACGTGCTGGAGCTGGAGCTGCCGGAGACCATCGCCCATGCCACCCTGGCCCAGGTGCGCCTGGCGGATGGCACGACGATGACGCCGAAGCAGGCCTGCTCCGAGCTGAAGTCGGGCAAGGTGCCACGCGGCAGCGAGCACTGGCTGCGGCTGCAGGACGTCGCCGACAGCGCCACCCTCACGTCGCTGCCCGACGAGAGCGGCAAGGTGCCCGCCACCGGCAAGCGCTTCGACAACATCTACGCCACGCCCGGGCTGGTGCCGCTGCTCTTCGAGGTGGACCGCAGCACCGAGTCCTCCGACCACCAGCCCGTCATCGCGCATTACACCGTGTGCGCGCCGGGGGCGCGAGAGGTCAAGCCGCCGTCCGGCAACAGCAAGCCGGCGTGAGGCGACGGCGCGCGCGGGCGAGCGCGCGCCGTCCTCACAGCAGCACGAAGTCCATGTTCCTGAAGCCCCGCGTGCGCGCGCAGACCTCGTAGCCCTCGTGGCCGCCCTCGTCGTTGGTGTTGCCCTCGATGGACTGGAAGGTCTCCTCGTCCACCTCGGTGACGATGCCGGCGTGCTCCCAGTCCGTGGCCGTCCTGCGGCGCAGGAAGAGGCTGCCGGGCCGGATGAGGGCGCGGTCGGGCGGCGCGGTGAGCGTGGACAGGAAGCGCCCCTGCTCCCGGCCGAAGTGGGCCAGCGAGTCGCAGGAGTACGTGCGCGCCACCGGCGTGGGCACGCCGAGCGTCTTCGCCGCCTGCTGGATGCAGAAGGTGGCGAAGCCCGTGCACCAGGCCCACGCGGGGCCCTCGTGGCCGTCCATGTACAGGCGCACCCACGGGCCGCGGTTGTCCCCGCCCACCTCGCGCGGGCGCTGCGCCAGGTGCTGCGAGGCGTAGGCCACCACCAGCGCGCCCAGCGAGCGGCCCTGGGTGGGAATCGTGGCGACGGCGGCCTTCATCGGCGCCACCAGCCGGTCGAAGGTGACGGCGTCCGCGACGCCCGTCACGGTGAGGCCGGCCTTCGCCTGGAACCGCTTGAGCGCCGCCTCCGTCGCGGCGCCGAAGTCACCGTCGATGGCGACCGCGAATCCGGAGAGGGACAGCCACTCCTGGATGCGCTTCACGCCGCGGCCCTGCTCGCCTCGGCGGTACACCCTGTCCAGCTCGAGCTCGTTCATGGACTCCCCCCGCCGGCAACCGCGAGCGCCGGCCGCGCACCATCCTGGCACCGGCGCGAAGCGGGCGCCAAGAGGGGTCACCTTCGGTGGCTGGCCACCGCCGGGAGGGACGCGTCCCTCCTTCATGAGAGGGATACAGGCGTCCGGATGTGACGCGCGTCAGCGGCGCTCGCGCTCTTCGAGCGGACCCTCGCCGTCGTTGACGACGCCCGGGTTGCGGCCGATGTCCGCGTCATCCTCCTCGAGCGGTCCGCGTCCGTTCTCCAGTGGACCTTCGCCGTCGTTGATGACGCCGGGCTTGTCCCCGATGGGCGCCTTTCCGGAGCCGCCCACGCCCTCCTTGAAGCCCTCGGTGGCCCCCTGGGCCGCTTCGCGGGCGCCTTCCGCCGCCTTGCGCGCCCCGGCCTCCACGTCCTTCGTCGCCTCGCCCACTTCCTTGCCCACCTGGCGGGCGTCTTCCCGCAGCGAGTCCTCCTGCCGCTCCGTGCAGCCCGCCGCCATCCCGAGCGCGCCGCACAGGCCCGCCATCGTCAGCCACTTCCAGCTCTGTCCAGCCATCGCGTGCCTCCTGGGTTCGTGCCGTGTCTCCACAGGGTAGGCACTGTGGCAACCGGACGCGCCGCACATGCGCGCCCTCTGGCCCAGGCCAGCGCACATCGGTGCGCGTGTCACGTCCGCGTGTCAGAGGCGCTGGGGGCACACCGTGAGGGAGGAAATCCAGGCGTCCACCAGCGCGGCACCCGCGGTGTCCACGTGGCGGGTGGCGAGCGGGGGCATGCGGAACGTGTCCAGCGCGTGCATGCGAAGGGACACGAGGGACTTCTCCGGGTGGCCCGGCAGCACCAGCCGCGCCCCGGGCACGCCCATTCCGCCCAGCTCCGGCACCACGTCACACACGCCCGCGCGAGCCAGCTCCGTGGTGAAGCGCAGGTCGGCCTCTCCCCGGCCGAGCCCATTGGGGCGGTGGCATGCGGCGCAGTTGGTGTGGAGGTACGCGCGTGCCCGCGCCTCCAGCGCCGCGGAGCCGTCCACGGCCGGCAGGCGCGGCAGCGAGTCCGGCACCGCCGGCAGCGTCAGCAGGCCGATGTGCTCCAGCGTCAGCAGCTGGTGGGCCTTGCGCTGCGCCGGGTAGACGAAGTCCCCGTTGAGCTGCGCCACCTCCAGCCCCAGCACGTGCCCCGCCGCGGCGTTGTGACACTGCATGCACTCGCCCCGGCTGGGGAAGGTCCACGTGCGGCCGGCCACGGCCTTCACCTTGCCCGTGCTCAGCAGCACCGCGTCCGTGCCGGCCTCGTTCCACTCGTAGCTGTAGCCGGCCCAGCTGCCGTCCGGGTGGCGCATGAAGAGGCGCGTCTCCACCCGCCGGCCCTCCAGCAGGAAGCTCTTCACCGTCACGGTGCCCGGCGGGAAGTCGAGCGTCCCGTCCACCCCCACCGCCACCGTCTTCCCGTCCGGCACCGCGAGGAAGCGCTCCTTGTCCGCGCCGTCGGACCAGAGCTCGACATTCACGCCATAGGGGATGAGTCCGCCCGCGGGCCGAGTGGGGTCCGCCGCGTCCACGCAGCCCGTCTCCGACAGACGCGTGGGGAACGGGTCGCCCGGCGCCGGCTGCGCGGGGACGAGGCGGTGCAGCCCGCCTCCGCTGAAGTCCACCAGGAGCAGCTCTCCGTCATTCAGCTCTCCGAAGGAGGCGATGTTGAGCGAGGTGGAGAGCAGTGGCTTCGGCTTCACCCCACCGCCGGGCATGGCGTCGCTCGGGAGCGTCCAGAGGCGGCCCGAGCCGAAGTCCCCGAAGACGTACAGCCCCACGAGCGCCGGCACCGCGCCGCCGCGGTACACGTAGCCGCCGGTGACGGACACGCCCTCGTCGCGGCCATAGGTGGCCACCGGAGGCGTCAGCCCCTGCGTGGCACACGGGCTGCCCCGCACACAGGCCGTGCCCTCGAGGACGCTCCAGCCGTGGTTGCTCCCTCGCGTCACGCGGTTGATTTCCTCGTAGCGCTTCTCGCCCACGTCGCCCATCCACAGCGCGCCGGTGCGCCGGTCGAAGCTCCAGCGCCACGGGTTGCGGAAGCCGAGGGCGTAGATTTCCTTCCGTCCGCCACCGTTCGCATACGGGTTGCTGGCGGGAATGGCATACGGCCGCGCGCCATCCACGTCGAGGCGCAGCAGCTTGCCCAGCAGTTGGTCCGGGTTCTGCGCGGTGCGGTTCTCGTCCAGACGGCCTCCGCCGTCACCGAAGCCGATGTACAGGTAGCCATCCGGGCCGAACGCGAGGTGTCCTCCGTTGTGGTACGACCAGGGCTGCGCGAGCTGGAGGACGAGCTCCTCGCTGCGCGGGTCCAACGTGGCGCCCCCATCCCGGCTGACGTAGCGGACGATGTACGAGTTCAGCTTCCCGCCACGGTCATCCCCGACATAGGACAGGAACACCTCCCCGTTGCTCGCGAAGCGCGGGTGGAAGGCCATGCCGAGCAGCCCCGTCTCGTTGTGCGAGGCATTCACCCGCCCGGAGAGGTCGATGAACAGCGCGCTGCTGGCGGGGTCCGCCTCGTTGGCGAAGACGCGCACCCGGCCCTCCTTCTCCACCACGTAGACGCGGCGGTTGTCGCCGGGGGCCTGGAGCACGTGGAGCGGCTGCTGGAACGCCAGCCGGGGGAAGACCCGCTGGAGGGCCACTCCAGTGGGCTCCGCGGGCCGGGCCGGGGCGACGCAGGTGGGGTTGGCGGGCCGGGCGTCGAGGCCGTACGGCACGATGGGGTCTCCGGAGTCGGGCGCTTCCGGCCCCGGGCCCGCATCGGGGTCCCCGGGAAGGGGCTCGGCATCCGAGCCCGGCGCATCGGGCGGCTCCACGGTGGGAGGTGGCTCGTCGGGCCCTCCACCGCCGACCACCCCCGGACAGGCGGCAGGAGACATGAGCAGACCGGTGGCGAAGACAACGATGCCAAGCAGGGCCAGCACCGGTGGGCGACGTCGGAGCATGCGGCCATCTGCCATTGGCTGACCGACCCGACGATTGCCCTGGCGGTCCGTCTGCCCGCTGGAGGACTCGGCGGCGTCATCCCGTGCACGGAGGGAAGGCGGCACCGCCTCCGCGGAGTAGCGCGGTGGACACATCCCGTGCATGTGCGCGCGGGTAGACGCCCGTCTGTCCCTGTGCGGAACGACGTGGTGCACCGAGCGGGCCGCGTCACAGCTCGCCGAGCATCACCACCACGACCTCCCTGCCACGTCCCACCGCGAACCTGCGGTTGCGAGGGTCCATCGCGAGCGCCGGCATTGGGCCCTCGAAGCTGCTGGTGCTGCCAAGCCTGGGCCCCGTGTCCAGCTCCGTCCAGCGGTGCACCACGCGGCCGGTGGCCAGCTCCACCAGCGTGGGATGCAGGTAGAAGCCCATCACGTGCGTGTGTCCCACCGGCATCATGTGGCCGAGCACCACCTCCGGTTGGACCTCGTGCAGCACCTTGCCCGTCGAGGGGTCCAGCCGCACCAGCGTCTTCGGCTCCATCCTCCACCGGTACCCGCTGCCGTCCTGCTCCGCGTGGCTGGTGGCGCTGTTGACGAGGAACGCACCATCCGCGCCGAAGGCCCCGCTCACCGCGGTGTCGAAGTCGAGCTTCCAGAGCCCCAACCCATCCGCCGCATCGAGCACCGCCGGGTCGGCCAGCGCTGCGTCCAGGTCGATGCGCTGCACCACGTCCACCGGGTGCCATATCCACCCTTCCGCCAGCAGCGAGCGCCCATCCGGCGCGGGCAACAACCGCGCATGGAAGATGTCTGGCGGCTCACCGGAGCGTGGAGTCAGCCGCTCCCCGGTGAAGAAGTCCTCCACCTCCAGCCGGCCGGAGTCCTCGGGGCAGTGCACCAGCAGCAGCCGGCCCTCGGGGCGTCGCACCAGCGCCACGGGATAGTCGGACACCTCCGCGTGGCAGCAGCTGCGGTCAATCTCACGCAGGTAGCGGCCGTCATGGAGCAGCAGCCCCTTGGTGCCCCGCCGCTCGTAGACGACGGCGCAGCGTCCGTCCGGCGTCGCCACCGCCGCGTCGAACCTCGAATACGCCAGTCCGATGCCAACGCGGGTGAGCGTCCCATCCAGCCCGAGGCGCCGGCAGTCACCGGCCCAGTCCACGAGCGCGTCCCCCTGCCAGCACAGCGAGCGGGGCTCTTGCGGGACGGTGAGACGCAGCTCCCGTGAGCCCTTCAAATCCCAATGCAGTTCCATGTCGGCAAGACGGACCGGTGGACCGCGCCTGACACCCGCCCCCGCCTCGGTGAATGCGGCGGGGACGGACGCACTTCGCCGCCGGTGGACCTACGGGGCCGGGCTCACCGACACCGACACCGGCAGCGGCACGTAGGGCGCCGAGTCAGGATGGCGCCGCGCCCATGCCACCGCCCGGTACTGGTCCGCCGGTGCGCCGGTGGAGGGCGCCTGGATGGGCACCAGGCCGTACGTGCCCTTGAAGGCCGGCTGGCAGCTGCCGGTCTGGTACGAGCCCACCCCGCGGCTGCCACCCACGCGGTGGTAGCGCGCCTTCGACGGAGACCACCTGTAGAGGCTGAGGTACCACTCCGTCTTCGTGCAGTCGGCCTGGGAGAGGCCGGCCAGCGACGTGCTCGCGGACACGCGGTACGGGGTGGGCACGGCCCGCGCATTCACCGTGAAGTCGGCCGCGTACTGCTTGCACCCGGTGCTGTCGTACCCGGTGCCGTTGCTGCTGCCCGTCTGCGCGGAGCCGGCGACGGTCAGCGCATCCTCGGCGGTGGTGTCGATGAGGCACGCGTAGTGGGCCTTCACCGCGTCGGCGATGAGGTCCCAGTGGTTCACCCGGGCCGTGTTGGACTGCTCGATTTGCAGGCCCTTGCCATCCAGCGCGAGCCGGTTGACGAAGTTCTCCGGCTCGAAGCCCGCGAGCTTCGGCGGCACGTGCAGCACCTCGAGGTTCTTCCCGCGCAGCGCGTCGGTGATGACCTCCGCCACGCCCTGCCGGAAGACCTCGTCCTCGCGGCCGCCCACGAGGACGCCAGCGTCCGGGTAGGTGGCGTCGCTGTAGCCGTGGAAGGACACGGCGTAGCGGAAGTCGCGGCCCAGCACATTGCCCAGGCTGGGGAAGCTGGCCTCGTGGAGGTCCGTGGAGGTGATGTGCCAGTGGTCCTTCGCGTTGTTGGTGCCCGCGTACCAGCCCTTCACCCGCCAGGTGGAGACCTTCGGGGTGGACGCCGGTGCAATCCGCTCCACCTGCTCCGCCGTCTGCATCTCGATGCTGCCGCCATGGGGCGCGGTGTAGATGAGCGTGTTGTTCAGCCCGTCGTCCGCCAGTCGCTCCAGCAGCTCGTTCGGCTTCGGAGACTGCGCCTGCAGGGCGTTGAGCTCGGCCTCCGTCTCGGTGGGCGCGTGGTAGGTGATGCCGGCCTTGTCGTTGTTGGTGCCGTGCAGGGCGGTGAGCACCACGCCCGCGTCCGGCGCCATGTCGAGCCGGGTGACGCCCTCGGTGTGCATCCGCACCACGCCCGTGCCCGCATCGAGCGCCGCGGTGACGGTGCACAGGCCCTCGCCGAACGTGGCGCCGGAGCCCGTCCGCACGCGCACCTGACGCCCCACCCCGGTGCCCAGCTGCGTCAGCACGTCCTGCGGGACGTGGCAGTACTCCTTAGTAGGCGAAGCCGGAGATGCTGTTGTTCGTGCCGAGCGTCAGCGTGCCCGACAGCAGCGCCGTCCGCGTGCTCGCCAGCTCATCGTAGGCGGAGGAGGACGTCGTCCCTCCCTCGCAGCCCGTGAGCGCCAGTGCCACCACACCCAGACCCATGAATCGAAGCGCCATCGCGCGCATGTCGTTCCCCCTCCGTGTCCCGAGGATTTGCCGAAGGAACGACAGGCACCGGACATCTTCCCGCGCGATTCAGCGAACGAGCGAGACGACCTCCTCGGCACAGCCCCACGACAGGGTGACGCCCGCGCCGCCATGGCCGTAGTTGTGGATGACCCGGCGCCCGCCCACGTCCTCCGCCTCCAGCCGAACGGCGGGCCGGCCGGGGCGCAGGCCCACCTTGTGCTCCACGACGTGCACCCGGGTCCCAGGCGGGAGCAGCGGCGCGGTGCGCGCCAGGATGCCCTCCACCTGCGCGGGGTCGGGCTCCAGCGACCAGCGCCCCTCCTCCGTCGTGCCGCCCAGGATGCAGTCCGTGGCACGGGGGATGACGTAGGCCACACCGGCCTTCTCGTCCGCGTCGAAGACGAAGCGGCCCACCGGCGAGGGCTCCACGCGCAGCACCTCGCCCCGGACGGGATACAGCGTCTCGTCGCCCACCAGCGCGCGGGCGCCCAGGCCGGTGCAGTTGATGACGAGCGGCGCGTCCACCCACGCCTCCTCCAACGAGCGCACCTCGCGCTGGACGATGCGCCCGCCGAGCGCGCGGAAGCGGTCCATCAGGAAGCGCAGGTAGCGGGGCATCTCGATGACGGGGGCGCTGAAGCCGTAGCCATCCACGAAGCCCGGAGGCAGCTCCTCCGCGGTGGCCCGGCGGAAGTCCGGCACGCCGTCACGCCACCACGGGTCCTGGACGGGCGTCCGGAACGCGTCGACTCCGGAGACCATCAGGATGCCCGCCTCCGGATGCTCGCGGCCCAGCGCCTGGAAGACCTCGTAGCTCCGCCGCCCCCACGCGTTGACGAGCTCCTGCGGATAGACGCGGTACGGATACCAGACGGCGGCCGCGACATCCGACGTGGTGTGCGGCGGCAGCTCCCGCGCGCGGATTTCGACGGTGTGCCCGGCTTCGGCCAGCCGGATGCCACATGTCAGTCCAGACACGCCACAGCCCAGGACGAGGATGAACATCCGTCCACCCTACCTTCCCGGGGCTCATCCTACCCACCCTGCCAACTGTCTCCCGGGGACTGGGTGCCTGGCGGCCTGGTTTGTTCCCGTGAGCCCAGATGGCCCAAGATGGGGATTCAAGGGAGGTCCAGCCGATGGCCGGGGAGCTGGGAACACCGCGAGAGCCTGAAGCGCCCCGGCGGCGCCGCCCTCTGCTCGCGCGTGTGGCCTATGCGCTCCCGCTGCTGGCGGCCGGTGCCTTCATCCTCCCCGGCTCCGGCCCCTCGGCGGACCCCGACGCCGCGCGCATCTGGCTGTCCAACACCGCCACCCGCCCCATCGAGGCGCGGCTGAGCGTGGTGCCGGCGGACGTCCACCGCCCCTATGTCCCGTCGCGGGAAGCGGAGCACGCCACGCCCGTGCCGCTGCGCGAGCTGGCCCGCCTGGAGGCGCGCGAGGACCGCGCCGGCATCGCGGCCTCGTACCTCGTCCATGGTGACCCGCAGCAGGCGGTGGCCCACCTGAACCACGCGCGCCCGTCCGCCAGCCGGGAGAATGACCGGGCCGTCGCGGCCTTCCTCCTGCGGCGCCACGACGATGCGCTCTCGCTGCTCGACGGCGCGCTGGACGCCGAGCCCCGCCATGCCCAGGCGCTCTGGAACCGCGCCCTCGTGCTGCGCGAGCTGGGGCTGACGCTGCTCGCGGCCGCGGCCTTCGACAGGGTGGCCGCGCTGGAGGAGCCCGGCTGGAGCGCGGAGGCCCGGGAGCAGGCCAGCGCGCTGCGGGACACCGAGCGTCAGCGCTCGGAGCTGTGGCGAGCCACCCGCGCCGCCGTCATCGCGCTCGCCACCGACGCGCAGGCGCCCCTTCCGCTGCAGGAGGCCCGGCGCCTCCCCGGCACCGCCCGCGCCCACTTCTACGACGCGGTCCGCACCGCCCCTTCGGCCGCGAGGGTCCTCGCCCTGCTCCCGCTGGCGGAGGTGCTGGACCGCGCCTTCGGAGGCACCGCGCTGGTGGACTCCGTGCGGCGCGTGGCGGCCCGGGACTTTGCCCTCCGGAGGCCGCTCGCCGCCGAGTACGCGAAGCTCGTCCAGCGCACCCATCCGGACCCCGCCCTGCTCATCCGCCGCCTGCGCGCGTCGGGCGAGACGGACCTGCTGCTGGGTGCGCTGCTGCTCAGCCCCGCGGTGCCCCGCGAGCCCGCGGAGGTGGAGTCGCTGGCCCGTGGCCTGAGCGACCCGTGGATGGACGTGCTGGCGCGCGAGGAGCTGGCACGCCTGGACGACGTCGCGGGGAAGTCCTGGGAGGCCCTCCAGCGACTGCGGGACGCGCTGAGCCTCTGCCGCGAGCGGGAGCTGGGCCTGCGGTGCCTGGACTTGCAGCGGCGGCTGAGCAGCCGGGCCATCACCGCCAACCGGCTGGCGGAGGCGGAGGAGCTGGCCCGCTCGGGCTGGCGCGAGGCGCGCGTCCTCGGGGAGTGGGGCCACGAGGCCTTCGCCATCCGCGAGCTGGGGCAGGCGGCGCGCTACCAGTTCCGCGTCGCGCCCGCCCGCGCCTACCTGGCCGAGTACCTGGAGCGCAACCCGGGCGACTGCGAAGCGCGCGCCTACGTGCACCGCAACCTGGCCTCGCTGGCGATGATGCGGCTGCGGCCCGAGGAGGCCCGGCGAGCCCTGAACGAGGCCCAGGCCTGTGGCCGCACCGTGGGACTGGTGGGCGCGTGGATATTGGCGGACCTGGGCCGGATGGACCCGAGGCCGGCGGACGCGGAGCAGGTGCGACTGGAGCTCTCGAAGGTGGACCCCGTGCAGGACCCTCCGGGCCGGCGGGTGCTGGGCACGCTCATCGCGGCGCGCTTCGCCGTGGAGCGCAACCGCGACGAGGGCAAGGCCCTGCTGCGGAAGACCATCGCCGAGGCCGCGCCGTGGCTGCATGACAACGCCGACGCGCGGGACGCACGGGCCGTGGCGTACCAGTCGCTGGCCCTCAGCGCCGGCAGGGCGGGCGCGTACGACGAGGCGGCGCAGGTGGTGGCGGAGCAGCTCGGAGTCACCGCGCCCGAGCGCTGCATGCTGGCCGCCGCGATGGAGGCCGAGCGCACGGTGGTGGTGGTCCGGGGACCGAGCGGGGAGCTTCGCGGGCACCATGATGCGTCCCGCAAGGAGCCGCTGGGCGAAGACCTGTCCGGCGTGGTGCCGCGCGACCTGGTGACGCTGCTGCGGGGGTGCGAGCAGGTGGACGTGCTGGCCGCTCCGCCGCTGGACAGCCGCGCGGGGCTGCTGCCCGCGGACCTGGCCTGGCGCTACCGGGTGGGCACCGCGCAGGCCGCCGCGCCCGCGCCGAGCCGGGCGCCCCTGCACGTGGTGGTGGCCGACGTGGAGACGCCGGCCCAGCTGCGGCTGGCGCGACTGCCGTCCTGGGAGTCGGCGCCCGCGCCCGCGACGGGCTCCGTGCGGCTGGCCGGAGCGAATGCGACGCCCTCGCGGGTGCTGGAGGCGATGAAGCGGGCCACGGACATCGAGTTCCACGCGCATGGCGTGCTGGACCGGAGCCTGTCGGACGCCACCGTCATCGCGCTGGCCGCCGAGAACGACGGCCGGTACGGCCTCACCGCGGAGGAGCTGCGCCGGGTGAAGCTGGAGGGGGCGCCGGTGGTGCTGCTGGGGGCGTGCAGCGCGGCGAAGCTGCCTTCGCTGCTGCACCAGACGTCCTCGCTGCCGCAGGCGTTCGTGGATGCGGGCGCGCGCGCGGTGTTCGCGGCGACGGTGGACATCCCCGACTCGGCGGGACGGTTCTTCCAGGCCGTGCGAGAGCGCATTCACGCGGGGGCCCGTCCGGCTGATGCACTGCGAACGGAGCGCCTGCGCTGGCTGCGAGGGGAGCGCAGCTCGCAGTGGGTGAACCGGGTGCTGCTGTACGAGTAGACGCCTTGCCCGTGCGAGACTGCGTCGCGGGGAAGGGTGGAATGCACATCGAGGAAGCACTGAGCGTCTACAGCCTGCACTTCGACCGGGCCGGTTCGGAGCGTGGCGCGATTCCGCTGTGGGACCCGGTGACGGATGCGCGGTTGGGGACGCAGCCCGAGTGGATTCGAGGACACCGCTCGGAGCCGGTGGCCTACGTCCGAGGTGCTGTGCCGTCCGTGGAAGTCACCCTGCTGGCGAACCACTTCGTGCCGGAGGCATTCGAGCTGAGCGCCTACGGGGACGGTTGCGGCGGGCGGGTCCGGTGGCTGGGCCCGCATCCGGTGAAGCTGGAGCGGAAGGCCGGGTGGACCACGCTCCCGGAGCCGGTGTGCTTCAGCCGGGCATTGCCCAACCAGGTTGGCACGCATGCGCTGGAGCTCCAGTGGTACGCGGAGTGGACGGATGCACGGGGCGAAGCGCGCCAACTGTTCCTGGGTGACAGCCGGCACGAGGTCTTCACCACCGGGGCGCCACTGAAGGACGGTCTGCCTGGAGGGCCACCGGTGGGGACGTACGCACCGCTGGTGCGCTGGTCCTCGCGGTGGTGCGCGGGATTGGAGTCGAGAAAGGACGTCTGCGACGCCATCCTCCGGGGGTTGCCGGAGACGCAGCTGCGCTACGGGCTGCCCGCGTGGACGGTGCGCCATATGCTGGTGGCTGGCGGGGGCATGTGTGGCGGCTGGTATCAACTGTTCCAGCAGCTCGCCAACTGCCAGGGCGTGGCGGTGGAGCGGCGCACGCTGCACCTGAATCCCACGCGCAACGAAAAGACAGGTGAGGTGCGCTGGAATGCCCTGGTCGCCGTGGCGCCGGGCATCAACCAGGTGGAGCTGAGCCGGCACACGCGCTTCCTGGGCCGTTACCACGACTGCATTCGCTACCCGTTCGCACCGGACGAGCCCGTGGAGCTGCTGAGTCGGCAGGACGCGCGGTATTGCTTCGAAGCCGGAATGAATGACGGCCACAGCCTCAACTTCCTGGAGGACGGGGGCCGGCTCTACCTGTACGACCCCAGCTTCCTTACCGAGGCTATTGCGCTGGACATGGCGCTGCCCGAGGCGGACGGCCAGTTGCTGACATTGGGACCGGAATCGCCGTTCCGCAGGGACTATCTGCACCGGGTGATGCCCTACGTCATGGGCGCACTCCGCGCCAATGGCAGACACTGGGAGGTGGACCTGCTGCGGGGCAACTACGGCATCACCGTGAAGGTTGAGCAGGTCTTGGAGCTTGGCGTCATGTGGACAGGGTAGAAGATGCCAGCTCGGGGCATGCATACGAGCCTGGAGACACAGCCCAAAGATGCCCCTACAGCTGGCCCTCCTCATGGAGGGTGGGATGACCTTCACGCATCCTCCATGAAGGCCATCCCCACCAGTTCGACAGATGCCTGCTACACCGCCGCGCGTTGTGCCGACGCCCTGGCGCGAGCACGACTACGGGCAGGGGCCTGACCTGCCTCCTATAACGGTAAAGTCCCCACCAATCGATGTGAGCTGTGACTGGAGCGCCGTCGCGCACGCCGTGGGCAGGGAGGCGTTGTTCCCGATGTATACATATCCACCCACGCTGGTGAGAGCTGGGACGCCCAGCTGCGTCAGCCCATTGTTGGTCACGTAGAAGTACTCACCAATGCCCGCCAGCGACGTGAGATTCATGGAGGTAAGCGCCTCGTTTTGGTCCAGGTAGAGGTAGCCGCCAACGTGCGTGAGAGCGCTCGAGCTGACGTTCCCGAGTAGCAGGTTGCGATCAAGGTAGAAGAAACCGGGAATTGTGGTCAGCTTCGTCAACGACAGGTTTGCAATCTTCGTACGATATAGGGAGAGATCACTTCCGAGTGAGGTGAGGTTTCCCAGGTCCAAGGTGGTGAGTGGGCCGCCCTGATAGATTGAGATCGATTGGCCGACGCTTGTCAGGTTGGATACGTTGAGGCTCGAGAGGGCATTGTTCGCATCGAGGTAGATGTATTCGCCTACATGAGTCAGAGCACCGAGGTCGAGTGCACCAAGGGCAGTGTTTCCATTCAAGTAGAGATACTCGCCCACTGATTTCAACTGCCCCAGGTTGACATTCACCAATGCAGTGTTCTGGTGAAAGTAGGCCTCGTCACAAATGCCCCTGAGCCTTGGCGTATCCACTTGTGTCAGGGCGTTGTTCTGATGGAAATCGAGAGACGATCCGATG
This sequence comes from Pyxidicoccus xibeiensis, assembly GCF_024198175.1. Classification (NCBI taxonomy): domain Bacteria; kingdom Pseudomonadati; phylum Myxococcota; class Myxococcia; order Myxococcales; family Myxococcaceae; genus Pyxidicoccus; species Pyxidicoccus xibeiensis. The sequence continues at coordinate 971,903 of NZ_JAJVKV010000005.1, forward strand.
GTTGTCAGCTTCGGCAGTCGAACACTGACCACGGGGCTTCGGTGGAGACTCACAGAACCCTTGACGGTGGTGAGATTGGGCAGGTCGATGCTGGTCGTCGTCGCGTTGGTCTGGATGTAGATACTGCCTGTTACCGTCGCATAAGTGGCAAGCTCAGCCACGCTGGCCTCATTCGTAATGAAATAGTCACCATTCCAGACCGGAGCGTCTGGACCACACACCCCCGTGCTTGGGTTGCACGTCTCTCCTGGATGGCAGGCGTCTGGCGCATTGCAGACCACGGGTTGGGCACCGGTGCATACGCCGCCCTGGCAGGTGTCCACCCGGGTGCAGGCGTTGTCGTCGCTGCAAGTGGTGCCGTTGGGCCTGGGAGAACTTTCGCAGGTGCCGGTCGAAAGATTGCACGAGGCGGCGTGGCACTGATCGCCTGAGGTGCATGTCCCACACTCCAGGATGCCGCCGCAACCATCGTCGAGCGGCCCGCATTGGCGCCCCACAGCCGCGCAGGTCCTTGGCACACACGAGCCGCAGCCAGCACCGCCCTGGAGGGAGAAGGTAGAACTGGCCGACAGGCCAAGGGCGTTGGTGACGGTCATCGTCACCGAGGGGGTGCCGCCCGAGGGCACGCACGCCGATGCCGTCCAAAGAACCTCGCTCGTTGTGGCGGTATGGGTAGGGGTGCCCAGCGTGCCCGTGCTGCTGGTCCACGTGAAGCTGAGTGCGCTGCCCTGGGGGTCCTTCGCCCTCACTCGGAAGACGACCGTGCCCCCAGCCGCTGGCACCGTGGCCACCGATTGGAACGTTTCCACTACCTCCGGAGGGAAACGCCCTGTCGTCGGACGCCCCACGTAGATGCTCAAGCTGCCAGTGCCCTGCCCGCCCCGCCCGTCATGCACCGCCACGGTGAGTGTGCAGATGCCACCCGAGGGTTGGGCGGAGGGCGTGAAACTGGCGCTGGCGGAGGTGGCATTCGTCCACGTGCCCGCGCACGAGGCCGTCCACTGGTAGCTGAGGCCGTCCCCGTCGTTGTCGCTGGCGGAGGCCGTCACCTGGGTGACCTGGCCGACAGCGACGGAGGAAGGCGTGGCCGTTACCCCAGCCACCTGGGGCCAGGTGTTGAAGGAGACGTTGACGGCCGCGTTCCCGGTGTCAGTCCCCACCGTCACGGTGACGCTGAGGGCTGCGGAGGCGCCCTTGGAATCCGTCACCTGCAGCGTCAGCACCACCGGGCCCGGAGAAGCCGGCGCCGTCCAGACGGTTGAAAGGCTGGAGGCGACGCTGAAGCTGCCCGCGCCGGCCGTCCATGCGGAGGTAAGGGTGTCTCCCGCGTTCGGGTCCTCCGCGGAGGCCTGCAGGGCTACGAGTCCCCCAGGGGCCACAGTGGCGGGGCTCGCCACCAGCGAGGTGATGCGGGGCGCCGCGTTGTCGAAGGGTGCCGGCGGATTCACTTCCTGCAGGAGGAGGGTGACGGCCGTCGTCTGCCCGGCCTGGATGGTGACGGGCGTCACCTGGCCGGAGTAACGGACGGTGTTGGAAGCGTCGAAAGCCTGGGCGCTGAACGTGCGGCCGGTGCCGGCGGGCAACTGCCCCAGCACCCCGCCCCACTGCTGGCCCGTCTTCACCAGGGCATCGGTGCGCGTCGTCATGCCAGCGCCGCTCACGGTGAGCTCCACCCGGGCCACGTCGCTGGCGCTCAGCGCCTGCGGCAGCGTCGCCACCGCCCGAGCACTGCCAGTCGCCTCCTCGTCGCAACCAGCCAGGGCCATCACCAAGCCCAAGGCCAGACACACCAGCCTGCTTCGACTCTCTTGCTTCATGGTTTCTCCGCGCGTGGAGACTGCTGTGAGTCCTCGCCTGGAGGCTGTCCTCCTCCCACGCATGTGGAGGCTCGACAGGAAAGGAGCGCGGGACTCTACAAGCAGTGCTCGTGCGTCTTCTCCTGAGTCAGCGCCACGCCATAGCGGTCCGCGTTGACCCTGCTGCACGCACGTCTGCGCTTGGCGTGCGGTGACGCCCGCGCGCCTATACGTGTTGGCATTCGCGAGAAAGCGCAGATTCCTGGTCAGCGCCACGAAGGAGGAGTTGGCTCGGGTGCGACCGGCTCCTGCGCCCAGGTCGCATTGGGCACGGAGGCCGCGAAGGCAAAGAAGGACACGGAGGCGCTCGTCTCCAGCACGCGGTAGCCGCACCACCAGCCCACGGGCAGCAGCACCAGGTCCCCAGGGCCCACCTCCACGTCCAGGCGCAACACCGCACCCGCGTCCTCGGGCGAGCCCCTCATCCGGCGCAGCTCGAACGCGGGAACGAGCTGGAGCCGCCTCCGCCCGTACACCTGGCAGACCAGCACGTTCTCCCGAAGAGGCGCCTCCGCCGCAGTGAAGTCCGCGGACTCCAATGACAGCACCGGCTGTCCCTCCGTCACCACGTAGTCCGCTGGCGGTCGCAGCGACATGAGCAACTCCGGGTGCTTCACCAGCGGCACCGTGCGCGACGACGGCGCCCCCGCTGGAGGCTTCAGCCACTCCAGCAACGTGGCTACCCGCTCCGGCTCCCAGCTCCCTACCGGCACCACCGTACCTCGCAGCACCACCGGCCGGTTCTGGAAGTAGTAGCGGTCGAAGAACGCCTCCCGTGAGAGGGATTCATGTCTGTCCACCCGCGCATGGCCTTCCTCCTGCCGGTAGAGGTCCCCGTACAGGTCCAGCAGCCCTTCGAGCTTCCGGTGCAGCTTCAGCGCCTTGATGCTCCCTCTCAGACACGGGTCCTCCGCCTCGGCCCGCACCGCCGCGCGTGCCACCGCCGCGTCCACTCCCGCCCCTACCAGCACGTCGACGAGCTCCGTCTCCGCCGTGCCGCGCAGCAGGTTCTCCACGACCCAGCTTCGCCACTCGGGCGCGAGCTCTGCTCCGTTCATCGTTCCACCCTCCCCGGCTTCGGACCGAGCCAGTAATCCCGCCACTCCGTGTTGCGCTGCTCACGGTCAAAGCACACGAACGTCACCGACAGACTGATGTCCAGCGCTCGCACCGCGTGCCACCAGCCCACCGGAATCAGCAGCGCATCCCCCGGTCCCACCTCGCACGTGTGCACCGTCGCACGCGCAAAGTCAGGGAAGCGCTCGAGGTCCGGCGCCCGGATGTCCACCGCGCTGTAGAGCCCGCGGTCGTTGTAGAGCCACGGCGTCTCCCAAGAAGGCGCCAGCCAGAAGCGCTTGCGCCCCAGCACCTGGCAGAACAGCACGTTGAGGTGGTCGTGGTGCAGGTTCGACAGCGTGCCCGCCGGCCCGAACCACAGGTGCACGCTCTCCGGGGTCAGGATGTCCGGGTGCACGTAGCCCGCCGGTGCCCGGATATCCGACAACAACGGCCGGAACGCCTCGCGCAGCAGCAGGCTGTTGCGCGCCACCACATACAGGTCGTTCGTCTCGCCCGCGCTCCGCATCCGGGCCACCAGCTCGCGCAGGGGTAACGACTGGCGCAGGTGCTCCGCGTTGAAGTCCGGGTCCGCGTCCGACTCCCGGCCCGCCATCACCTCCACCGCCTCGTCACCGAACCGCTCCGCGAGCCACTCCGGCGTCCAGCGCTTCAGCGCGGGCCAGTCCTCCATCAGCCCCTCGATGATGACGGGCCGGTTGCGCAGGTAGTAGCGCTCGAAGAACTCCCCCGGGGACAGCTGACGCCGTCGCTCCACCTGCGGCCCCTCGCTCCGGTAGAGGGCGGACCGCGCCTCCAGCAGCGCCTCCAGCTCCCTCCTCCGGGGCGCCGCCGCTCTCGCCTGGCGGACCGCGGGGTGCTCCGCGACGGACTCCACCTCCGCCTGCGCCTGCTCCAACGACTCACCCGACGCTCGCAAGAGCATGACCAGACGCTGCGACGGCACGCCGCGAGTCAGGTTTTCCGCTATCCAGGCACGCCGCTCGTGCAAGGCATTCTTGTCAGGCCGCATCACGTGCTCGGTGCGATATACCCGCAGTGCTGTCCATCGCCGCTGTGCTCCTGGAGACCCATGGCCACGCAACCCGATCCTCTCCCGCAGATCGTCCCCAACCCGCCGCCCAACCCGCCCACCATCCAGGAGCCGGCCATCGTCCCGAACCCGGGCAGCCATCCCCATCCGGCAGACGTGACGCGCCAGCCGACGCCGCCGCCGACCACGCCTCCGCTGAAGAAGTAGTCGCCGGGCCGTCCCGCCTCACCGCAGCCTCCACCAGGTGTTGCCTCCCGGGACGTCGAACTCCTGGAAGGTGATGGAGACGCTGACGTCGAGCGCCAGGACCTGGTGCCACCAGCCCGCGGGGATGAGCAACATCTCCCCGGGCCCCACCACGTCCTCCAGCACGTCCGCCTCCCCGTAGGCGGGAAAGCGCTCCAGGTCCGGGTGCTCGGCATCCACCTGGCTCCAGACCTCACGGTGGCTGTAGAGCGACTGCGTCTGGAACGAGGGGATGAGCCGGAAGCGCTTGCGCCCGGCAATCTGCCCGAAGAGCACCGTGCCCAGGTCATGGTGCAGCGCCGTCAGCGTGCCCGCCGGCCCCACCCAGAGCTTCACGGCGCCGGCCAGCTGCGTCCGGCGCAGCACGCCCTCCGGATAGCGCACGTCGTCCAGCAGCGTGCGCAGCTCCGTGCGCTCCAGGGCGAAGTTGCGCGCCGTGAGGTACAAGTCATTGGACGGTCCGCCTTCGAGCAGGCGGCGGATGAACTCCCCGAAGCGCATCACCGTGCGGCAGGGGTCCGGCTCCAGGTCATGGTCCGCGCGCGACTCGCGGCCCGCCATCACCTCCACCTCCACGTGGCCGTAGCGCTCCGCCAGGGCCTGGGGCTGCCAGCGCTCCAGGGCCGGCCAGCCGTCCATGAAGCCCTGGAGGATGACGGGCCGGTGCGCGAAGTAGTAGCGCTCCATCAGCTCGCGCGGGGACACGCCACGGCGGCGTTCCAGTTGCCGGTGCCAGCCGGCCTGACGATGGAGCGCCACCCGGGTGTCGAGCAGCGCCCGGTGCTCTCCGTGGAGCTTCGTGCGCTGGCGCCCGTGCTCCACGGCGGGATGCCGCCGCGCCGCTTCCACCCCGGCCTTCGCCTGCTCCGGCGGTGTGCCCGCCTGGACCAGGGCGCGCTCCAGCGCCTCCGGCGCCACGCCCAGGACCAGGTTCTCCGCCAGCCACGCCTGGCACTCCGGCGAGAGACTCGCTACCGCGTCCGCCATGCACCCTGCCCTTCGCATCGGGGGCGAGCATGCCTGCTCGGCGGCTGTTCATCACCCTTGCTTCTCGCGGCAGCTTCGTTGCAGCCAGAAGGCGGCCGGCCGGGCCCTCCACCGACGGCTCCGGCCTGGAGCGGGCCTGCGCCATCGCGACGCTCCACTGGCCCACGGACACCTAGATTGCCCGCAGGAGGTCCGAATGAAGACAGGCAGCGGCCCGGTCCGGCTCTTCCGTCATGCGGCTGGTGCGGCGGTGCTTGCCAGCCTCTTCGTCCTCGCGGCACCGGCGAGCGGACATGCAGGGGACGCAGCGCCGCAGCTGTCCTGCTACCGGCTGGCCCTGGATGGCGGACTGACGGACGAATACGCGGCCACCCAGCTGTGCCGTGGAGCCCGCTCGTCCGCTCCCGCCCGGTGCTTCCTGCGCGTGCAGGACGAGGGCTCCCTGACGCAGGGGCAGGCCGTCCAGCTCTGCCAGTTCGCCACCCCCGAGGAGGACCCCGCCGCCTGCTACCTCCAGGCGCGGCGGAAGACCTTCCTCGAGGAGTGGCGTGCGGTGCAGCTCTGCCAACCTCCGGTGACGGAGTTCCTGCGCTACTGCCCCGTCTACGTGCACTGAGGAGCCTGGCTCACTTGTTTCGCTTGAGCCGCGCTCGTGCCTTCTTGATTGTCTTCGCGAGCTCCTTGTTCGCCGGCTGGAGCTTGAGGGCCTGCTCGAGAAACTCCAGCGCGACATCCTCGGCCCCACCCCGCTCAAGGAAGAACTCGCCAAGGCGAATCAGGGTCGGGACGTTCTCCGGCTCCATTTGCAGGATGGCCCTGAAGACCTGCTCCAGGTCCTCGAGCATTCCATCGAGCTCCGGGTCGTCGGGCTCCACGTCGAGGAGGTCGTTCTCGATGCGGTCGGCGGCCTTGAGCAGCCGCTTCATCTCCGCATCAGCGGCGGACTTCTTGCTGGCCTTGGAGGACTGCTTCTTCGCCACAGGCTGCTTCTTCTTCACTGCGGATTTCTTCGTTGCCATGGAGGTCGACAGCATGTCCCGCCAACCTCTCCTCGTCTTCAACTAAGCTCGCGGAATGCCGGAGCAGCCACCGCCCCCCGGAGACCTCCCCACGGCCCGCGTCCTGGAACAGAGCGCGGCCGACGCGCCGCCCACGCCGCGCCTGCTGCTCGCGTCCGGGAGCGAGCCACGCGCCATGCTCGTGCGTCGTGGCTTCCAGCCCACCCTCGCCCCGCTGGACCTGCCCTTCCCCGCCGACATGGACGGAGAGCGCCTGGAGCGACTCGTGGAGCGCCTGGGGCACTACGCCTTCCGCCTCTTCCTGCGCGGCGCCATCCTCCGGCGCGGCAGCTTTCTTCCCGCCGAGGCCACGCGGTACCTGGAGGAGTCCCAGGCCACCACGTTCGCCAATGACCTGGTGACACTGGGGCTCGCGGCCCGCGAGGACGACGGGCGCTTCCGCCTCCTGTACCCCGCCGCCAGCTTCGGCGGCACGCTGGAGTGGTACGTGGCGCGCGAGCTGCGCCTGCGGTTCGGCTTCGACGTCGCCGTCGGCGTGAAGTTCCACGCGCCGGAAGTCGGCGGAGACCTGGACGTGGTCGCCACCGCCGAGAGCAAGCTCCTGTACCTGGAGATGAAGTCCTCGCCCCCCAAGCACCTGGCGCCCGACGAGGTAGGAGCCTTCTTCCGGCGCGTGCGCGCGCTGCGGCCCCACCTGGCCATCTTCGTCATGGACACCGCGCTGCGCCTGTCCGACAAGGTGCTGCCCCTGCTCCAGGCCGAGCTGAGCACCCAGCCGCCCCCCGCTCCCCGGCGCGTGGTCCGCGAGGTCTGGGCCCTCACCCCGCACCTCTACGTGGTCAACGCGCGGCAGGACCTGATGAGCAACATCGGCCTCGCCATCGCGGAGGGCTTCCGCGCGCTCGCGCCTCCTCCGCCGTGAGCCCGCCGGTGCGGTAGCGAGAAAACAGGAAGGCCCCAACCGCTGCTGACGCCGGTCATCCTGGCGCACGAGCGCGGCGTGCTGCTGGACCTGGACGGCGTGCGCCCCCTGGCTTCGCGCCGGGTCGCCGTGGACATGCTCCACTACGCCTGCGCGGTGCTGGCGCCCCCGGGGCTTCGCTTCCGGGCCCCCCGGCCCTCCGGCGAAGTCACGGCCGGCAGCAACGTCACCTCGCCCCGCCGAGAGGACGGCCGGCTCGCACTCCGGGACGCCTGCCGGCGGCGCCGGCGCACCCACCACACCGCCACGGCGGCCACGACGACCACCACGCCAAAGCGCGACAGCGAGGGGATGAACGACGAGTCACGGACAGGCATCGCGGCCTCCTCTGAGGGACGCCGCCAGGGATTGCACCTCGAATGCCAGGACGCAGTGCCCGTGGCTCCAGCGGGTTACGTGCCGCCGTCCCCCGGGCTGCTCCAGACTGGAGCACCGGATTGGTGCGACTGCTCCAGACTGGACGTCCGCCTCAGGAGGCGGCGACCACCCGCGGCTCCCGGGCGGCGAGCACCTCGCGCAGCCGGGCGAGGTCCACCGGCTTGACCAGGTGCTCGTCGAAGCCGGCCTGCAGGGCGCGCAGGCGGTCCTCCCGCAGGCCATAGCCCGTCACCGCGACAATCAGGAGCGCGCGCCCGCTCTCGGACGCACGCAGCGCCCGCGCCACCTCGTAGCCGTCCAGCCCGGGCAGGCCGATGTCCAGGAGGACGACGTCCGGGTGCAGCTCGCGCGCCTTCGCCAGTCCCGACAGGCCATCCTCGGCCTCGAAGACGGTGTGGCCATCCGTCTCCAGCAGCTCCCGCACGAGCTGCCGGCTGTCGGTGTGGTCCTCGACGAGCAGCATGCGCAGCCCCTGGCCGGGAGCCACGACGTCCACGCCCGGCGGCGTCACCGTCGTCACCTCGCCCCGGGGCAGGCGCACCGTGAAGCTGCTGCCGCGCGCGTTGCCCTCGCTCCGCGCCTGCACGGTGCCGCCGTGCAGCTCGACCAGGCGCTTCACCAGCGTGAGTCCCACGCCCAGCCCGCCCTGGGAGCGGTCCAGGGTGTGGTCCGCCTGGAAGAACAGCTCGAAGACGCGCGGCAGCACCTCGGGCGGCAGGCCCACGCCGGTGTCGGAGACCTCCAGCACCACGTGCTCGCTCTCCACCCGCGTGCGGACGTGGACGCGGCCTCCGTCCGGGGTGTACTTGAGCGCGTTGGACACCAGGTTGGTGACGACCTGGTACAGCCGGCCCTCGTCGCCCTCCAGCCACGCGGGCTCCACGTCCAGCTCCACCTGGTGCGCCCGGGTGCGGCCGGCGGACTCGAGCGCGACGACGGCGCGGCGCACGCACTCCGCCAGGTCCAGGCTCCCCTTCTGGAGGACGATGCGGCCGGTGCTCACGCGGGCCACGTCCAGCAGGTCATCCACCAGCCGGGCCAGGTGCAGCGCCTGCCGCTCCACCAGCGCCCGCGCGCGCTCGCGCCGCACGTCGTCGCGGGCCACGCTGAGCACCTTCACGCCGCTGGTGATGGCGGACAGCGGGTTGCGCAGCTCGTGGCCCAGCATGGCGAGGAACTGGTCCTTCGCGCGGTTGGCCGCCTCGGCCTCGGCGCGCGCCGCCTCGGCCTCGGACATCTTCGCCCGGAGCACCACCTCGCGCTCCGCCACCAGCGCGGTGGTGCGGGCCAGCGCCACCCGCAGCCCCTCCAGCTCGGAGATGCCGGTGGGGCCGACGCGGCCAAAGGCAGCGGACGTGGCCGCGCTGTCCGTGGCCGCGCGGGCCAGGGCCTTCAGCGGCAGGGTGATGCGGCGCCCTACCCAGGCCGCCCAGGCCCCGGCAATGAGACAGCACACCAGGCCCACGCCCACCAGCGAGAGCAGTGAGCGGTGGATGGGCGCATCGAAGGTCGCCCGTGGCGCGGAGAAGACCACCGACCACGGCACCAGCTGCGAGCGGGACACGGCCGTGTACGACTCCACGCCGTCCCGGGTCACCGTCGGGTAGAAGCCCTCCGGCGCGGAGCGGAGCTTCTCGCGGAACCCCGCGCTGGCATGTGTCCCGACGAACCGGTCGGCGGCGCGGCTGCGCGCGAGGATGATGCCCTCCTCGTCCACCAGGGCGCCCAGCCAGTCTCCGGGGATGCGCTGCTCCGCCCACAGCTTGTTGAAGTGCGACATCGCGTACATCGCGACCAGGACGCTGGTAATCCGCTGCCCCTTCCGCACCGGCATCGCCACCACCACCCGGGGCTGCCCGTGGGAGCGTGCGAAGGGGAAGTCGGAGATGACCGGCCGGCCCGTCTCCAGCACCTCGCGCAGGTAGGGACGCTCTCCTTCGATGGCGCCGGGCGAGCCGAAGGGCTGCTCGGTGGAGAGCACCGTCCGCCCCTCCAGGTCCAGCAGCGCCAGGGACACCCAGGGTTGCTGCGAGCGGACGACGGCCTTGCACGTTGCGTAGAAGGTCTTCAGGTCACCGTGCGCGAGCGGCTCGGAGTGGGACAGCACCTCCAGGGCCCGGATGGACTGACCCAGCTCGCGGTCGATGGCGAGCGACAGCGCCCGTGCCGTCTCGCGCATGCCATGCTCGCGCGCGTCCCACTGGGCGGTGGCGAAGCGCTCCACGACGCCCACGGCGAAGAGGACGACCGGAATGAGCAGGCCCAGCGCGAGCAGCGCGAGGTGGAAGCGAAGCGGACGCGCCATCATCGACCGGAGTCCAGGAGGAGCTCGTGCATGGGGAGGGGTCAGCGCCACAAAGGACAAGAAGCGGCGGGCCCCATCCTGCCCCGCCTCAGAGTCAATAAGCACCCGCTCCCGTCGGAGTGGCGCGGGCTGAACACTCCTGCTCCGGAAAGCCGCACATGGAGTGCCATCGCAGGCGCCAGCCATCAACCCGGCCCGCACCTGTAGTCGTCAGCCTACAGGCCGGGTGAGCGGGCTTCGTCCTTTCGCACCCTTGGCTCGGGCCCGGGGCTTGCTCTTGCCGCCCCGCGTCTGGCCGCCAACGACACCCCCGACGGCCTCAACGCAAGGACGACATCATGTTCAAGAAGAGTGCGTGGCTGCTCTCCGCCCTGGCCCTCACCGCCTGTCAGAAGGAGGTCGACTTCCAGGACGGCCTGCCCACCGTGGACACCGTGAAGCTGGCCCTGCCGGCGAGCGACTCGCAGGGCCAGGGGCTGGTGAGCACCGAGGGCGGCGTGCGCGCCCACAAGCAGGGCGAGGTCTCCGGCTTCTACCTCCTCACGCTCGGCTCCGTGGTGCTGGTGAATGGCACCACCGCCTTCACGCTCGCGGGCCTGGCGGCGGTCGCCAGCCAGGAGCCCACGTCCGTGGACGGGGACACCGCCACCTTCGGCCCGCACACGCCCGCCGGCAGCTCCACCACGTGGCGGCTGACGGTGACGCGCACGGATGCGGACCGCTTCACGTATGGCCTGTCCGGCAAGCCGAAGGACGGCCCGGACTCCGCCTATGTCACCCTGCTGTCCGGCAACCACACCGTGGCCGTGGGCGACGACGGCCGTGCGAGGCGGGGCTACGGCGAGGGCAGCTTCCTCATCGAGTGGGAGCACGTGACGCGCCTGTCGAACCAGCCGGTGAAGAAGGGCAGCGCGGAGTTCCGCTACACCCGCGCCGCGCCGGCAGAGACGGTGCGCGTGGAGGTGGACTTCCGCGAGTTCCACGGCGACAACCCCGTGCCCCTCACCGCGCTGTACCGCTACACGCAGGTGCCCGGCGGCGAGGGCTCCTTCGCGTTCGCCAAGGATGACAACATCCACTGGTTCGACCTGACGCGCCTGGCGCCCGAGCGGCTGAGCATCAAGAGCCGCTGGAAGTCCAACGGCGAGGGCCGCTCGGACGCGCGCGTGCGCGGTGGCGACCTGACGGTGGAGGGCACCCTCGGCGAGTGCTGGGACGCGCGCTTCCGCAGCACGGTGCTCGTGCGCAGCGACGCCTACGAGGCCTGGGGCAGCGCGCCCACCGGCTGCGCCTACACCGCGCCCGACTACGCGGACTGACGACCCCGGTCGACACCCCATGCCGCCACGCACCTCCCCGGCTATGCTGCGTGCGTGGCGGCATCCCACCTCTCTTCCGAGCAGCCCCCGGCGGACGCGTTCGCGCGCCGCCTTCCCTCCCCTTCGAGGACGGTCCGGCGCCATGGCGCACGCGGCTGACCTCGGCACGCTGGGCCGGTACCGGCTGACGGCGCGCCTGGCTCGCGGCGGCATGGCGGAGGTGTACGTGGGCGTGCTGCCGGGCCCGGAAGGCTTCGAGAAGCCCGTGGTGCTCAAGCGCATGCTGCCCGAATTGGCCGGCCAGGAGACGTACCGGCAGATGTTCGCCCAGGAGGCGCGGCTGATGGCCACCTTCGGCCACGGCCACGTCGTCTCCGCGCTGGACTATGGCGTGGAGGGCGAAGCGCCCTTCCTGGTGCTGGAGTACGTGGACGGCGTGGACCTGGGCCGGGCGCTCGCGGTGAAGGGCACGCTGACGCCCGCGCTGGTGCGCCACCTGGGGCTGTGCCTGCTGAGCGCGCTGGAGCACGTGCACGGCCTGCGCGACACCCGGGGCGAGGGGCTGGGCATCGTCCACCGCGACATCAGCCCCGCCAACGTGCTGCTGGGGCGCACGGGCGACGTGAAGCTGGCGGACTTCGGCATCGCCAAGGGGCTGCGCTCCCCCGCGCGCACGGCGCCCGGCAGCACGCGCGGCCGGCTGCGGTACATGTCTCCGGAGCAGCTGCGCGGAGGCCCGCTGGATGCGCGCGCGGACCTGTTCTCCCTGGCGGTGCTTCTCTACGAGGTGGCCGTGGGCCAGAGCCCCTTCGCCGCAACGACGGACGCACAGCTGCTGTTCGCCGTGCGCGAGGCACGGCTGGTGCCGCCGGAGGCCCTGGTGCGCGCGGGCGGGGCCGCGCTGGCACAGGTGCTCCACCGCGCGCTGAGTGCGCACCCGGCCGAGCGCTTCGCTTCCGCCGCCGACATGGCCCGCGCGCTGATGGCGGTGGAGACGGAGGCCCTGGCCGGAGAGCAGCCCTGGCGGGTGGCGGAGGTGGTGGCGGACACGCTGGCGGCCGAGAAGGCCGCGGTCTCCGGCGCGCCGCGTGCTGGCCGGGAGCCCGGCCCGTTCTCCGCCGCGCTGCTCGAGGTCCAGGGCGATGACGAGGGTTGATGGTATGAGCGGGAGCGGCATGTCGGGACACACCGAGGTCATCTCCACGCGGGACGCGGCCGGCGGGCTCACCGTGCGGCGCGTGCGGCTCCAGGTCTCCGGTGGCGCGGACGCGGGCGCGGAGGTGTGCACGTCCGCGGAGAAGCTCACCATCGGCAGCGCGCCGGGCAACGACCTGGTGCTGGGCGACCCGACGGTGTCCCGCTTCCACGCGGAGCTGGTGCGGGAGCGCGGCGGCCACCGGCTGAGAGACCTGGGCAGCACCAACGGCACCCGCGTGGACCACGTGCGCGTGGCGGACGCGTACGTCGCGGACGGGGCCACGCTCGCCTTCGGCGGCACCTCCGTGCGCTTCTCGCTGGTGGCCGAGCAGGACGTGGTGCCGCTCCACCCCGAGCCGCACTACGGACGGCTGGTGGGAGAGAGCGTGGCGATGCGGGCCCTGTTCGCGCAGCTCGCGCGGCTGGCCGCCACGGACGCCACCGTGCTCATCGAGGGAGAGAGCGGCACCGGCAAGGAGCTGGTGGCCGAGGCCCTGCACCAGCAGAGCCCGCGTGCCTCCGGGCCCTTCATCGTCGTGGACTGCGGCTCCATCCCCTCGGAGCTGGTGGAGAGCGAGCTGTTCGGCCACGAGAAGGGCGCCTTCACCGGCGCCACCCACGAGCGGCGCGGCGCCTTCGAGGCAGCGAGCGGCGGCACCCTCTTCCTGGACGAGATTGGCGAGCTGCCGCTGGCGGTGCAGCCGCGCCTGTTGCGCGCGCTGGAGCGGCGGCAGGTCAAGCGCGTGGGCTCGGACCAGTACCGGAGCGTGGACGTGCGCTTCGTGGCCGCCACGCACCGCGACCTGCGCGAGGCGGTGAACCGGGGCCACCTGCGCGAGGACCTCTACTTCCGGCTCGCGGTGGGCATGGTCCGCGTGCCCCCGCTGCGCGCGCACCTGGAGGACGTGCCCCTGCTGCTGCAGCACCTGTGGGACGAGACGTTCCGCGCGCTGGGCCTGCCGCCGCGCCCCTATGCGGCTCCGGGCGCGGAGACGCTGCGCCAGCTCGCGTCGCTGCCCTGGCGCGGCAACGTGCGCGAGCTGCGCAACTTCGTGGAGCGCAGCGTGGCCATGTCCGGCGCGCTGGACACGTCCTTCGTCCAGGGCGCGCGGACGGACACGGCGACGCCGGGCAGCCCCGTGGTGCGCGTGGACCTGCCCTACAAGGAGGCGAAGGACACCTGGCTGGCGCACTTCGAGGAGACGTACCTCCGCCACCGGCTGAGCGCCGCGGGCGGCAACGTCAGCCAGATGGCGCGCGAGGCGGAGGTGGACCGGGCCCACGTCATCAAGCTGCTGCGCAAGCACGCGGTGCGCTGACTCCCACCGTATCCGCCCTGCTGCTCGTGCTACCGTCCTCCGCCGTCATGCCTCGCTGCCCGAAGTGCCAGAGCGAGTACGAGGACGGCCTCGTCTACTGCCCGCGCGACGCCGAGGCGCTGCTGCCCATGGTGCTGGAGGGCCGCTACCGGCTGCTGTCCCCGCTGGGCGCGGGCGGCATGGGGCGGGTGTACCTGGCCGAGCACGTGGGCCTGGGCAAGCGCGTGGCGGTGAAGGTGCTGCGCGGGGAATTCTCACGCGACGCCACCTTCGCCCGGCGCTTCGAGCTGGAGGCCATCGCCGCCAGCCAGATGGGCCACGAGAACATCGTCGACGTGACGGACCTGGGGCGCACGCCCGGGGGCGAGCTGTACTACGTCATGGAGCTGCTGGAGGGCGCGAGCCTGGGCTCGGTACTGCTGCGCGAGCGGTACCTGCCACTCTCCCGCGCGGTGCCCGTGCTGGCGCAGGTGTGCCGGGCGCTGGAGGCCGCGCATGCGCGAGGCATCGTCCACCGTGACGTGAAGCCGCAGAACGTGATGCTGCTGATGCGCGAGGGGCGGCCGGACTTCGTGAAGGTGGTGGACTTCGGCATCTCCAAGGTGAGCACGCCGCAGGGCGTGAAGCTCACGGAGGCAGGCGCCATCCTCGGCACCGCGGACTACATGGCGCCCGAGCAGGCCAGGGGCATCGACGTGGACGCCAGCGCCGACGTGTATGCGGTGGGCGTGCTCACCTACGAGCTGTGCACGGGCACGCTGCCGTTCCGCGGGGAGAACACCTTCGCCACCATCCTCCAGCACGTGGAGGCCACGCCCGAGCCGCCGGGCCGCCGCCGCCCCGAGCTCGGCCTGCCCCCGGAGCTGGACGCACTGGTGATGGCGGCCCTCGCCAAGAACCCGGCCGCGCGCCCCTCCATGGCCCGCTTCCGCGCGGGGCTGGAGGCGCTGCCCGTGGGGGCCAGGACGATTCCCCTCGTCACGAGTGCGGGTGTGGCCCCACCCGAGGCGCCAGCGTCTCCACGACACACCCCCACGGCCGCGACGCGACCGCTCACTCCGAGCAGGAGGGCCGACAGCGCCACGCCCGTGGAAGAGGAGGCCCTGCCTCCGACCGTGGCCTCAGGGGGTGGCGCTCCCGAGCGCACGCGGAGGAGTGGCGGCTGGCGCATGGGCGCCGGGGCCGTCGTGCTGGCCGCGGCGGCGGGACTCGTGTGGATGAACGGCGCGGAGCCTCCGCCGACGACGCGCGCGACTCCACCCGCCCAGGGGGATGCTTCAGCGGTCGCGGCCTCCGGCCCGGGTGCGTCATCCGCGCCAGGTCCCGGTGCGCCTCCCGCGTCGGGGCCGGCCTCCGCTCGGCCCGACACGGCCTCCGCCGAGGGAGGCCCTGCGAGCGCCCCTGCCACGCGACACCCCTCCGCACGCGCCACGGAACCGGCACCTTCGTCCGAGACCGCTGCCCGGACACGGCTCCACGTGCGCTCCACGCCGCCGGGCGCCAGCGTGTCCGTGGGCGGGCGCGTCCTGGGCGTCACGCCCCTGGTTCTCGACCGCGCCGCCGTGGGCGAGGGCCCCCTGCGCTTCACGCTGCAAGGCCATGAATCCGTGTCGGTGGAGCGCCTGACTCCGGGCACGCGGCTGGATGTGACTCTGAAGAAGCAGGCCTCGTCCTCCGTCCGCACGCCTGCGCCCACGCGGCTGCCCAAGGTGCAGGACCTCAAGCCCAATCCATTCTGAGCCCCTATGACTCGCGGCCTTCGTCCCCTCCTCTTCCTCGCGCTCGCCCTGCTCGTCACAGGCACGAGTGCCCACGCGGCCGACAACCGCGCCGCCGCGCGCAAGCAGTTCGAGCGAGGCACCCGCCTCTACCAACAGGCCCGCTACGAGGAAGCCGTCTCCGCGTTCGAGGAGGCCTACCGCCTCCGGCCCAATGGCGTCGTCCACTACAACCTGGGCCAGTGCCACGAGAAGCTCGGCAACCTGGAGAAGGCGCTGGAGTCGTACCGCGCATACCTGCGCGACGTGCCCCAGGCGGAGGACCGGGACACCGTCGAGCGGCTCATCGCCAGCCTGGAGGCACGCGCCGAAGCCCGGCGCAAACCCCAGGTGAACATCGCCAGTGAGCCCTCGGGCGCGGAGCTTCGGCTCGACGGCACGGCCGTCGGCGCCACGCCCTGGAGCGGCCCGGTGGAGGCGGGCACGCACCAGTTGGAGCTGACGCACCCGGGCCATGCGCCCCTGCGGCGCGAGCTGGAGGTCCGCTCCGGCGAGCCGGTGCAGCTTCAGCTCGCGCTGACACCGGAGATGGCGCTCACGGGCGAGGTGAAGGAGCAACCGCGTCCCCGGGGCCGCACCTGGACGTGGGTGGCGGCGGGCGCGGCCGGGGTGGCGGCGGCGGGCGCGGTGACGCTGGGGTTGATGGCACGCAAGGACTCGCGCGAGCTGGTGGGCAGCCGGCACGAGCAGCCCGAGGCGCAGCGGCTGCACGACTCGGCGGTGAGCAAGTCACGGACGGCCAACGTCCTCTACGCGGTGGCCGGCGTGGCTGGCGCCGCGGGCGTCACCCTGTTCTTCGTCGAAGGGAGCTTCTGACCATGCGCGCAGGGATGGTGGGACTCTTGGGACTGCTGTGGCTGGGCTGCTCCGTGCAGGTCGCCGGTGCGCCGTGCAACGACGACCTGCAGTGCCCCGGACAGCTGCACTGCGGCCTGGAGCGCACGTGCAAGGAGGGCGCGCGCTCACAGGAGCTGCTCGCCGAGTCGTGCCGCATGGCAGTAGAGGAAATGGCGATGCGCGCGGACACGTGCTTCGGTGGCACGGCGGAAGGCTACCTCCACGCGGTGGACCCCACGCAGGTGTGCCCTTCGGTGGAGGCCAGCGTGAGGGCGGGAAGGCTGGAGTTCCAGCCATCCATGTTCGGCACCTGCCTGCGGAGCCTTCGTGAGCTGCCGTGCGGGCAGGTCTCCATGGGGCTCGACGGGTTCCTCCTGAACGAGTGCGCGGCCTTCGTCCCGCGCGTGGAGGAAGGCGGGGAGTGCGGCAACTCGGCCGAGTGCAACGAGGGGTGGTGCAGGACGGCCAACACCTGTCCCGGCACGTGCGCGCGCCTCATTCCGGCCGGTCGCGCGTGCACCGCGACGGACCGGTGCATGCCAGGCTCCATTTGCGTGTCCGGGACGTGCCGGCAGTACCCGGGCGCGGGCGAGGCGTGCACGTCCGACCTGAAGTGCAACCCGGACAGCAACATCGTCTGCGGCCCGGAAGGCCGCTGCGTACAGCGCAGGACGTCCGGCACGTGCAAGGCGAATGACGACTGCGCCACCGGGTACCTCTGCGTGCGGACGCAGCCCGCCGCGAAGGACAAGTCCCCCCTCGAGTGCCGTCCCACGAAGAGGCTCGACGAGCCGTGTGTACCCGGTGCGCGGGAGTGCGAGCTCCTGCACTACTGCGACTCGGCGACGAGCCGGTGCCGGCCCTGGCCCACCCAGGGCTCGGCGTGCGGAGACGTGAATGGCACGGATGAGCTGGTGCTGTGCTCAGGAACGCTCTGCTTCCTTGGCGGCGGCCTCCAGCTCATCTGCCTGGCCCCTGCCGCGCCCGGGGAGGGCTGCGTCTTCCCCCAGGACTGCGGCCCCACCGCCGCGTGCCGGCAGAACGTCTGTACTCCCACCTGGTGCAGGTGAGCCGGGGGCTCCCGGCGACCGCGCGCCATTCGCGCTATCCTGAGGCCCTGCTCCGACCGCGTCGGAAAGGGGGCCGCCGTGAGAGCCGCGCCATGGATGCTGGGTGCCGTGCTCACGGGGCTGGCCGGCTGCGCGCCCACCACGATGAGCCCCATGGGCGTGCGGCTGGCTCGCGGCGGCGCAGGCCACGTCACGAAGCGCGCGGGCATTCGCACCGGTCCCCGGCTGTCCGTGCCCCTGCAGACCCCTGAGGAGTTCCAGGGCAACCGCGCGCCCTTCTCCTCCCCCCAGTGGAGCGTGGCGTACGACGCGGACCTGCTCATCCCGGTGGGCGGCGGCACCGGCGTCCACGTGGGCTTCCAGGGCGAGGTGGGCTGCGACGAGGTCGAGGCCACCTGCCCCGTCCCGGTGCCCGGCTATGGCCTCTCCCTGGGCATGTCCCACTTCTTCCAGCTCGGTGACGTGAGCATCGCGCCCGCGGTGGTGCTGCGCGGCGCCACCGACTTCGGCTTCGCGTCGGTGGGAGGCCCCAGCAGCGTGCTGGGCGTGGAGGCGTCCGCCTCGCTCGCGCTGCACGGCGACGACGCGGTGTTCGGCGTCGTGCCCTTCATCGGCGTGCACCGGCTCATCATCTCGGACCGGACCGCGTCGGCCACGTATGCGGGCGTGGCGCTCGCGGGGCAGTTCGAAATCGGAGGCGGCGAGTTCGTGGAGCTCACCGCCGGCGCCGGCCGCGTGGACATGCGCGGCGTGGAGCCCTGGTGGGCGCCCATCTTCGGCATCCGCGGCGGGCCGTGAGCCCCCGCGGGCAACGTCGACTGCCGCATAGTCGCGGACCGGCGCGTTGACACCCCGAGAGACGGGGGCGCACAGTCGAGTGCGCCATGAGCACGAACACCCCCTCGTATCAGGCGTGGCTGGAGTCCTTCGCGGCCGAGCACGGCGCGGCCGCGGGAACCATCCACGTGCAGCGCGGTGAAGACCTGGAGCTGGTGGCGGCCCTCAACATCCCGCCGCCCGTACTCAACGCCGTCCGGCACGTGCCCCACGGCAAGGGCATGGCCGGGCTGGCCCAGGTGCGCAAGGCGCCGGTGCAGACCTGCAACCTGAAGGAAGACGACACGGGCCGCATCAAGCCCGGTGCGAAGGCAGTGGACGCCCGCGCCGCGGTGGCGCTGCCCGTGCTGGACGGCGACGGCCAGGTGCGCGCGGTGGTGGGCATCGCCTTCATGAAGGAAGGCGAGCTGCCCGCCGAACAGGAGCAGGCCCTGATGGCCGCGGCGGCGCGGCTGCCGCTCGCGGATGCTTGAGCCCGCGCCGGGAGGCCTGACCCCCACCCGCGCCGCGAGCCCCCGGGTATGGGTCGGCTGGGCGGCGTTCAGCGCGCTGCTGCTGGCCGGCGTGCTGGTGCCCTTTGCCCTGTTCGGCGCGGAGCTGGAGGCAGTGGCGCAGCGGTTCCTCTCCGTGCGCCCTCCCCCCTGGCAGGTGGCGCTGGTGCTGGGCGGGCTGCTCGCGGGGGACGTGCTGCTGCCCGTGCCCTCCAGCCTCGTGGGCACGGCGGCGGGAGGACTGCTGGGCTTCTGGGGCGGCCTCGTCACCGCGTGGCTGGGAATGATGGTGGGCTGCGTCGTGGGCTACGGCCTGGGCGCCCGCGCGGGGACGGTTGCGCTGCGGCGCCTGACGGGCGACGCGGAGGTGGAGCGGCTGGCGCGTGCCGCCGAGCGGCTGGGGCCCTGGTTCCTGCTGGTGTTCCGGGCGGTGCCGGTGCTGGCGGAGACCTCCGTCGTCTTCGCGGGCACGGGACGGATGCCGCGCCGGACCTTCCTCATGGTGTGCGCCCTGTCCAACCTGGGAGTGTCCGCGACGTACGCGGCGCTGGGCGCCACGGCGGCGCGCTGGGAGTCCTTCCTGGTGCTCTTCGCGGGCATGGTGATGGTGCCGGGCCTCGCGCTCGCGTGGGTGCGCCGCCGAGGCGCCTTCCGCTGAGGCTCCCACCTGGGGGCGCGAAGAGCGACCTCAGCGACCCGGTCCCACGCTCCGGAGCGACACCGTGGAGCCTGGCTGCAGCGGAGCGGAAAAGTTGTGACGAGAGGCGCTTCATTTCTCGGTGAAGGCGCCTCACGTCTCTTCCCTCGCGTGGAGCGCCGACGCAAGTTGCCGGGGCCCTCCTCCCTCCGCCTTCCCGAGGATGGGCCTTCCCCTTCAGAGAGGAGTCCCTCCGATGCGACACACCCCCGCTGTGCGCCTCATGGCCGGCGCGCTCGCGCTCACCGCGCTGCTCGCCTGTGGTCCCACGCAGGAGCCCGCGGCTGGCGCCGAGCTCGAGACGAGCGCCCAGGCGCAGACCTCCAGCAACGGCCTGGTGACGCTGGAAGCCGTGGCCACCGGCAAGCCCTACACCTTCGCCACGGCGCAGGTGGGCACGAAGCTGTACGTCGACCGCGCGCAGCACGCCATCACCGGCCTGTCCTCGCGCCTCCAGGGCGGCGTGCTGCTCCAGGCGGCCAATGACGACAAGCAATACACCGGCACGGAGCAGGTGCGGCTGCGGCTGAACAGCGCCGCCACCGTCTACGTGGCCATGGACCGCCGCAACACCGTGCTGCCGGCGTGGCTGGCGGATGGCACCTGGTCGCTCACCGACGAGACGTTCGCCACCAACGACCCGTCCGCCACCACGTCCACCCCCTCCACGCCCATGAAGGTGTACGTGAAGTCCGTGCCGGGCGGGACGCTGGTGCTGGGCGGCGGAATGGCCGCCCCCGCGCAGGGCACCAACGCGCAGTACGCGGTGGTCGCCCAGTTCGTCACGCCCCAGCCGGGCGTCATCGCCCGCTACTTCCCCGACATCCGCATGGGAGGCGTGCCCGTGCTGCGCTACCTGCCCGACGTGAGCTTCTCCGCTGGCACCGGCGCACCGGTGCCCGGCATCCCCGCGGACTTCTTCGGCGCGCGCATCGAGGGCTACGTCACCCCCGCGTACTCGCAGACGTACACCTTCTACACGCAGGCGAGCGGCGGCGTGCGCCTGTGGGTCAACGGCCGGCTCCTGGTGGACGACTGGTTCGAGCACGGCGTCGAGCAGCACTCGGGCAGCATCCGGCTCGCGCAGGGCATCCCCGCCAGCGTCGTGGTGGAGTTCTTCGACGCGGAGGCCGCGGCCTCGCTGCTGCTGCGGTGGCAGAGCCCCAGCCAGCCGCTCCAGGACGTGCCCACGTCCAGCCTGGAGACGCGCTCACTCCCCCTGGCGCGTCCCCTGGGCGCGCACTGCACGGATGACAGCCAGTGCCGCTCCGGCGACTGCAACGTCTACCCGGTGGGCAACGTCACCATCTGGAACGAGGGTGACGCCGTCTGCGCCCCCCCGGTCCCCGAGGGCGAGCCCGGCGTGAAGGCCGAGTACTTCGCCTCCGAGTTCCTCTACACCCCCGTGGTGGCGCGCCAGGAGCAGTACGTGTCCACCTTCTGGGGCACCACGGCCCCGGCGCCCGGCGTGCCCGCGGAGCGCTGGTCCGCGCGCTGGTCCGCCACGCTCACCGCACCCTCCACGGGCACGTACACCCTGCGCACCAGCACCGAGGACGGCGTGCGCCTGTGGCTGGACGGGAACATGCTGATGGACAACTGGCTCGAGGCGCCCGGCGGGCAGACGCTCACCGCCAACGTGTCCATGACGGCCGGCAGCAAGCACGACCTGGTGATGGAGTTCTTCGAGGGCTACGGCACCGCCCACGCGCAGCTGGCGTGGTCCGGGCCGGGCATCCCCCTGCAGACCATCACCTCCGCGCTCACCACGCCGTCCCTCTTCGCGTGCCGGCCGCTGGGCTCGCAGTGCCGCTCCAGCGAGGACTGCTGCGGCGGGTACTGCTCCGTCTACCCGGTGGGCAACGTCACCATCTGGAACGAAGGCGCCACCGTGTGCAGCCCCCGGTAGCCTGAGGCACCTGCTTCACGGGCCGGGCGCGCTCACGAGGGCACGCCCGGTCCGGTTCAACCTCTTTCAGCCCCGGGCGGCGCGGGCCTCTCGGCCCTTGGCCCTGGCGGCCTTGGAGAGCGCGTCCGCGCCCTTCTCGTCGCCGCGCATCCACTCCTTCATGGCGGGCACCACCTGCTTGCTCCAGGCCCGGCCCGCGCGCACGGCGAGGAAGTCCTTCACCAGCGCGTCCACCATGGCCGCGAGCTGCTCGGTGAGGAAGAGCCGCTCGGAGAGCTGGTCATCCTCCTCCTCGCTCATCAGCGCCGGCAGCTTCGCCGCGCGGACGTCCAGGAACTCGGAGTCCACCGTGGCCTCGTACTCCTTCTCTCCGTGGGTGAAGCGCAGCCGCGCCTGGGACACCAGCAGCCCCCGGTCCAGCGAGTGCTTCACCTGCTCGGAGTACGGCGCCAGCGTGCCCTTGGCGCTCAGCTCCGTCACGTCGCCCGCCACGCCGCGCAGCACCACGCGGCCCATGTAGAGGACCTTGACGCCCTCGTTCTCGTACTCCACCAGCGGGTCGCCCGACTCCGAGCGCCACAGGAGCCACGTGAGGAACTCGCGGCCCAGGTAGGCCCGGCCGCGCAGCAGCGCTTCGCGGGCCTTGCCCTTCTCGGCTTCGGCCTCGTCCTGCTTCTCCTCGGTGGCGCCGCCGTCCACACCCACGTCGCCGCGCATGAAGGCCGCTTCGGCCCGCGCCTGCTCACGCCCTGCCATGGGACACCTCCTCGCCCGCCGACGCCGGCAGGTCCATGCCAATCAGCTCCGCGGTGGGCCCCAGGGCGGCCTCGTCGATGCCCTCGGTGCGCGCCTGGTCCGCCGGCGTCATGCCGATGAACTTCACGCTCAGCGCGCTCTCCAGCGCCACCATGATTTCGTCCACCACCTTCCGCGACGCGGCCCAGATCTGCATCTGCTGCGTCTTCAGGTTCCAGCTCACGTCCAGCACGTTGGTGCGGGGCGTGGCGCGGTTGCGGAGCATCTGGCGGATTTCGCCCTTGAACTGGGTCTTCTCGCCGCGGCTGGGAGGACGGTCGTTCTCCTTCTCGAAGGCGGCGGCCCACTTGGTCAGCTCCGCCTTCATCTGCGCGGCGGGCACCTTGATGGTGTCGATGCGGAAGGCGAACAGCGCGTACTCACCATAGAAGAGGCGGCCGGCGGAGAACTCGCTGGCGTCCGCGTTCTCCAGCTCCACGAAGCCGGCGGCGCGCTCTTCCTCGGACTTCCGGTCGATGGGCTCGAACGCGTGCGCCTTGAGGCCGCGCGACAGCCAGCGCTTGATATCGGAGGGCGCTTCCTTCGCCGGTTCGACCCGGAAGCGCGAGAAGGTGACGGCACCACGAAGGACAGGCATGGGGCGCGGCAGGATGGGGGGCGAGCGCCGCGCCGTCAAGGCACTCGCTGTCTCTGGACGCGTCCCTTCCCCGGGCGCGATTTCGAGGTACTTTTTTCCGCCATGTCCCGCCTCCTCGCCCTCCTCCTCGTGTGTGCGCTCCTGCCCCGTCCGGGGCTCACCCAGGACACCCCGGCCCCCACGCCCACCGATGAGACGCTGGTGGCGCCGCCGCTCGTCCCCGCGCCGGAGCACGTGGAGCCGGAGCCCCTCGCCCCGCCGAAGCCCACTCCCACCCGGGAGGAGAAAGGCGGAGGGATGCCCACCCTGCCGCGCATCGTGCTGGAGACGCTGGCGGGCGGCGCGGGCATGGTGGTGGGCGGGTTGCTGGGGGCCTTCCTGGGCATCGCGACCTCCGACTGCGCCATCCTCGAAGGTGACTGCAGCAGCACGGGCGTCCTCGCCCTGGCCGGGATGTCCCTGGGCGCCACGAGCGCCACGTACGCCACCGGCACCTGGATGAAGGGAGAGGGCAGCCTCCTGGGGTCCTTCATCGGCGGCGCCCTGGGCACGTGCGCGGGGCTGCTCATCGTGGGCTCCAACGGTCCCGACGAGGCGGCGGGCGCGATTGCCCTGTTCTCCCTGCCGGCCATCGGTGCCGTGGCGGGCTACGAGCTGGGGCGCTTCGCCCAGCCCGACACGGGCTTCTCACTGACGGAAGGCCGCGTCAGGTTGATGCCCGCCGTCAGCGCCTCGCCGGGCGGCGGCGTCATGGGCGGGCTCGTCGGGCGGTTCTGAAGCTCAGAGGCGCTGGAACATGACATGCAGCCCGACCCGGCCGTGCTTCGGGTGGTCGAAGGCTTCGGGCACGGTTCCAATGATGTGGAAGCCGAGCGACTGCCACAGCCGCACCGCCACCGTGTTGGTCTCCACGACGGCGTTGAACTGGATGCCGTGGTAGCCCTCCCGCCGCGCCCAGCCGACCATGTACTCGCCCAGCTTCCGTCCCACCCCGCGCCCCTGGTGGGCCGGGTCGACCAGGAAGCTCGCCGTGGCCACGTGAGAGCCCCGGCCGGGCCGGTTCGGGCCCATCTTCGCGGAGCCGAGCATCGTGCCGTCGGCGTCCACGGCGACCACCGTCAGTCCGGGCGGGCGCTCCATCCACCACGGGAGGGCCTCCTCCAGCGAGAGGCCCTCCGGAAAGGCATACGTCTCCCCCGCCGCGACGATGGAGGAGAAGAAGGGGTAGATGCGGGGCCAGTCTCGCGGGTCTGCTTCACGGATGCTCAGCGGCGGTGACATGACTGGCCCACCTGGATGCTAGGGAATCGTGTTGCCGTTCGGATAGGACAGTGAGTATTGCCACCCCAAGTTGTTGTCCCAGTACGTCACGCCGTCGACCGTGTAGCGGATGGCGAAGCGCACCGTGGGCACCGTCGGGCTTCCCTGGGGGTAGACGGGGATGCTGAAGAGCCAGCGCTCCTGGCTGCCGCCAGAGCCGGGCACCGCCTCCCGGTAGACCGCGCTGAACTCCTGCACGGTGGCCCAGTTGTCCGAGGAGGACAGCGTCACCACGTTCTTCGCGTAGGCGAGGTTCTTCAGCACCAGGTAGCCGGTGACGAAGAAGCCCGAGCGGCTGGGCCCGAGGACGGCGGTGTCCAGCTTCACCGCCCTGCTCCCGAGGAGGAACTCCGGCGCGCTGGCGCCTCCGACGCGGTAGTCGCCACCGCCGTTGTTGTCCCAGAAGGTCTGTCCCGCCACGGTGTAGCGCAAGGCGAACCGCGCCTCCGCGCCGGCGGGCACGTCCTGGGTGAAGGACCAGCTCTCATAGCCACTGGGCGCGGCCCCGAAGTAGCCGGCCGCCGTCTCGCTCCACTGCGAGCCGTCGGTGGTGTAGACGAGCGTCACCTGCTTGGCGTAGTCGAGGCTCCTCACCTCCACCACGCCCACCAGCTGGTTGCAGGCCGCCGAGCCACACGTCTTCTTCAGCTTCGCGTAGGCGAGCCGCACGTTCGGGTCCTCCGCGCGCGCGGTGCCCGCGGCGGCGAACAGCAAGGTCAGGGTGAGCAGCGCGATGCGTCCAGGGTTGAGGGATTTCAAGTGGGGCTCCTCGGGTTGCGGGGGCACCATTCAACCCCGAGGCAATCGCAGAGAGAACGACTTCCGTCGGGCTTTCCTTGATGGATTCAAGCCCGTCTGGAATTGTGAAGAGCATCCCACGAACCGTCATGACGTCGTCACAGTCCCATGTTCCGAATCGAGACAGAGAAAGAGCTGCTGAACGCATTCCGTTCGCGAGACCGCAAGCACGTGGAGCTGCCCAAGGGGACGAAGCTTCCCCTCTTCGTCCGCGACTACCTGGCGTGGGTAGACCCGTACGGCGTCCGCATCTTCCTGCTGTTCTCGCCGCCGGGCAGTACCCGTCCCATGGGCATCGCCTTCCGCCGGGACCAGCAGGGTGACAAGGCCCTGGCGTCGCGGGTGTGCGAGTGGTGCCATGCCCACGGCACGGCGGACCAGATTGGCCTGCTCACCACGGATGTGGATGCGAAGCGCAGGGTGGGCGTGAATCTCTGTCTGGACCTGCGCTGCAACGAAAAGCTGGAGTCGATGATGAACCTGGCCGGCGCGGACCTGCTGGAAGGGACCCAGAAGCTGCTCGGCCACATGGCCCGCTTCGCGGACGAGGCGCTGGGCATGGAGGTCCGCACGTAGGCGGCGTGGGGCCGCTGCCCCTGGTGGGCGCCGCGGTCGTCCCCGCCCTGGTGGGCGTGCTGCACGCCCGGAGCCGGATGGCGGTGCTCGCCGGGGCGAGCGACCTCGCGGCCCGGCACCAGGTCGGCGCGACGGGGCCGGCCACTTCCCACCTCGGGTCGAAGGAGCCGAGTCTGGCGCCCGTGGAAGCGGCACGGGAGCAGAAGACGACCGTGGCCGTGTAGACCGCCGTCCGCACGACACGCGCGGGACCTCTTGGGCGGGCTCGTCGGAGCTTTAATTCCGGCACCTCCAGGAATATCCCGAAGCGACTTCGTTCATTCAGCAGACATTTCCCACTCCGCCGCTGGAGCGCCCGGGCACACACCTCGCCCGGGCGCGCTCCGTGGCGTTCTTCTCAGTCTCAGTCTGCAGGCGCCCTCGGGGGCGCCGGGAGCCCGTGCGCTTGCGCGCGAGCTCCATGAATGGAGTGCTTCCCTTGCGTCGCTTCAATCCGTGGTGGCTCGGTGTGGTGTGCCTGCTGGTGGCATGCGGAGGACCTCTCGAGGACGAGGTGCCGGACCTGGAGGCACTCGCCACGAGCGAGCAGGCCTCCGGCGCGTGTGACGAGACACGGCTGGCGTGGGAGTCCGCCGGGAATCCGTCCAACGTCTGCGCGGTGCCGTGGCAGTACGGGCTCGACTGCAACAAGTCGGGGAGCACGAGCGCCTGTGGCGCCCGCACCGGGTACCAGCAGAAGACGTGCATCCACTACCCGGTATGCCGACTCCCCCAGTTCGGGGTCGAGGGCCGGGCGACCAAGACCTTCACCCAGACTGTCTCCTCCTGCAGCTCCTTCACGGTGAAGGAATGTCGCCCGAAGCCGACGACGCCCGACATCGAGCTCTGCACGACGGTCACCTACTACAACTGCCAGTCGCAGTGCGTCGCCGCGGCCCAGGCGAAGAGGAACAGCCTTCCCCTGGCGGACCGCAACCTGGTCACCATCCTCTCCGCCAGCGGGGCCACCGAGTCCAGCACGTCGTCCGGCGCCTGCACGTACACGCTGAGCAACTGGCCCACCTACAATGCGAAGGAGGACACCGCGTGCGGGGCCGCCACGGGCACCAGCACCTGCGACGACCTTTCGAACCCCATCTACCCGACGTGCCGGAACAACAGCTTCGGAGACGACGTCCCCTCCGCCTGTAACGCGAGCGTCCTGTTCGCTCCGGCCGGCACCATGCTGAGCGGCGTGAGGCAGACGGCGGGCACCGTCTGGGGGGCCATGGCCCCGAAGAACTCCGAGGCGACCCCGCTCTACGTCCAGCCGCCGTTCTGCCGGACCTGCGACCATCTGACGCTCACCGCCCAGAGTGATGCCGCGCAGGTCACCGCCAAGTACGACTGCCTGGTGCAGAGCCTGGCCGCGGGGCTCCCCGCGGGGGCTGGAGGCGCGCAGCTGCGCTCCGAAGTCGTCGCCCGGCTGAAGCTCCTCTTCGAGCTGCACGCGCACCACATGACGCCTGCCCAGGAGCAGTTCAGCCGCGGCTTGTACCAGTCAGACCCGCTGGCGAACACCTCCTGCAGCTCCGGCTACCTCCCGCCCTCCCTCGGCAGGTGCGGCATGAACCTGACGGCGCTCAACGCGGCGCTGGACGCCTGCACACGCCTGTCGGGGGCCCACGTGCCGGGAGCCTCGGCCCGCGCCCAGCTTCCCTTCTGCGTGGGCCTGGCGTCGCAGGTGGCGGCGGTGCCCGCGGGCGTCTGCCAGGGCGACGCCTACCGGGACAACTATCATGGCATGTGGCTGAAGCTGTACGAGCGCACGCTCTCCGACATGCGCCGCCAGGACGTGCCCGGTGACATGCTCCAGCGGAAGGTGCCGGAGCCGTCCGACGTGCGCATCCACCTGGCGAGCATCAGCAACTGGCACGCGGTGCAGCAGGCGCAGCTGTTCCCGGCGGAGCCCGACAGCCCCGTGTTGATGCGGCAGCTGAGCGAGACGTTCGGTGTCTTCTGGAAGGCCGCCTACGAGAACACGCTGTTGAACGTGACCGGGCCGCCGGTGCACGCCAAGCCCCTCAACGCGGGGCTGCTGGTGGACCAGACGGTGCTCACCGCGGTCCTGACCGGCACCCCGGCGATGAGCGGCCCGCCGCTGCTGATGCTCCTGGGCGACGGCTTCCACGGCCTCTTCGAGCGCATGGAGGACTTCAGCTACCTGCACGACCTGGGCTGCCGCTTCAAGGGCTGCGGCCCCGCCGTGGACACCGAGATGGCCGAGCTGTGGGCGCTCTTCGGCGCCGTGCCCGACACGGCGAAGCTGCAGGCGGCGGTGACGGACGCCAACCGGCTGAACACGTCGAGCTACGACCACCACGCGCAATGGGTGGGGGTGTTCAACCTGCTGCACGCCAATCACGCCACCTTCACCCAGGCGGTGGTGGCCGCCACGGGCGCGCCTTCGTACACGCCGGACCTGCTCAAGGGCGGCGCCAACGGCCTGCCCGCGCCCATGGCCGGCTGGGCCCGGATGGTCGAGAAGGCAGACGCCTACGCGGACAGCTACGCCAAGTCCGGGTTCTTCGTCAGCACCGCGCGTGACACGTTGAAGACGGGCATCGAGGACTACAAGGCCAACTTCATCAACGACGTGGTGACCACGCGCAAGAGCGCGCTCACGACGGCGGTGGACACCTATACCCAGAACCGCGCCGCGCTCATCAGCGAGGTGCTGAACGAGGTGGGGAACGCCGCGAACCAGAAGACGGTGCGCACCACGCTCGCCCGCAAGCTGAATGAGTTCTACGCGCTCGCCGCGGACCTCGTCGGACTCCAGGACAACCTGCTGAGCCAGGAGGCGCAGTTCAGCGAGTTCGCGGCGGCTTTCAATACCGCGCTGGAGAACGAGTCTCCGAACCTGGGCACGGACATCCAGCGCGGGCCGCTGCAGACGCTCAACATCAGCGCCGCCGAGGCGCACGGCGTGACAGGGGGGGCGTTCGACATCTTCACGCTCGCGGTACGCCAGCCGTCCGGTGGCGTGGGAGGACCGCCTGCCTTCGGCATTCCGGCGCTGAGGGGGGAGCTGCTGAACTTCGAGGTCTCGGGCGAGTACGCGCCCAGCTGCGCCATCTCGGGAGCGCGGCTGCTGGACCCGGCGAGCGGTGCCCCGGTGACCATCGGGGTGGGCGGCACGGCGGCCCTGACGGGCCCCGGAGGCTACACGGCGGTCTTCAGCAACGGGAGCTTCACGGCGGAGAACGCCAGCGCGAGCACCTTCGCCAAGGCCTCGACCGAGGTACGGGCCTGCGCCGGCGTCAAGGTGGAGACCGGCGTCTCGTTCTTTGGCAACGGGACCAAGGCGTACGCATTCGCGGAGGCCTGTGTCAATGGCTCGACGGGCATCGACGAGGCGATCAACTCGCAGGCTGGCACCGAGGCGCGGACCTCGGCGAGCTTCGCCATCGGCCTGCGCCTGCCGAACACCCCCTTCCCCAATGCCCCCGTCGGCAGCCTGCTCCTGGTCGCGATGAGCCCGGGCACCTCCGACCGGTCGGGCGTCCTCGACGTGCAGGTGCTGCAGGCGCGCACGTCCATCGTGGTGAAGCAGGACGCCGACTACTACCTGGTGGTCAACGACCAGGGCTCCTGTGGCGACGACACCTCGCACCGGCTCACGCTGACGGTGATGCGGCTGATGCCCACGGGCGAGGCCGCCAGGGCGCTGGGCAACGCCATGGCCACGGTGATGACCGAGCTGCGCGCGGCGACGCCCGCCTTCGTCAACCAGGGACGCGTGACGGGCTCCGAGCTGGAGGCGCTCAGGAGCAACGCGCAGAGCCGGCTGCTCCTGGAGTACGGGGCCGAGTGCCCCGGCTGTTCCACCAGCCAGATGCCGGAGGTGTTCGGCTCGCTCTTCACCACCTTCGTCAGCAAGGAGCTCGCGAGGCTGGAGCGACTGGTGCAGCTGCGCACCGTGGAGCGCGCCCTCGAGCTGCAGCTGCTCGAGCTGCAGACCCTGGGGGACGACCTGACGGCGGGCGCCGAGAAGGCGCGGCTGCTGCGGCTGCTGCCCCTGTGGCGGCTGCGCAACCTGGATGGCGTGGAGCTGCGCGAGAAGTCGCGCGCACTGACGAGCCTGGTCACCGAGTACCTCTACCCGACGATGGACCTGCGCCACCCCAGCGCGCTCGCGCCGCTCAAGACGCACGCGAGCATGGACGCGCTGGTCCAGGCGGACTGGTCCGACGACTTCGCGGTGCTCTGCGCCAAGGCGCTCACGGCCGTGGGCACCATCGAGACCGAGCTTGCCACCGCGCGCGTCAACGACAAGGCGCCCAAGGAGTTCGCGCTGGCCTTCGCCTTCCCCAACCCCTCGTTCTACCTGGGCACCCGCTGGAGCAGCGCGGACCTGGAGCGCTCCGAGGCCGTGTGGAACAGCATCTCCACGGGCTCGGGCGAAGTGATGATCACCCTCACGCCGGACGACCTCTACAGCGCGGGAGGCCAGGGGGGCATGCTGCTCTGCAACCACCACATGCCCGTCATCAAGAACCTGGGCGTCCAGGTGGTCAGGCCCTTCAGCAGCACCAACGCGGCGGACTCGCAGGCGGGGCTGACGGTGCCGGTGCGGTGGGAGGACGTGCTCGCCTACCCCGCCGCCGGCAGCTTCAAGCACTACGCGATGCTCAACCCCGACTTCCTCGTCGGAGCCCCGCACCTGCTCTTCGGCAACGACATCGACGTGCTGACCACCTTCGCCCAGGACATCCAGCATCCGTTCGCCACCGTGGCGGGCAATGGCCTGTCGCCCTTCGGCACCTTCACCCTCGGCCTGGGCAACGTGGACCCCGCCATGTTCACCGATGCCTCCGCGCTGGTCGTCACCCTGAAGGTAGACGCGCTCGAAGTCGCTGGCCCGGCCATGGGCGCCGCGGTCTGCCAGTAGCCCTCACCCCGCACCATTCGAACGACATCCGGACCCCATGACACTGCAATCCCTCGTACGGCGGCTGCTAGGTGGCACCGCCCTGCTCATCTCCCCCCTCGCGCTCGCACAGCCCGCCGGCTTCACGGACGCGACGATACAACCCCCCAAGCTCGGCGCCCCACAGCGCGGCTCGCTCATCGGCACCTATGCCCAGACGGCCTTCGGCGCGGCGGACGTGGCGCGCGGCGGCTTCGCACTCGCCTCCGCCTTCACCTTCCCCACCGAGCGCGGCGAGCTGCTCGCCACGCCGTTTCCCACCTACTCGTCGGACGCGGGCCTGTCGGAGTGGGGCCATGGCTGGCAGACGCGGCTGGAGATCCGCCGCTGGCGCGTGCGCGGCGACCTCGACTACACGACGGACGAGCGCTCCAGCCCCTGGGGCCGGCTCATCCAGGGCAGCGACGGGGCCTGGTACCCGTCCGACATGAACCCCGCGGTGCGGGTGGAGGCGTCCGCCACCGGCCTCACCGCCTACCTGCCCGACGGCAGCGTCTGGAGCTTCGGTGATGGCGCGGGCGGCGCGGCGGGCTCGGCGCAGGTGAACACGCCGAAGGGCACCTACGCGTGGCACCTGCGTGAGGTGGTGAGCGCCACCGGCCGCAGGACGCGCTTCACCTACGAGGCCAATGCGACCAGGCGGCTCTTCCTGAAGACGGTGCAGTACGGCGGCACCGGCACCGACTTCCAGTACCAGGTGGACCTGGGCTACGCGCCGCTGACGAAGCCCGTCGACGACTTCCGCTCGGGTCAGAAGCTGCGCCTGGACCGGCGCGTGTCCACGGTGGAGGTGAAGGCGAGGCACGCGTCGCTGGGCCTCTTCGAGCCGCGCTGGCAGTACCAGCTCACCTACGAGGAGCCCGCGCAGGGCGTGGCCTTCTACCTCACCCAGCTGACCCCGACGTACGGCCTGGGGCGGAACGCGACGGCGGCGCCGCCGTCCCGCTACACGTACTACAAGTCCACGGACGCGCTCGCCGGCGCCTTCTTCGCCCGCGTGACGAAGCTGGACGCGACGCTCGTGGCCGCGGGCCAGGACGCCATCCAGCCCTGGCGCGCCGCGCTCGTGGACAATGACGAGGACGGCCGGCTCGACTTCGAGCACGCCCAGGCCCAGACGCTCTACGTGCAGGAGGACCACGGCTTCCGGGCCGAGCCGCTCCCGCCCCCCAACGCGGGCACGCAGAGCGTGTGCCGTCCCTCGGCGAGCACGAGCAACGGGCCGCGCCTGCTCACGCGGCTGCGCCCCAACCAGCCGGTGCCCCAGGTGGTGGCCATCAACAACCCGGGCGGTTCGGCGACCGAGTTCAAGGTCTGTGACCGCGCGGGCACGCTCCTCGCGCAGCAGTCCCTCTCCGGCGCCTGGCAGCTGGGGCCCCACACCCGCTTCGTGGACCTGGACAACGACCAGCAGCCGGACCTCATCCGCGTCGTCCCCGGCGGCTTCCAGGTGCGGCCCAATACCAGCGGCGCGCCGCCGGGCATCAGCTTCGGTCCCGCCATCACCGGCACCCTCAGCCCCAGCGTGTCGGCGAGCGCGACGTGGGTGCACGACATGAACGGCGACAGCATCCCGGACATCGTCGCGCGGCTCACCAACGGCCTGCACGTGTGGCCGGGCACCGGCGGGTTCAGCTTCGACTCGACGTCCGGCAGCCTGTTCCAGGTGCTGACGAAGAACGGGACGAGCCTGGCGCAGCTGGGCACCTATTCCGTGATGTTCGTGGACGTGAACCGCGACGGCCTCTCCGACGTCCTGTTGTCGAAGACGGGGCTCGCGCTCCTCTTCGTCAACGACGGCACCGCCTTCCGCGAGGTCAGCGTCCCGGCGCTGAGCTTCTTCAACGGGACGACGAGCGCGCTCACGCAGGGTGACTTCGCGGGCAGCGGCAACACCAGCCTCACCGTGACGCAGGGCCTGGACGCCTACAGCACCTCGCTGGACGGGCCGGAGACGGGCCTGCTCCAGTCCGCGGACGACGGCAAGGGCACCGTGCTGGGCTTCACGTACACCCGCCTGCCGGCGGCCCCCGGCGCGCGCTTCCGTCAGCCGGTGCTGGCGTCGCTGACGTCGGCATCGTCCGGGTACGACCCCGTCACCTACACGTACCAGTACTTCGGCGCGAACTACCACTCGCAGGGCGGCTACCTGCTCGGCTTCGACAGCGTGGTGCGCACGGCGCCGCAGGAGGGCCACGCCATCAACTTCCTCAACGGGGACACCTTCGCGGGCCTGCAGCTGTCCAGCACGCGGACGGACGCGCGCACGCCCCTGGTCAAGGAGGTGACGTCCCGCCAGTACGAGGACGCCACGCACCAGGGCGTTCCCTACAAGCGGGTGAACCAGGAGGCGACGGGGTTCCAGGACGCGGGCAACCCGGCGGTGACGTTGACCGAGACGACGCAGACGCTCGTCCATGATGGCGTGTGCCCGCAGCAGACGGTCCGCGCCACGCCGTGGGGCACCCTCACCAGCATCTCCATGCGAGCAAACCTCGCGGGCCTGGTGAAGCACCTGCACTGCCTGCCTTCCACGGTGAGCTACTCGGGGAGCCACCCGCAGCAACCCTCGCTCGACTTCTCGTACCCGGGCGTCATCACCCGCAACGCGGTGGGGCTGGTGGAGAAGGTGGAGGCGCTGGGGCCACAAGGCGCCCTCCCGCTACAGACGGTGACGTACTGGCCGGACTTCACCGTGAAGACGGTGAGCGTGCCGGGCCAGGGAACGACGACGTTCGACTACGACCGCCGGATGCTGCTGTCGCGCATCACCCAGCCGGACGGAGTGGTGGCGGAGGTCACCGAGCGCGCCCCCCTGCACGACGGGCTGCTCACCCTGACGACGCGGCGCGGGGTGAATGCCCACACGGAGCGCTTCCGCTACGACGCCCTGGAGCGCCTGGTGAAGCGGTGGGACGCGCTCGGCGGCGCGAGCGAGGCAAACCCGAACGAGCAGCTGGCCTACCGGTTCGCCACGGCCACGCGGCCCGGAGGCATCGCGGCCACGGCGCTGGTGGACGCGGGCCTCAACGCCCGGCGCTTCACGCAGGACCTCTCCACCGCCGCGGGCGAGGACGTGGCGAAGCCCCGCCTCATCCCCGAGGGCTGGGTGGTGGACGGGCTGACGGCGCACGACCGCCAGCAGCGCGAGACGACGCACTACGTGCGCCAGAACCTGCCGGCCAACACCGACATGGCGACGCTCGACTACGCAACGCTCCTGAGCGGCATCGAGCAGACGGCGAGCGAGCGCACCGCCGTCTTCGGCTACGAGGTGGAGAAGGCGCTGCGCCACCACGCGGACGTCGAGCAGACGCTGGCGACCTCGTGGGTGCTCGACGCCGGACGCCTGCGCGTGCAGACGGTGGAGAACGGGACGCTGGAGCACCGCCAGTTCCTGGATGCGGGGCGCCGGCTGGCGCGGTACGAGGACGCGCTCGGCGCGGCCTACACCTACGGCTACGACGCCCTGGGCCGGCTGCGAGTCGTGACGCTGCCGGGTGGCCAGGGCCACCGGCTGACGTATGACGGCTACGGCCGTGTCGGGCGCGTGGAGCGCGACGGCGTGGCGAGCGTGGACTACGAGTACGCGCCCGGCACGTGGCTCACCTCGGCGAAGCGCTTCCGCACGCCCGCCAACACGCTGGTGCGCGGCGAGGGCTACCTCTACGACGCGGTGGGCCGCCGCACCGTCATCACCCACACGCAGGCGGGTGGCGGGGTGAAGACGTACCAGCTCTACTACGACGGTGCCTCACCCGCTCAGCCCACGAACACGAGCTGGCCGGGGCTGCTCACGGCCGCCGCCGGTGACGGGTACGCGAAGAAGTTCGAGTACCGCCCGGACGGCAGCCTGGCCCGGACGACGCTGGGCTTCACCGGCTGGCGCAGCGTGGAGACCACCCTCACCCATGCGGAGGGCGGCGACGTGAAGCTGGAGGTGACGCAGGTGAAGGACGGCGGCGGCAGCGTGCTCACCACCACCGCGCTCGGGACCTCCTGGGACGCCCATGGCCGGATGAACAGCCTGAGCCTCGACGGACAGCCCTGGGCCACCGTGCTGTACAACGGGCTCGGACAGCTGACGAAGGTGGACTTCGGCGGCGGCACCTTCGTGGAGCTCGGCTACGATTTGCTCACCCGCAAGCGCACGAGCCTGGCGCAGACGGCGCCGACATGGACGTCGTCCGTGGGGTGGAAGCTGAACACGCGCGGCCTCACCGGCAGCGAGGTGATGGGGTTTGGCGGCACGCAGCTGACGCGCCAGTACAGCTACTCCGAGCAGGGCTTCCTCAGCAGCGCACAGGACGCGCAGCACGCGTACGCCTACGGCTTCGACGCCATGGGCCTGCCCACCCACATCACGGATGGCGCGGGCATGCGCACGCTCGCCACGGGGAGCAACACGCTCGTGGCCGGCGGCGTGACGTACACGTTCGACGGGCTGGGCCGCACGGTGAGCCGGGATGGCCTCACCCTCACCTACGGCCCCGACGGCCAGGTGGCCACCGCTCAGCACGGGGCGGGAACCTGGAGCTTCCTCTACGACGAGGACGGTGAGCGCATCCTCAAGCTCGGAGCGGGGGGCGTGCCGCTGGCTGGCTACCTCGAGGGCGGCGGCTACCTGGACGCCTCGGGCCTCACCCTGCCGGTGCGCGTGGAAGGCCAGGTGGTGGGCTCGCTCCGCAATGGCGTCTTCCAGCTGCTGTCCACGGACCGCCGCGGCACGGTGATGGCGGACCTGGATGGGACGGAGCGGCTGGCCTCGCCCTTCGGAGACCGCACCACCCACACGGCGGGCGCGGCAGCGCTGGACTACGTGGAGAAGGGGTACGACGCCGACCTCGGCTTCGTCCGCATGGGAGCGCGCGACTACGACCCCCGCATCAGCCGCTTCACCACGCCAGACCCGCTGTTCCTCCAGGACCTGGAGAAGTGCCGTGAGAGCCCGGTGGAGTGCAACCTCTACGGCTATGTGCGCAATCGCCCGCTGGACCTCGTGGACCCCACCGGCACCGAGGGCAAGGACGTCCCATCCAACCAGGCTGCCGGTGCGGCGGTGAGCGTGGGCACGCCCGCGGTCGTCGCAAACGCGAAGGAGGACATTTCCAATGCGGAGGACCAGTATTTCGAAGCCTCCAACTCGCGCCGGCAGGAGATGAAGTCCGTGTTGAACGTCATCAGCTCGGTGGGGTCCGCCATCAACGTGGTGAAGTTCATCGGCGGTTGCTACATCGGCGCCAACCCGCTGTTCAGCGGGTCACCACCGCGCGAGTACTACATTCGCGTCAACAAGGAAGGCATCCAGGAACTGCAGAAGCAGCAGTCCGCCCTCCAGAACGAGCTGTCGCTCTACCTGGAAGAGGGGATGCAGTCCTCGCCGGATCAGGCGCGCATGAACTTCGTCGACTCGCGCATCCTGGAGCTGTCCCGCAAGGACAGTGAGATGCAGAAGAAGATCGACAAGATGAGCGAGAACCTGGAGCTCATGGAGGTAACCAAGGAGGAGCTGCAGTAGAGAACGCTCCTGACGCGTCCTGGGGGCCGGTCCGTACTTTCGGCCCCCAGCACGCCGGCGCTCGACCCGGTGCCTACCGCTGAGCGTCCCGAGGCAGGCGGACGCGGAAGGTGGTGCCCGCGTCGTGCGTGGACACCACCTCGACGCTGCCGCCGTGGGCCCGGACAATCTGGTCCACGATGAAGAGGCCCAGGCCGATGCTGCGGCGCTCACCGCCCCCGTCGGTGCCGCGGGTCATCGGCTCGAACAGGCCGGGCAGGACCTGCGCCGGGATGGGCGGCCCCTCGTTGGAGACGGAGAGGACGACCCCGCGCTCCTCCGCCTCCGTCTTCACCCGGATGGGCGTCCCGGGAGGGCTGTACTGCACGGCATTGGTGAGCAGGTTGGTGAGGACCTGCGAGATGCGGTCTGAATCCCACGAGCCCCACACGTCGTGTGGGCCCTCCACCTCGAACCGGCGCTCGGGCGCGGCCAGCGACACCTCGGCCACCACCTGCTGTGCAATCACCTGGAGGTCCATGGCCTGGGGCTTCACGGGGAGCGTCTTGCCCATCCGGGCCTGGGTGAAGTCGAGCAGGTCCCGGATGAGCCGGTTGGCCCGGTTCGCTGACTCCAGGATGCGGCCAAGCCCGCTGCGGGCCCGGTCATCCAGGTCCGTGCGGCGCAGCAGCGTCGCGGCGGACAGGGTGATGGCATTCAGGGGGTTGCGCAGGTCATGGCTGACGATGCCGATGAGCTGCTCGCGAAGCTGCGCGGCCTCCTGGGCGCTGAACAGCTGGGCATCCCGGCGGCCCAGCTCGTCCAGCTGCTCGAGCTGGTAGCCGATCAGCTCTCCGAGGTGGCGGAACACCTCCAGCTTGTCCTCCGTGAGGTCGGCCGGGCGCGGATCCAACGCGCACATCACCCCGAAGAAGGAACCGTCCCGCCGGTACACCGGCACGGCGATGTAGCTCTCGATGCCGTAGAGCTTCGGTGCCGGGTGGGTCGCGAAGCGCGGGTCCTGGCTCGCATGGTTGACGAGCAGCGGCGCCATCATGCCGCGCACGGTGCTGCAGAACGTCGTGGCGACCGCCAGGGTGTCTCCGGGCTTTATCCCGAAGTTCACCTCGTCCAGCACGGCGCAGCACGTCCACGACTCGGCGGTGACCCGCGCCACCACGCCCAGTCGCAGGCCCGTCGTCTTCAGGAGCAACCGCAGCACCGTCTTGACGGCCTCGATGCGCCCCACCGCTGCGACGTCCTCGGCGAGCCGCGACTCTTCAGGGGAGAGACTGCCCAGGGATGATGTCTTCCACGAGTCCGACATGGATGTGCGGACTCTAACCGCCACCCCGGCGGGGCTTCTTGCACCGCCAGGACGCTCCCGGGCCGGTGGGTCGAATACCGAACGGCCAGCCCCCTCGCGGGTTCGCATGACAGGGCACCAGAGGCGGCGGTAGCGTGGCCGCGTGATGCGCCGCGCTCTCCTGCTCCCCTTGCTGCTGGCCCTCCTACCGCTCGCCGGATGCACCCGCGCGAAGCGTCCGGACGCGCCCACCTTCCCCTCGCTGGCGAAGTCGCTCTTCGGCACCCTGGAAGACGAGGGCGCGCTGGCGAGCGCCTATGTCGTGGACGCGGTGACGGGCGAGCCGCTCTTCAACCACCGCGAGCACGTGCGGCTGCTGCCCGCCTCCACCATGAAGGTGGTGTCCACCGCGTCGGTGCTGTCCGCGCTGGGCGCGGACTTCCGCTACCAGACGCCCGTGGCGCTGGAGGGCGCCCACGTGGATGGCCTCTTCCTGGGGGACGTGGTGGTGGAGGCGGCTGGAGACCCCTCGCTGGGCTCGTGGCGCTTCCCGGAGACGGCGCTCGCGTGTGACCAGGTGGCGGACGCCATGGTGGCGCGCGGCATCCGCCAGTGGCGCGGAAACGTCCGGGTGCGGGGCACCGACGAGGCGGACTTCCCCTTCGGCCCCGGCTGGGCCTGGGACGACGCCGCTTACGCCTACAGCGCCGCCCCGACGAGCTTCGTGTTCCGGGAGAACGTGGTGGACCTGTCGCTGTCGCGCGCGGAGGGCGTGGACTGCGCGCAGCCTCCCACCGTGCAGCTGACGCCCGCCTTCGCGTCGCTGTCCACGGTGGTGAGCGTGGACATGACGGCCGAGCGCACCAACGTCGCGTGCGTGCGCCAGCGCGGCGGCCCCGGGGTGCGCTGCGTGTGGCGCTCTCCCGCCAACCAGTGCCCGCGCGCCGCCACCGTGAAGCTGGCCGTGGACGAGCCCCAGGTCCTCTTCTCCGCGTGCGTGGAGGAGGCCCTGCTCAAGCGCGGCGTGCCCCGCCTGCCGCACACGCTGGAGTCCCCCGCCCCGCTGCGCCCGCCCGTGCCCGAGCCGCTCGTCACCCTGGTCAGCCCGCCCCTGTCGGAGCTGGTCAAGGTCACCAACAAGGAGTCGCTCAACCTCTACGCGGAGCGGCTGGGGCTGCGCTTCACCCGCGAGCGCACCGGCGCGGAGACGTACGCCGCCCTGCGCTCCGCCCTGGGCGAGGAGCTCACCCGGCGCGGCATCCCCGCCCGGGACTTGCGCCCGGTAGATGGCAGCGGGCTGTCCCGCTACAACCTGGCTACCGCGCGCGGGCTGGTGCGCGTGCTCTTCACCAGCCTGCGGGAGCCGTACGGCACCGCGCTGGTGGAGAGCCTGCCCGTGGCCGGCCAGGACGGCACGCTGGCCACCCGCCCCGTCACCCCCGTCACCGCCGGCCGCATCCGCGCGAAGACGGGCACCCTCTCCGGGCAGCGCTGCTTCGTGGGCGTGGTGGACCGCCCCGGTGACAGCCAGCACCCGCGCGTCGTCTTCGCGCTGATGCTGGGCAACATGGACGAGGGCACCGCGCTCCCCTCGAGCGAGGCCTTCGACCGCTTCGCGGCGGCGCTGGTGGAGCTGCCCCTGCGCTGAGGCTCCAGGCAACCGCATGGGCCCGGCGCATTCCCACGGCTGGGACGCGAAAGCCGGTCGGCCGGAACGCGAGCGAACACCCGGGCGGGGACGACATTCCCATGACGGGGAAGGTGCGCCTGTGGGCAGGGGACGTGGCAGGCTGCGCGCGACTTCCCAACCTCACCCTGGAGGTGAAGCTTGAAGCTGACAACCGCAGTGACGGCGGCGGTGCTGATGCTGCCGCTGGCCGTGCCGGCCGCGCCGGCCCCGGGCAAGGGTGCCGCCAAGGCGCCCGCGACGGAGAAGCAGGAGAAGGTGGACACCTACCACGGCACGGAGGTGAAGGACCCGTACCAGTGGCTGGAGTCCTCCGGCGACGCGAAGGTGCAGCAGTGGAACGACGCGCAGAACGCGCACACGCGCGCCATCCTGGACAAGCTGCCCGGCCGCGAGGGCCTGCGCCAGCGCATCTCCGAGCTGCTGTCCTGGAAGTCGCCGGGCTACGGCGCGCTGGAGGATGCCGGTGGCACCCTCTTCGCCATGAAGTCGCAGCCGCCGAAGCAGCAGGCCTTCCTGGTGGTGCTGGGCTCGGTGGACGACACGTCCAAGGAGCGCGTGCTGGTGGACCCCATGGTGGTGGACCCGTCGGGCCACACCACCATCGACTGGTACGTCCCCACCCTGGACGGCAAGAAGGTGGCGGTGTCCCTGTCGAAGAACGGCACGGAGAGCGGTGACGTCACCGTCTACGACGTGGCCACCGGCAAGGCGCTGCCTGGCGAGGTGGTGCCCAAGGTGAATGGCGGCACCGCGGGTGGCAGCCTCGCGTGGAACGCGGAGGGCACCGGCTACTTCTACACGCGCTACCCGCGCGGCGAGGAGCGCCCGGCGGCCGACCGCGACTTCTTCCAGCAGGTGTACTTCCACCAGTTGGGCACGCCCACGGAGAAGGACACGTACGCGCTGGGCAAGGACTTCCCGCGCATCGCGATGACGGAGCTGGAGACGTCGCACGACGGCCAGTACACCTCCGCGCTGGTGGCCAACGGCGACGGCGGCGAGTTCATGCTGTACCTGCGCGGCCCCTCCAAGCAGTGGACGCAGGTGTCGAAGTTCGAGGACAAGGTCATCCGCGCGCGCTTCGGCCACGACGGGGCCCTGTACCTGGTGAGCCGCAAGGACGCGCCGCGCGGCAAGGTGCTGCGGCTGCCCCTGGCCACCCCCACGCTGGACAAGGCCACGGTGCTGGTGCCCGAGGGCGAGGCCAGCATCCAGGGCATCTTCCCGGCGAAGTCGCGGGTGTACGTGAACGAGCAGCTCGGCGGCCCGTCCCAGGTGCGCATGGTGGACCTGAAGGGCCAGGTGCTGGGGCTGGTGCCCACGCTGCCGGTGTCCTCCGTGGGCGGGCTGGTGAGCGCGGGCGGCGACGACATCCTCTTCGTCAACACCAGCTTCGTGCAGCCGATGGCCTGGTACCGCTACTCCGCCAAGGACAACAAGGTGACGAAGACGGCGCTGGCCCGCACGTCGCCCATGGACCTGAGCGACGTGGACGTGGTGCGCACCGAGGCCACGTCCAAGGACGGCACCAAGGTGCCGGTCACCATCCTGAAGAAGAAGGGCACGAAGCTGGACGGCAAGAACCCGGCGCTGCTCACCGGCTACGGCGGCTTCAACGTCTCCATCTCCCCGGGCTTCAGCGCGCTGACGGGCCTGTGGCTGGAGCAGGGCGGCGTGTACGCGGTGGCCAACCTGCGCGGCGGCTCGGAGTTCGGCGAGAAGTGGCACGCCGAGGGCTCGCTGACGAAGAAGCAGAACGTCTTCGACGACTTCTACGCCGCCGCGAAGCTGCTGGTGGACCAGAAGTACACGCAGCCGAAGAAGCTGGCCATCCAGGGCGGCAGCAACGGCGGCCTGCTGATGGGCGCGGCCGTCACCCAGCACCCAGAGATGTACGGCGCCGTCGTGGCGCGCGTGGGCATCTACGACATGCTGCGGGTGGAGCTGACGCCCAACGGGCAGTTCAACATCACCGAGTACGGCACGGTGAAGGACCCCGAGCAGTTCAAGGCGCTGCGCGCGTACTCGCCCTTCCACAACGTGAAGGACGGCACGCAGTACCCGTCCGTGCTGTTCACCTCTGGCGCCAATGACCCGCGCGTGGACCCGTTCCACTCGCGGAAGATGGTGGCCCGGATGCAGGAGGCCACCACCTCCAAGCGCCCCGTCCTCCTGCGCGCCAACGCGGAGACCGGCCATGGCGCCGGCACCCCGCTCAACGCCCGCATCGAGGAGGAGGTGGACGTCTACTCCTTCGTCTTCAACGAGCTGGGCATGAAGTACCGGCCGCCGGCGAAGAAGGTCAGCGCGCCGCCTCCCCAGTGACGCACGAGCCCTGACGCAAGGGCACTCCGCCCGCCGTGGACACGGGGACACCGTGTTCGCGGCGGGCTTCGTGTGGGCGCGGTGGCCGGCCTACAGCTCCACCTGGGCCCCCAGCTCGACGACGCGGTTGGGGGGAATCCGGAAGTACGAGGTGGCGCTGCGCGCGTTGCGGCTCATCCAGGTGAAGAGCACCTCGCGCCACAGCGCCATGCCGGGCTTCTTGCTGGGGATGAGCGTCTCCCGGCCGAGGAAGAAGCTGGTGCTCATGACGTTGAAGGGCAGGCCCGCCTCGCGGCAACGCTTGAGGATGTCGGGAATCGACGGGTCCTCCATGAAGCCGTAGCGCGCGACGATGCGGCGGAAGCCCTGGGACAGGTCCTCCACCGTCACCCGCTCGGCGGAGGGCACGTGTGGCACGTCCTCGGTGAGGATGGTGAGGAACAGGGTCTGCTCGTGCAGCACCTTGTTGTGCTTCAGGTTGTGAAGCAACGCGGTGGGCGCGAGGTCCGAGTTGCCCGTCATGAAGATGGCCGTCCCTGGCACCCGGCGGGGCCCGGTGTCCCCGAAGCTCTCCAGCAAGTCCCTCAGCCCGAGCGCGCCCGTGCGCAGCTTCTCCGCCAGCAGCTCGCGGCCTCGCTTCCACGTCGTCATCAGGGTGAAGAGGACGACGCCCAGCGAGAGCGGCAGCCAGCCGCCGTGCGCCACCTTGACGATGTTGGCGCCGAAGAAGCCCAGGTCGATGGCGAGGAACGCGGCGGCCACGGGCAGCGCGAGCGAGCGCCGCACGCCCCAGCGCTCGCGCGCCACCACGTAGGCGAGGCACGTGGTGATGGCCATGGTCGCCGTCACCGCGATGCCGTACGCCGCCGTGAGCGCGAGCGAGGAGCGGAAGCCCAGCACCACCGCCACCACACCCAGCAGCAGCGCGAGATTCACTCCGGGCAGGTAGATCTGCCCCTGCTCCGACGCCGAGGTGTGCACCACCTCCAGCCGGGGCCAGTAGCCCAGCTGGATGGCCTGCCGGGTGAGGCTGAAGACGCCGGAGATGAGCGCCTGGGAGGCGATGACGGTGGCCGCCGTGGCCAGCCCCACCAGCGGGTAGAGGGCCCAGTCCGGGGCCAGGTGGAAGAAGGGATTGCTGGCGACGCCGGGCTCGCGCAAGAGCAGCGCCCCCTGCCCGAAGTAGTTGAGCAGGAGCGCCGGCAGCACCAGGACGAACCAGGCCAGGCGGATGGGCCGGTAGCCGAAGTGGCCCATGTCCGCGTAGAGCGCCTCGCCGCCCGTTACCACGAGGAACACCGCGCCCAGCACCAGGAAGCCGTGCCAGCCGTTGTGCGCGAAGAAGCGCACCGCGTGCGTGGGCAGCACGGCCTGCAGCACCGAAGGGTTCTTCACCAGCTCGTGCACGCCCAGCACCGCGAGCGTCACGAACCAGGCCACCATCAAGGGGCCGAACACCCGGCCGATGCCCCCCGTGCCCTTGTGCTGCACCAGGAAGAGCGCGAGCAGGATGACCAGCGCGATGGGCACCACGTAGGGCGTGAAGAGCGGGGTGGCCACCGCGAGCCCCTCCACCGCCGACAGCACCGAGACGGCCGGGGTGATGATGCCGTCGCCGTAGAGCAGCGCGGCGCCGAAGAGGCCCAGCGTCAGCAGCACCATGCGTCGCGCCCCGCCGCCCGCCTCGCCACCAGGGCTCCCGCGTCGATGCAGCACCAGCGCCAGCAGGGCGAGGATGCCGCCCTCCCCCCGGTTGTCCGCCTTCATCACGAAGGCGAGGTACTTCACCGAGATGACGATGAGCAGGCTCCAGAAGACGAGGCTGAGCACCCCCAGCACGTTGTCGGGAGTGGGAGCGATGCCGTGCTCGCCGCTGAAGCAGTCGCGCAGCGCGTACAGCGGGCTGGTGCCGATGTCGCCGTAGACGATGCCGAGCGCGCCCAGGGCGAGCGGTGCCAGGCGGGAGAGGGGCTCCCGGCCCCTGACGGCCGCATGGCCACCGGAGGGAGGACGGGGTGAAGCGGGAGCAGCCGAGCTCGCGGACGACGGCGAGCCCGGCCCGGAACTGCCAGGGTCGGAAGACATTGCGTTCTCCTCGACGCCTGCGGGGTTAGCTGACGGACTCGGGCTGAGAGAACCTGCCCTACGCTCGACCTCGAGCGACTCGCCCCAACGAACCTGGGTCCCCCGCTCCCGCTGACAGCGGGATTCGGCGTATGAGGCCCATAACTAGTCCCTGCCCTCCCGCACCGCAATGCGTCTGGAGGAAAGCCCAGGCATGGCGGGCACTTGCGCAGCCCCCGGCCCGGCCACTCAGGCGAAGCGGACCTCAAAGGCGCGGGCGTCGGGCTCGGCGAAGCGCAGCAGGCCCTCCCCTTCCCCCACCAGCGCGTCGCGCAGCTTCTTGCCCAGCGGCGCGAAGGGCTCGACGACGAGCGTCGCCGTGGCCTTCTTCCGCTCCACCTTCCACGTGCCGGTGACGAGGCCGTCCACCAGGAACGTGGCGGGGATGCGCAGGTTCTTCGTGATGAGCCGGGAGCGGTACTCGTCCGCCACCAGCCGCGTGCGGTCCTCGTGTCCGAGGATGAGGCTGTCGAACTCGGGCAGGAAGCGCACGGGCGCGGGCGTGTCCTCGGGAGGCCGGGGC
This sequence comes from Pyxidicoccus xibeiensis, assembly GCF_024198175.1. NCBI lineage: Bacteria > Pseudomonadati > Myxococcota > Myxococcia > Myxococcales > Myxococcaceae > Pyxidicoccus > Pyxidicoccus xibeiensis. The sequence continues at coordinate 1,015,764 of NZ_JAJVKV010000005.1, forward strand.
GCCTTCGGCAAATCGAACAGCTCGCGCCCCTTCTCGTCGCGCAGGGTGAGCAGCTTCGGCATCAGCGACGCCACCACGTCCTTGAGGCCCTTGAGGCCGGTCCACGTCTGCGCGTCCGCCACCGTCGCCGGGCCGAAGGCCGCGAGGTAGCGCAGCACCAGCGCCTCCGGCGTCCCGTCGGTGCCCAGCGGCTCACCCAGCCAGGACTCCGCCACGGCGAAGTCCGTGGTGCCCGGGTAGCCCCACTCGGCGTCGGTGGGCACCTGGATGAGCGGCAGGTACATCCGCACCACGAAGCCCATGGCGCGCTCGTCCGTCTTCGGGTGGCGCTCCACCAGGTAGTCGCGCACCTCCTCGAAGGTGCGAGGCTCCTCCAGCAGGTACTCGCGCGCTTCCTGGACCAGGGGCGCGATGTCCAGGCCCTTCGCGCGCTCGCGGAGGATGGCGTGCACCGAGGCCTCCAGCAGCGGCGCGAAGAGGGCCCGCAGCTTCACGTAGTCCTTCGCGCTCAGCAGGTGCAGCGTGCCGCGCATCAGCGTGGCGCGGACGACCTCGCGGCGCTGCAGCAGCCGCAGGAGCGCCTCGCGCTCGAAGCCCTCGACGCGGGACCAGAGGCCGAGGAAGGGCGGCTTCGCCTGCTGGGCCTGGAGCGCCACGAGCCGCTCGACGGCCTTGAGGAGGGGGAGCTTCTCGCGCTCCAGCAGCAGCTGTCGCGCGAGCGTGGCCCGGTTGAGCGCGCGCAGGGTCATGATGGGAGTGGCTGGCATGGAGCCCTCGGATGGGTGGCACGCCCCCGCAGGGAGAAGTCCCGGCCGGCGCGCTGGAGCCGGGTGTGTACCATTCCGCAGGAGGTCGCGAGCACGGGCGTTGACGCTGGAGCCACCGCGCGTCGGGTGCCACCATGCGCGGCATGGACCTTCCATCCCTGGATTCGCTCGTCACTCCGGCCGCCATCGTGGACCTGGACCGCGTGGAGGCGAACCTCCAGCGCGTGGCGGCCTATACGCGCGAGCACGGCCTGCGCTGGCGCCCCCACACCAAGACGCACAAGACGGTGGAGCTCACCGCCCTGCAGCTGCGGGCCGGCGCGGCCGGCGCCACCGTGGCCACGCTCCACGAGGCCGAGGTCATGGCCTCCGTCGCGGACGACGTGCTGGTGGCCTACCCGCCCGTGGGCCCCCAGCGGCTCGCGCGCCTGATGGCCCTGCCCCGCCACGTCCGCGTCACCGTCGCGCTCGACTCGCGCGAGGCGCTGGACGGACTGGGCCGGGCCGCGCGCGACGCGGGCCGCACCGTGGGCGTGCTGGTGGAGCTGGACATGGGCATGCGCCGCGTGGGCCTCCAGGCCCCCGAGGAGGCTGTGGCCCTGGCTCGCGCGGTGGCTGACACCGAGGGCGTGCGCTACGAGGGCATCACCTTCTACGCCGGGCACGTGCGCACGCCCGTGGCCGAGCAGGGCCCGGTGCTGCGCGAGCAGGCCTCACGCGTGGGCACCTTCGTGACGGCGCTGGCCGCCGCCGGCCTGAAGCCTCCACAGGTGAGCGGCGGCTCCACGCCCACGCTGTGGCGCTCGCACGAGGTGGCCGGGCTCACGGAGATACGGCCCGGCGTCAACGTGTTCAACGACCGCAACTCCGCCGCCCTGGGCGCGTGCGCGTGGACGGAGTGTGCGTACTCCGTGCTCGCCACCGTGGTGAGCACCGCCGTCCCCGGACAGGTCGTCATCGACGCCGGCTCCAAGGCCCTGGCCAAGGAGGAAGGCGTGGACCCCGCCGGGGGCTACGGCGCCCTGCTGGACAGGCCGGAGGTGGTGGTGCGCGGCGTGTCGGAGGAGCACGGCCTGCTGGACGTGTCCGGCACGGCGTGGCGCCCCCGCGTGGGAGAGCGCGTGCGCGTGGTGCCCAACCACGTCTGCACCTCCGTCAACCTGCACGAGCGGCTGCACGTGCTGCGCAGCGGGGCCCCGCACGCCACGTGGAGCGTGGCGGCACGGGGCTGGTGAGCGGCGTCAGGCCAGCCGCTCCAGCTCTCGCGCGAGCAGCGTCTCCAGCTCGCGGATGCTCTTGTAGACGATGCAGCGGTAGGAGGCGACGTCGAAGCGCAGCTCCCTCACGTCGCGCACCATGAGGATGCACGGCCGCCCGCGGCCCCACGCATAGCCGACCTCCAGGTACACGTTGGGGTTGGCCATGGACAGGTCGGCGATGACCACCTTCGCCGTGTCGATGCGCTCGCGGATGCGCTGGATGATGGGCCCGTCGAACACCGCCTGGTCCACGCGCTCGCACAGCAGGCCCGCCGTCTTCACAGGCCCGAGGATGCCGTAGTGGTAGGTGTCCTCCAGCTCCGGCGCGAAGGGCATGGCCACGAAGGCGTGCGGCTTCTCCAAGGACACCGTGCCCGCCGTGGCCATGGGCGGCGCCTGCACGACGGCGCTCATCCGCTGCACCCGGAAGCCGTTGCCGCCCGGCAGCGCCGTCACCCCGGGCGTGCCGACGAGCCCCCGCTCCATCGCCTTGCGCAGCCGCGCAGCGCGCCGCGCGTCCACCTCCACCACCGTGAAGCGCTCCAGGCCCTGCGGCCCCGTGCCCCGCTGGAAGGCCTCCACGAGTCCACCGACGAACGCGAGCGCCGCCTCGTCCTCGTCCAGCCCGTAGTTCGGCCCGTGCACCGTGCCGGCCACGTGCTTCAGCGCCGTGTGTGACTCCAGGGCCTTCAGCGCGCGCACGGAGAACTGGCGGATTTCGTGGTAGCCGAAGTCGCCCAGGCGCACCGTGCCCAGGAAGAGCGCCAGGGGCGCTGCCAGTCCCCCGCGCGTCTCCACCAGGCGGTACTGCCCCGGGAGCACCTCCACCTCCGAGGCGGGAATGCCCACCCGCTCCAGCCGCTTCGCCGCCGCGCCCGCCGCCCCGTAGAGCCGCTGCGCGTACTTGTAGAGCACCGCGTCCGCGGACGTGTCCGCGAGGTCTCCCACTTCCAGAATCAAGTCCAGGGACACACTCATCGCCCCCGACTGTAGGGCCTTCCGCCACGTCCACCCAACCCGGACCCACACCGTCCGTCGCAGTAGGAAATCTGGAGTCGTGCGCAGATTCTCAAAAAATTAGTACGACCCATTTGAAGTTCTCCACCCGTATTGTGCTATGGAGCCCAGCGTTCCGGGAAAAGTCCGGGGCACCCCATGTCCCCTTGGGGGGGGTCCAACCCGACACGGCCGCTGGCCTGCCGGGCACGGAAGGAGAGTCACATGGCGAGCATCGGCATCATCGGCGCCGGCACGGCCGGCCTGCACCTGGGCTTGAAGCTGCTGTCCCACGGCATCCCCGTGACGCTGTACGCGGAGCAGGACCCGGCGAAGCTGCGCACCGGGCGGCTGCTCAACACGGTGGCGCACCACTCGCCCACCCGGAACCGGGAGCGCGAGCTGGGCGTGGACCACTGGAGCGGGCCGCACGCGGACCTGCACTCCGTGGGCATCCACGTGAACGGGCCGCAGCCGTTCGGGCTGCGGGGCCGGCTGGACTCGTCCACCATCTTCGTGGACTACCGCCTGTACCAGCCGAGGCTGGCGGAGGACTTCGTGGCGCGCGGGGGCCGGCTGGAGGTGCTGCCCGTGGACGTCGCGGTGCTGGAGGCGGTGACGCTCCGGCATGACCTGGTGGTGGTGGCCACCGGCCGCAACGGGCTGACGTCGCTCTTCCCGCGCATCCCGGAGCTGTCGCCGCACACGAAGCCGGCCCGCCTGCTGTTCGCCGCCCTGCTCAAGGGCGTGCACATGCAGGAGCCCATCAGCATGATTGCGAACCTGGTGCCGGGCCATGGTGAAATCTTCGAGGCTCAGGTCATCACCCGCTACGGCCGCGTGCCGAGCATCCTCATCGAGGCGCTGCCCGAGGGGGAGCTGGCGGTGCTCGGCCAGCAGCGCTACGACGCGGACCCGCGCGCCTTCGAGGCGCTGCTGATGGACCGGCTGCGCCGCTTCGCGCCCACCACCTTCGAGCGCGTGGAGCCGGAGCAGTTCGGCGTGCTGGGGCCCATGGACTGGCTGCAGGGCAGCCTCACCCCCATGGTCCGCCAGGGCTGGGCACGGCTGGCCAACGGCCGCTGTGTCATGGCCGTGGGCGACACGCACGTGACGAACGACCCGGTCGCCGGCCAGGGCGCCAACGCGGCGTCGGCCTCCGCCTTCGCGCTGGCGGCGAGCATCCTCGACGCCGTGGGCATGGACCGTCCGTTCGACGAGGCCTTCTGCCGCGACGCGGAGACGAAGACGTGGGCGGCCGCCGCCCCGGCGACGCACTGGACCAATGCCCTGCTCCAGCCGCCGCCTCCGCACGTCGTCGACGTGCTGGTCGCCGGCAGCCAGGAGCAGCGCGTCGCGGACGCCTTCGTCAGTGCCTTCATGGTTCCGGAGCGCATCCTCGCTGCCTGTGGGAGCCCGGAGAGCGCGGCGGCCTTCGTCGCCAACAGCCGTCAGCCGGCCCCCGCGGTGTCCCCGGCGATGGACGCGCCGGCCTGGCAGCTGCCTCCCGAAGAGGTGGTGGTGCCGGTGGCCCGGGTGCACTGAGCCCGGCGGCCGTCCCCCCGCGCGGCGGGATTGAGTCCTGCCGCCGCGGGAGCGCCCGGTTATCTTCCGCGCCATGCGATTCGCCATCGTGGGTTCGGGAGGAGTCGGTGGGTACTACGGCGCGCGGCTGGTGCGCGCCGGCCAGCAGGTGACGTTCCTCGCCCGGGGCGCTCATCTGAGAGCCATGCGTGAGAAGGGCCTCTCCATCCGAAGCATCGAGGGAGACTTCACCGTCCCCGTGCGCGCCGAGGAGGACCCCGCCCGCGTGGGCCCGGTGGACGTGGTCGTCCTGGCGGTGAAGAACTACGACGTCGCCTCCGTGCTGCCCACGGTGAAGACGCTCGCCGCCGCGTCGGACACGCCCGCCCTGGGCGGCACCACCGCCGCCATCCTCACGCTGCAGAATGGCGTGGACAGCCCCGGCGAGGTGGCCGCCGTGGTGGGCGAGGCACCGGTCATCGGCGGCACGACGTACATCTCCACCGCCATCAGCGAGCCGGGCGTCATCTCGCAGACGGGCAAGTACCACCGCATCGTGCTGGGCGAGGTGTTCGGCGACACGTCCCGCGTGTCCCCGCGTGTGCAGGCGCTGCGCGACGTGCTGGCGGGCGCGGGGCTGAACGTGGAGGCGGTGGCCGACGCGCGAGCGCCGCTCTGGGAGAAGCTCGCCTTCCTCGCGGCCATGTCCGGCTTCTGCACCGCGGCCCGCCTGCCCCTGGGGCCGCTGCGGGAGGCCGGCCCCTTCCGCGAGATGTTCCAGGAGGCCGCCGCCGAGGTGCTCCGCGTGGCCGCCGCCGAGGGCGTCGTCACCACCACCCGCCCCGAGGACGTGCGGAAGTTCATGGAAGGGCTGCAGGACGACATGCGCCCGTCGATGATGGTGGACCTCGAGGGCGGCAAGCCGCTGGAGGTGGAGTACCTCCAGGGCACGGTGTCCCGGCGGGGCAAGGCCCGCGGCGTGCCCACGCCGGTGATGAGCACGCTCTACTCACTGTTGCTTCCGCACGTGCGCGGGCTCCGCAAGGGCTGAGGCCGCGCGCCGCTCAGGGCTTCTGCTTCCTGCCACCGCGGCTGCCGCACGTGCACGGGCTCCGCAAGGGCTGAGGCCGCTCAGGGCTTCTTCTTCCTGCCGCGCCGGGGAGCTTCGCGTCCCTCCTCTTCGGCCTTCATGTCATCGAGCACGGCGTCGAGGCGCTGGAAGGTGGCTTCCCAGAACTCGCGGTAGCGCTCCAGCCACTCGTTGGCCTCCGCGAGCGGGGCGGCCTCCAGTCGGCGGGGCCGGCGCTGCGCATCGCGGCCGCCCGAAATCAGGCCGGCGCGCTCCAGCACCTTGAGGTGCTTGGAGATGGCGGGCTGGCTCATCGCGAACGGCTCCGCCAGCTCGTTCACCGACGCCTCCCCCGCCGCGAGCCGGGCGAGGATGGCCCGCCGGGTCGGGTCCGCGAGCGCGGCGAAAATCGCATCCAGGCGGCTCCCGGCCGCGCCTCCATGAGTCATCGGATTTATATCCATATGGTTATATAAAAACACCCCCTTCCGGCGTCAAGTCCGGGGGCCAGGCGGGGCCGCCGTGCTCGGACGTCCTGGGAGCCGCCAGCACGGCCCTCCAGTGCATGCAATGGCGGGCCGGGATTGGCATATGGAGGGGGTATGCCCGAGCCGAAGCCCCGTCCCGCCGCCGCCAGCGACCTGCCGCCATTGATGGGCCGGGTGGCGTTTCTCGCCGTCGCCTCCGGCCTGACGCCGCTCATCCCGGTGCCCTTCCTGGACGACTACGCCCTGCGCCAGACGCGCGAGGGCATGGTCCGCACCATCCTCCGGGAGCACGGCCTGCCCGCGCCGGCCCGGGCGGTGGAGCTGCTGGCCGGCTCGCACGTGAGCCAGACGATGGGCGGCCGGGTGATGAGCCTGCTCAAGAGCGTGGTGCTCTTCCCCGTGCAGAAGATCTTCCGGAAGGTCTTCTTCGTGCTGTGGATCAAGGACTGCGTGGACATGGCGTCCCTGTCCCTGCACCACGGCTACCTGCTCACCCACGCCGTGGAGCGGGGAGACGTGGACGCCGGCTCGCTCGCGGGCGACATGCCCCGGCGCATCCACGACGCCATCGTCGCCGCCTGCGCGGAGGTGGACGCCCGCCCGGTGAATCAAATCCTCCGCCGGCTCTTCGCCAGCAGCCGCGTGCTGATGGCTGAGGCCACCCGCGCCTTCTTCAGCCCGAAGAACCCCGGCCCCCGCACGCCCGACGCGGAGCAGAGCGCCGAGGTGAAGTCGCTGACGGACCGGCTGCTCGCGGAGCTGTGGGAGGAGCGCGGCTACTTCCTCGCGCTCCAGCAGCACTACGACAAGCACCTGAAGGCGGGGCCGGCGCCGGCCACAGCCTCAGGGGGCTGAGTCCGCCGTGGCCGCGAGCCCGCGGATGGCCCGGGAGAAGTCCGGCCGGCCCTCCGCTGCAAGCGCGCGCGCGTTGATGTGGTGCCTCGCGCGGACGACCTCCAGCGGCGCGTCCTTCTCGATGAGACCCAGCTCGTACGCCAGCGCATCCGAGTAGGCCGGCAGCAGCGTCCGGTGGTCGTACGGCACGTCCACGTCGCTCACCTTCTCGACGTGGCGCACCAGGTTGGTGGTGCAGTTGCTGGTGAGCGTGTCGTAGAACTCCGGCCGCGCGTGCAGCGCGTTCATCCGCGCCACCATGTCCAGGAAGAAGGAGACGATGCGCTCCTTCGACGCGTCCACCGGGTACAGGTAGACGTCGTCCTTGCGGTGGTTGGAGCGCAGCTGCACCAGGTCGCGCTCGTCGCCCACGACGTAGATGAGCTCGAACTGGCGGAACAGGCCACCCACGGCGGAGAACGTCTCCCCCTTCTCGCGCCGCACCTCCACGGAGAAGACGACATAGCGCCCGTCCGAGAAGCCGAAGCTCACCATGGTGTGCGCCGCGCCATAGAAGCCGGAGAACGGCTCCACGATGAACCACGCGCCCGTCAGCTCGCGCGTGTCGTACGTCGCCGAGTACCAGGACGCGTCCCAGTCCGTGGTGCTGCGGTAGCGGAAGTCGCGCACGTCGTGAATCGTCACGCGAGGGCCGTCCACCTCCGCCCGCGCCGCGCGCGCCAGGTCCGGCGCCCAGTCGCGCTCACCCGAAGGCTTCACCGTCTGCATCCACCCGAACACCGCCGCGCAGCCCGCCACCACCACCGCCACCGCTCCGCGCCGCGAGCCCTTGCGCCACACCACCACCGCCGCGCCGGCCAGCACCAGCGCCAGCAGCGCCCGCACCGGGTGCGACCCTTCCGCGCCCGCGCCCGTCAGTGAGAGGGCGAGCGCGATCCAGGCGGTCCCCAGCAGGAGCACGAGGCCGGTGGCGAGATGGGAGAGCAGGCGCATGGACCGGAGTATCCGCGTCCCCACGGAAGCTGTCACCGCCCTCCCCGCATTCCGCTCCGTTCTCCTGACGCGCTCCACCGCGAGCCACACTCGGGGTGCCAGCCGCGTCCCGGCATGGAGCCCGACTCCTGAGGCACGGGGTACCGCCGCGAACGGCGATGACATATGACGGCGCTCGGAGCCCGCGCCAACCGGGCTCCCCGGTCTCCGGGAGACGCCTTGACCCTGCTCGCGCTGCTGTTCCGGAAGTCCAAGCTTCCCATCATCACCTCACTGCTGCTGGGCCTGCTCGCGGGTGGCTGCGGCGCGGCGCTCATCGCCATCACCAACGAGGCGATTACCTCCAGCAGCCCCGAGGAGGCCTTCCGGCTGCTCCCGAAGTTCGCGGCGATGGCGGTGGCCGTCCTGGTGACGCGGCTGCTGTCGCAGATCCAGCTCAACGTGCTGCAGCAGCGCGTGGTGCAGGACCTGCGGATGGAGCTGTGCGAGCGCATCCTCCGCGCGCCGCTGCGGAAGATGGAGGAGGCGGGCCCGCACCGCATCCTGTCGTCGCTCACCGACGACATCCTCGTCATCAGCACGTCCATCTCCCTGGCGCCCTACGTCCTCATCAGCGTGGCGACCATCGCCGGCTGCCTGGCGTACCTCGCGTACCTGTCCGGGCCCGTGCTGGCGCTGATGCTCGGCGTGCTGGCCCTGGTGGGCGTCACCGTGGTGCTGCCCATGCGCAAGGCCTTCGGCCAGCTCGAGCGGCGCCGCGAGCAGAACGACCAGCTCTTCGCCGGCTTCCGCACGCTCATCGAGGGGACGAAGGAGCTGAGGCTCCACCATGCCCGGAGGACGGCCTTCATGGGCACCGAGCTCAGGCCCACGGCCGAGGCCGTGTCCGAGTCGATGATCTCCTCCAACAACCTGTTCATCCTCAGCGCCAACTGGGGCAACTTCATGATCGTGGCCGTCATCGGCGCGGTCCTCTTCGGCGTGCCGCGCTTCTTCGACGTCGATATGGCCACGCTCGTCGGCTACACGCTGGTGGTGCTCTACGTCCAGCAGCCCCTGGACGGCCTGGCGACGCAGATTCCCCACCTCGCGCGCAGCCAGGTGGCCATCCGGAAGCTGGAGAAGCTCGGGCTCTCATTGGAGGACGCCCGGGAAATCGTCCCGGAGAACGTGCCCGCCAACCCCACCTTCGAGACCCTCGAGCTGGCCGGCATCACCCACAGCTACTACCGCGAGCACGAGGACGGCCACTTCACCCTCGGCCCGATAGACCTGACGCTGCGGCGGGGCGAGCTGGTCTTCCTGGTGGGCGGCAACGGCAGCGGGAAGACCACCCTGGCCAAGCTCTTCACCGGCCTCTACGTGCCCGAGGCCGGAGAGATTCGCGTGGACGGCGTGCCGGTGGTGAACGAGACGCGCGCCGCGTACCGGCAGCTCTTCACCGCCGTCTTCTACGACTTCCACCTCTTCGACCGGCTGCTGGGCCTGGGCCGCCCGGAGCTGCTGGAGCGCGCGCGCACGTACCTCGCCAAGCTCCACCTGGACCGCAAGGTGCGGCTCGAGGGCGACCGGCTCTCCACCACGAAGCTGTCCCAGGGGCAGCGCAAGCGGCTGGCCCTGCTGACCGCGTACCTGGAGGACCGGCCCGTCTACATCTTCGACGAGTGGGCCGCCGACCAGGACCCGGTGTTTCGTGAGCTCTTCTACCGGGAGCTGCTCCCTGAGCTGAGAAGCCGGGGAAAACTGGTATTTGTCATCAGCCATGATGACCGATACTTCGGGATGGCGGACCGGGTGCTGAAGCTCGAGGCAGGGCGGCTGGTGGCGACCTCGATGCAACCACCCGTAAACACTGCCGCTTCCGCCTGAGGCGGAATTCCAGGATTATAAAATTTCAACTGGAATATACGACGCTCCCGTCAGACCCGTGATTCATGCTAGGGGATGTATCAGCCTTTTCACTGGCAGATAATCTCGCGGCCCCATAGCACGATGGACGGCCACGCCAACACGACAAGGGGTCCTCCGGTGGAATTCACGAGCGTGGATCATGTGGAGCTGTACGTGGGCGACGCCATGCTGTCGGCCTACTTCTTCTGCCATGCGCTGGGCTTCCGCATGGTGGCGCAGGCAGCGCCGGAGAGCGGGCTCGAGGGGCGGCGGTCCATCGTCCTGAAGCAGGGCAGCTCGCGGGTGGTGGTCACCTCCGCGCTCGGTTCTGAAGGCCCGGTGGCGGAGTACGTGCGCGTGCACGGCGACGGGGTGAAGGACGTGGCGTTCTCCACGCCCGACGCGGCCGGGGCCTTCCGCGAGGCGGTGCGCCGGGGCGCGAAGGCGGTGCAGGAGCCGGTGACGTACGAGGGCGCGGGTGGCCGGGTGGTGAAGGCAACCATCGCCGGCCCGGGTGACCTGGTGCACTCGTTCATCCAGCGCGACGGCGGCAGCGGCTTCCTGCCGGACGTGTACCTGCCGCTGGAGTCGGTCCCGACGGGGACGGAGGAGCTGTTCACCGCGCTGGACCACGTGGCGCTGTGCCTGGAGCGCGGCACGCTGCTGCCCTCGGTGGCCTTCTACCGGGACGTGCTGGGCTTCGAGCAGACGCACGAGGAGAACGTGCGCACGGAGTACAGCGGGATGAACTCGCGGGTGGTGCAGACGGCCGGCGGGCGCATCTGCTTCCCGATGCAGGAGCCGTACACCGGCACGCGACGTGGGCAGCTCGAGGACTTCCTCGCGGCGCACGGCGGCTCGGGCGTGCAGCACCTGGCGTTCCTGGCGCCCGACATCGTCCGCTCGGTGGACGCGCTGGCCCGCGGCGGCATGAAGATCCTGGACGCGCCGCCGGGCTACTACGAGGGGCTGGAGACGCGGCTGGGCGACCTGGCCGGCTTCCGCCGGGACGCGCTGCAGGAGCGCAACATCCTCATGGACCGCGACGCGTGGGGCCACCTGCTGCAGGTCTTCACCCGCACGCAGCATGCGCGGCGCACCCTCTTCTTCGAGGTCATCCAGCGTCAGGCCGCGCGCGGCTTCGGCGGCGCCAACATCCAGGCGCTCTACGAGGCCAAGGAGCGCGAGGCGCTCCGGACGTCGGCGCGCTGATCCGGCCCGGTTCGCGCGGAGGCTGCCCCTCGCGGGCAGCCTCCCTGCTCCAGGTGAGCCAGGATTCGCGGGAACCTGGTGGGTTTCGTGAAGGGCCGCGCAGGGTGGCGAGGAGGTCAGACCTCCATGCAATACAGCCCCTTACAGTGCTTCCTGGCTGACTAGACATTCCTCAGAAAACAAGGGATGAAAGCACCGGGCATGGTTCAACTTCGACCTATCTTCCTGCTGACGCGGTCGCCCGCTACAACGGCGTCTCTTGCGCGCGGGGCCCTCTGGGGCTCGGCGCCAGGTTCGCACGGAAGCGTGGCTGCGGCGGTCTTGGACGCCGGGAGGCGTTGACCGCGGCTGCAGCGGTCCGGTCCGGACGAAGTCGCTACCTGCATGCATGAAGTGAATGGGCCATCCGGGCGACGCCCTCCGTCCGGGCCTGACGCACAGCCTTGCGAGCCAGAGGCGGGGAGCACGCATGAGTGACCGGAACGAGAAGGCGGCCAGCGAATTTCCCACGCTCGTGGAGCTGCTGCGGTACCGCGCGGACCGGAAGGGCGACGCGCTGCTCTACCGCTTCCTGGAGACGGGCGACGTGGACGGCGGCGTGGAGGAGTGGAGCTACACGCGCCTGGACACGCGGGCCCGGGCGCTGGGCGCACTGCTGCGCGAGTCGGGCGCGGCGGGTGAGCGGGCGCTGCTGCTCTACCCTCCGGGTATGGAGTTCGTCGCCGGCTTCATGGGTTGTCTCTATGGCGGCGTGGTGGCGGTGCCGTGCTACCCACCGGATCCGACGCGGCTGGAGCGCACCCTGCCCCGCCTGCGCGCCATCGCCCAGGACAGCGGCGCGAAGTACGTGCTCACCACCAGCTTCATCCTGGAGATGTCGGAGCTGTTCAAGCCGCAGGCGCCGGAGCTGGGTGAGCTGCAGTGGCTGGCGAGCGACGCGGTGCCCGAGGCCCGCGCGGCGGACTGGAAGCTGCCGGAGACGGACACGAACGGGATTGCCTTCCTCCAGTACACGTCGGGCTCCACCGGAAACCCCAAGGGGGTGATGGTGAGCCACGGCAACATCCTGCACAACGAGGCGCTCATCACCCGGGGCTTCAACCTCGAGGCCTCGCGCTCGTCGGGCATGGGCTGGCTGCCGATGTTCCACGACATGGGGCTCATCGGGAAGGTGCTGCAGCCCATGTACCTGGGCTTCCCGTGCACGCTGATGTCGCCCATCGCCTTCCTGCAGCGGCCGCTGCGGTGGCTGGAGGCGATTTCGCACTTCAAGGCCACGTGCAGCGGCGGTCCCAACTTCGCGTACGACTTGTGCGTACGGAAGGCCACGGACGCGGACCGCGAGCGGCTGGACCTGAGCAGCTGGGCGCTGGCATTCAACGGCGCGGAGCCGGTGCGGCGCGAGACGCTGGAGCGCTTCGCGGACGCCTTCGCCCCGTGCGGCTTCAAGTCCACGGCCTTCTACCCCTGCTACGGCCTGGCGGAGGCCACGCTCATCGTCACCGGTGGCACCCAGGGCGAGCCCGTCGTGCAAGGGCGCTTCGACGCGGAGGCGCTGGAGCACGGCAGGGCCGTGGACGCGTCGGACCAGGACGAAGGGCCGAAGGCGCGGACGCTGGTGGGCGCCGGCCGCAGCGCGTTGGACCAGCGGATGCTCATCGTGCACCCGGAGACGCGCGTGCCGTGCGCGACACACGCGGTGGGCGAAATCTGGGTGTCCGGCCCCAGCGTGGCGCAGGGGTACTGGGCGCGGCCGGAGGAGACGGCGCACGCCTTCGACGCGCGGCTGGCCTCGGGCGAGGGGCCGTACCTGCGCACGGGTGACCTGGGCTTCGTGAACGCGGACGGTGAGCTGTTCGTCACCGGCCGGCTCAAGGACCTGCTCATCATCCGCGGCCGCAACCTGTATCCCCAGGACCTGGAGCTGGCGACGGAGCGCGCCCACCGCGCGGTGAGGCCGGGCTGCTGCGCGGCCTTCAGCGTGGACGTGGAGGGCGAGGAGCGCCTGGTGGTGGCGGCCGAGGTGGACATGCGCGACGGCTTCGACGCGGCCGCCGTGGTGGAGGCCGTGCGAGGCGCGCTGGCGGAGGAGCACTCGGTGCACGCGCACGGCGTGGTGCTGCTCCAGGCGCGCAGCATCCCCAAGACGTCCAGCGGGAAGATTCAGCGGCGGGCGACTCGGGCGGCGTACCTGGCCGGTGAGCTGGAGGTGGTGGAGGCGTCGGTAGTGACGGCCGAGGCCCCGGCGGTGACGGAGCCGGCGGTGCCCTTGAAGGAGCAGCTCGCGACGGCGTCCGAGGCGGAGCGCGCGGGCGTGATGGAGCGCTTCCTCCGCAATGCGGTGGCGCGGGTGCTGCGCGTGGACGCGGCGACGCTGGCCGGAGACACGGACCTGGCGGGCCTGGGCCTGGACTCGCTGATGGTGCTGGAGCTGCACGGCCAGCTGGAGTCGGGGCTGGGCGTCCAGCTCCCGGCGGCCTTCCTGTGGCAGAGCCCGACGCTGGGCGCGGCCGCCGCGCACCTGCTGGAGACGTGGAAGGGCGTGCGCCCGGTGTCCGCGCTGGTCGCGCCCCCGCTGGTGGCCGGCCCCGCGGACGCGGAGGCGCCGCTGTCCTCCGGCCAGCTGCGGCTGTGGTTCCTGGACCGGCTGGTCCCGGAGACCCCGCTCTACAACGTCCACTTCCAGCTCCACCTCACCGGCCCGCTGGACGAGGCCGCGCTGCGCACGAGCCTGAACGCGCTGGTGGAGCGCCACCCGGTGCTGCGCACCGCCTTCCCGGAGGCGGACGGCCAGCCTCGCCGGGCGCCGCGGCCCTCCATGGCCCTGGAGCTGCCGAAGTCGGACCTGCGCGCGCTGGCGCCCGACGCACGGCAGGCCGAGCTGCACCGGCTGTCGCTGGCCCAGGCGCGCGAGCCCTTCAACCTGGCGGAGGGCCCGCTGACGCGCGCGGCGCTGGTGGCGCTGCGGGACGAGGAGCACGTGCTGCTGATGACGCAGCACCACATCGTCACGGACGGCTGGTCCATCGGCGTGCTGGCCCATGAGCTGGCGGCCCTCTACCGCGCGGCCGTGGCTGGCGCGGCCGTCACCCTGCCCTCGCCCACGCTGCACTACGCGGACTTCGCGCGCTGGCAGCAGGGGCTGGGCTCGCTGCTGGACGGGCAGCGCGCGTACTGGGCGCAGCGGCTGGCGGGCCTGCCCCGGCTGGAGCTGCCCACCGACTTCCCTCGCCCGAAGGAGCCCGGCTTCCAGGGCGCGGTGCACCGGCTCACCCTGCCCCGCCCGCTGGTGGAGAACCTGCGCGCGCTGGGCCGTCGTGAGGGCTGCACCCTCTTCGTCACCCTGGCGGCGGCCTGGACGGCGCTGCTGAACCGCTACAGCGGGCAGGAGGACTTCGGCCTGGGCACGGTGGTGGCCCAGCGCGACCGGCCGGAGCTGCGGGACGTGGTCGGCTTCTTCGCGCACACGCTGGTGCTGCGCGGCGACGTGTCCGGCCAGCCCACCTTCCGCGAGCTGCTGGCCCGCACGCGCCGCACCTTCCACGAGGCGCTGGCCCACGCGGACCTGCCCTTCGAGGAAGTGGTGGGCGCGGCCCGCGTGGCCCGTGGCGCGGACAACCCGCTGTTCCAGACGAGCCTCCTGCTGGAGGTGCCCCCGCCCACGGACCTGGCGGTGCCGGGCATGGAGTGGAAGCCGGTGCTGCCGGTGCCGGATGGCGCGGTGGAGGGCACCTCGAAGTTCGACCTCCAGCTCTCCCTGGTGGAGACGCCGGACGGCCTGACGGGCGCGCTGGAGTACCGCACCGACCTCTTCGCGCCCTCCACGCCCGCGCGGCTGGCGGGCCACCTGGAGACGCTGCTGCGCGCGGTGGTGGACGCGCCGGACGCCCGCGTGGAGGACCTGCCCCTGCTCACCGAGGGCGAGACGCGCCGGCTGCTGGTGGACTGGAACGACCTCACCCCGCCCGCTCCCGAGGACGCGGCCCTCTGCATCCACGCGCAGTTCCGGGCCCAGGCCGCACGCACGCCGGACGCGGTGGCCGTGGCCGGTGACGACGAGACGCTGAGCTACACGGAGCTGGACCGGCGGAGCGACGCGCTGGCGTGGCACCTGCGCGGCCTGGGCGTGGGCCCCGAGGTGCGCGTGGGCCTCTGCGTGGAGCGCTCCGCGCGGATGGTGGTGGCGATGCTGGGCGTGCTCAAGGCCGGCGGCGCGTACGTGCCGCTGGACCCGGACTACCCGCGCGAGCGCCTGGCGTACATGCTGGAGGACTCTGGCGCGGCGGTGCTGCTCACCGAGTCGCACCTGGACGGCACCGTGCCCGCGGGCCGTGCGCGCACCGTGCTGCTGGACGGGCCGGATGCGCCCGGTGCGGTGTCGAGCGATGGGCCTCCGCCCTCCGGCACCGGCCCGGCGAACCTCGCGTACGTCATCTACACCTCCGGCTCCACGGGACGGCCCAAGGGCGTCATGGTGCCCCACGGCGGCGTGGCCAACTTCTTCACGGCCATGGACGCGCGGGTGGGCAATCAGCCCGCGGGCTCGTGGCTGGCCGTCACCAGCATCTCCTTCGACATCTCCGTGCTGGAGCTGCTGTGGACGCTCACGCGCGGCTTCAAGGTCGTCGTGCAGGGCGAGGGCGCGCTGCTCAAGGCCCCGGCCCGCGTGTCCGCCGCGCGCCGCAAGCCGGCGGAGTTCAGCCTCTTCTACTTCGCGGATGACGCGGACGACGCGGGCGGCAACCGCTACCGGCTGCTGCTGGAGGGCGCGAAGTTCGCGGACAAGAACGGCTTCGCGGCGGTGTGGACGCCGGAGCGCCACTTCCACGCGTTCGGCGGCCTGTACCCCAACCCCTCCGTCGCGGGCGCGGCCATCGCCGCCGTCACCGAGCGCGTGGGCATCCGCGCCGGCAGCGTGGTGCTGCCGCTGCACCACCCGGTGCGCGTGGCCGAGGAGTGGGCGCTGGTGGACAACCTCTCCCGGGGCCGCGTGGGCATCTCCGTCGCATCCGGGTGGCACGCCAACGACTTCGTCTTCGCCCCGGAGCGCTACGAGCAGCGCCGCGAGCTGATGCTGTCCGGCCTGGACACGGTGCGGCGGCTGTGGCGCGGCGAGACGGTGCGCCTGCCGGGCGGCGCGGGCACGCAGGTGGACGTGACGCTGCGGCCGAAGCCCCTCCAGGCGGAGCTGCCCGTGTGGCTCACCGCCGCGGGCAACCCGGACACCTTCGTCAGCGCGGGGCAGCTGGGCTGCCACGTCCTCACCCACCTGCTGGGGCAGACGTGGGAGGACCTGGAGAAGAAGCTGACGCTCTACCGCGACGCCTGGCGCGCGGCGGGGCACCCGGGCGACGGCCACGTCACCCTCATGCTGCACACCTTCATCGGCGAGGACGCCGGCAAGGTGCGCGCGGTGGTGGAGCAGCCCTTCAAGAACTACCTCAAGAGCTCCGCGGACCTCATGCGCGGCCTGGCGGGCACGCTGGGGCTGGACATGAAGTCCGCCGCCTTCACCGAGGCGGACCTGGACCGGCTGGCCGCGCACGCCTTCGACCGCTACTTCGAGACGAGCGGCCTGTTCGGCACGCCGCGCTCCGTGCGCGACCAGGTGGAGAAGCTCAAGGCGTCCGGCGTGGACGAGGTGGGCTGCCTCATCGACTTCGGCATCCCCGCCGACACCGTGCTGGCGAGCCTGCCGCTGCTCAACGAGGTGAAGGCCCGGAGTGACAGGGACAGCCGCCGCTCCGGTGGCGCGCGCCCCATTCCCCTCCAGCTGCGCGAGCACGCGGTGACACATCTCCAATGCACGCCGTCGCTGGCGCGCGCGCTGCTCGCCGACGCCGAGTCCGCCGAGGCGCTGGGCGGCGTGCGCCGGCTGATGGTGGGCGGCGAGGCCCTGCCCTCCTCCCTGGCCGCGTCGCTGCGGCAGGGGCTGCCGGAGGGCTCCGCGCTGCTCAACATGTACGGCCCCACGGAGACCACCATATGGTCCTCCACGCAGGACGTGAAGCAGGAGGCCGGGCCGGTGGCGTCCATCGGCACGCCCTTCTCGCGCACGCAGTTCTACGTGGTGGACGCGAAGCTGCGGCCGGTGCCGGTGGGCGTGCCCGGTGAGCTGTACATCGGCGGCGCGGGCGTGGTGCGCGGCTACCTGGCGCGGCCGGAGCTGACGGCGGAGCGCTTCGTGCCGGACCCGTTCTCGAAGGAGCCGGGCGCGCGGCTGTACCGCACGGGAGACCGGGCGCGGTGGCGCGAGGACGGCACGGTGGAGTTCCTGGGCCGCGTCGACTACCAGCTCAAGGTGCGCGGCTTCCGAATCGAAGCGGGTGAAATCGAGGCCGTGCTCACCGCTCAGCCCGCGGTGCGCGAGGCGGTGGTGGTGGCGCGCGAGGACGACCCGGGCGACGTGCGCCTGGTGGCCTACGTCGTCGCGCGTGAGGGCCAGCCGGTGGACGCGACGGCCCTGCGCGACGCAGTGGCGCTGCGGCTGCCGGAGCACATGGTGCCGTCGCTGGTGGTGGAGCTGGCGGCCCTGCCGCTGACGCCCAACGGCAAGGTGGACCGCAAGGCGCTGCCCGCGCCCACCGCGGCCCGGACCTCGCGCACCGCCTTCGTGGCGCCGCAGAGCCAGCTGGAGCAGCAGATCGCCGAGGTGTGGCGGAAGGTGCTCAAGGTCGAGCAGGTGGGCGTGCACGACAACTTCTTCGACCTGGGCGGGCACTCGTTGCTGATGGTGCAGGTGCACACGCAGCTCAAGGCGGCACTGGGGCAGGACGTGCAGCTGCTGAAGCTGCTGGAGCACCCGACCATCAGCGCCCTGGCGCGCTACCTGCGACAGGAGCCCGCCTCGGGCGCCGCGCCGGTGGAGGCGGCCCAGGACCGCGCGAAGAAGCAGCTCGAGAGCCTCAAGCGCCAGCAGCAGCGTGCAAGGAAGCAGGGGTAGACAGTCATGGGCCGTCAGACGGAGTACGAAGGAGATGCGGGACTCGCGGTGGCCATCGTCGGCATGGCCGTGCGAGTCCCGGGCGCGGAGGACGTGGACGCGTTCTGGCGGCTGCTGCGCGGTGGCAAGGAAGGCATCTCCTTTCTCGGCGATGACGCGCTCAAGGCGCTGGGCGTGGACCCGGCCTGGCTGGCCAACCCGAACTTCGTGCGCGCCCAGCCGATGCTGGAGCGGCCCGGCCGCTTCGACGCGGCCTTCTTCGGCTACGCACCCCGCGAGGCCGAGCTGCTGGACCCGCAGCACCGCGTCTTCCTGGAGTGCGCCTGGAAGGCCCTGGAGCACGCGGGCTACGCGCCGGGCCGGATTCCTGGCGCCACGGGCGTCTATGCCGGCTCCAGCCTGAGCAGCTACCTGCTCTTCAACCTGCTCACCCGCGCGGAGTTCCAGCAGGCCGAGGACACCTTCCCGGCCATGGTGGGCAACGACAAGGACTTCCTCGCCACGCGCGTGGCCTACCACTTCAACCTCAAGGGCCCTGCCCTCACCGTGCAGACGGGCTGCTCCACGTCGCTGGTGGCCACGCACCTCGCCTGCCAGGCACTGCTGGGCTACCAGTGCGACGTGGCGCTCGCGGGCGGCGTGTCCGTGCACATGCCGCAGCGCACCGGCTACCACTACCAGGAGGGCGGCATCACCTCCCCGGACGGCCACTGCCGCGCCTTCGATGCGCAGGGCCAGGGCACGCTGTTCGGCAGCGGCGCGGGCGTGGTGGTGCTCAAGCGGCTGGAGGACGCGCTCAACGACGGCGACACGATTCACGCCGTCATCCGCGGCTCGGCCATCAACAACGACGGCGCGGTGAAGGTGGGCTACACCGCCCCCGGCGTGGAGGGCCAGGCGGAGGTCATCGCCCGCGCGCAGGCCGTGGCGGAGGTGTCGCCAGACTCCATCACCTACGTGGAGGCGCACGGCACCGCCACGCCGCTGGGTGACCCCGTGGAGGTGCAGGCGCTCACCCAGGCGTTCCGCGCCGGTACCGACAAGCGCGGCTTCTGCGGCCTGGGCTCGGTGAAGACCAACGTGGGCCACCTGGACGCCGCGGCCGGTGTCACGGGCCTGGTGAAGACGGTGCTCTCGCTGGAGCACGGCGAGCTGCCGCCCAGCCTGAACTACGAGAAGCCCAACCCGCGCATCGACTTCGAGGGCAGCCCCTTCTACGTCAACGCCTCGCTCAAGCCCTGGCCCGAGGGCACCACGGCCCGGCGCGCGGGCGTCAGCTCGTTCGGCATCGGCGGCACCAACGCGCACGTCATCCTGGAGGAGGCGCCGGCCACGAAGCCTGGCGACGCGGCGCGGCCGTGGCAGCTCCTGGTGATGTCCGCGAAGACGCCTTCCGCGCTGGAGGCCCAGGCCTCGGCCCTGCTGGCGCACCTGGAAGCGCACCCGGAGCAGGCGCTCGCGGACGTGGCGTGGACGCTCCAGGCGGGCCGCAAGCCCATGGAACACCGTCGCGTGGTGGTGTGCCAGGGCCGCGAGGACGCCCTGCGCACGCTGGCCTCGAAGGACCCGCAGCGCACCTTCACGCTGGCCCCGGGCAGCACCGCGCCTGGCGCCGTCTTCATGTTCCCCGGCGGCGGCGCGCAGTACCCGGACATGGGCCGGGGGCTCTATGCCTCCGAGAAGGTCTTCCGCGCGGCGGTGGACAAGTGCTGCGAGCTGCTGCGGCCCCGGCTGGGCTTCGACCTGCGGCCGGTGATGTACCCGGACGCGGCGCAGGCGGCGGACGCGGTGCAGAAGCTCAAGCGCACCTCGCTGGCACTGCCCGCCCTCTTCACCGTGGAGTACGCACAGGCGCAGCTGTGGCAGTCCTGGGGCCTGAAGCCCGAGGCGCTCATCGGCCACTCCCTGGGCGAGTACGCGGCGGCGTGCCTCGCGGGCATCTTCTCGCTGGAGGACGCGCTGGCGCTGGTGGTGCTGCGCGGCAAGTTGTTCGAGGAACTGCCCGGTGGCGGCATGCTGAGCGTGCCGCTGCCCGAGGCCGAGGTCCGCCCGATGCTGGGTGCCACGCTGTCGATGGCCGCGGTGAATGGCCCGTCGCAGTGCGTGGTGGCCGGCACGGTGGAGTCGATTGAGACGCTGGCCGCCGAGCTGACGAAGCGCGAGGTGGAGTTCCGCCACATCCCCATCGATGTGGCGGCGCACTCGCACCTGGTGGAGCCCATCCTGGCGCGCTTCCAGGCATTCGTCGGGACGCTGAAGCGCAACGCGCCGTCGCTGCCCATCGTCTCCAACGTCACCGGCACGTGGATGACGCCCGAGGAGGCGGTGGACCCGGCGTACTGGACGCGGCACCTGCGGCAGACGGTGCGCTTCGGTGACGGCGTGCGCACGCTGGCCGCGCAGTCCGGCCGCGTCTACGTGGAGGTGGGCCCGGGCCGTACGCTGGGCACGCTGGCGCGGCTGCAGCTCACGGGGCCCAAGGCGCCCGCGGTGCTGTCCTCGCTGCGCCACCCGCAGGACCCGATGGGCGACGACGAGTTCCTCACCACCGCGCTCGGCCGGCTGTGGGCCGCGGGCCTGGAGGTGGACTGGAGCGCCGTCCACGGTGGCGCCCGGCGGCTGCGCGTGCCGCTGCCCACCTACCCCTTCGAAGGCCAGGACTACTGGCTCGCGCCCGAGGCCGCCTCGTCGCGCCGCAAGGGCGTGGCGCGCAAGAGCGCGGACGTGGCGGGCTGGTTCTACCTGCCCTCGTGGCAGCGCGCGCCGCTCCCGCTGCCCAAGGCGGGCCCGGTGGAGCCGCGGGGCTGGCTCGTCTTCCAGGATGCGGGCGGCGTGGGCTCGGCGCTCGCGGACCGGCTGGAGCGGCAGGGCCACTCCGTCGTGCGCGTCAGCCCCGGCACCCGCTTCAACGTGGAGACGGAGCACCACTTCACCGTGGACCCGCGCGAGCGCGAGGACCTTTCGAGCGTGCTGCGCTCGCTGAAGGCGCGCGACTTCAAGCTGGAGCGCGTGGTGTACCTGTGGAGCCTGGACGTGCCCCCGGACGCGGCGGCACTCCCCGCCGGAGCGCGCTTCGAGGAGGCCCAGGAGCGCGGCTACTTCGGCGTGCTGCGGCTGTCGCAGGCCCTGGCCGGCGCGGAGCTGGCCGGTACGGTGGAGCTGACGGTGGTGGGCCGCGAGGCGCTGGAGGTGGAGAGCGCGGACGCGGTGGCTCCCGAGCGCGCCCCCCTGGCGGCGCTGTGCAAGGTCATCGCGCAGGAGCAGGACACCCTGGCCTGCCGCTACGTGGACCTGCGCGCCCCGGTGGCGACGGCCGCGGACGCGCTGCTGCGCGAGGTGACGTCCGGCTCCCACGAGCCCGTGGTGGCCTGGCGCGGCGCGCACCGGCATGTGCAGACGTACGAGCCGCAGCGCCTGGAGGCAGATGCCCCGGCGGCACGGCCCCTCAAGGCACGCGGCGTGTACCTCATCACCGGCGGCCTGGGCGGCGTGGGCCTGCTGCTGGCGGAGCACCTAGCGCGCACGCATCAGGCCCGGCTGGTGCTGGTCGGCCGCTCGGGCGCTGCGGACGCGGATGGCCGCCGCCAGCGCGCGGTGCAGGCGCTGGAGGCCCTGGGCGCGGAGGTGCTGGTGGTCCGCGCGGACGTGGCGGACGAAGCCCAGCTTCGCGCGGCGCTCGCGGAGGCGGAGGCCCGCTTCGGCACGGTGGATGGCGTCATCCACGCGGCCGGTCTCGCGGGAGACGGCGCGGTGGCGCTGCTCGGCGGGCTGGACCCCTCCACCTGCGCGCCCCACTTCCGCGCGAAGGTGCATGGCACGTACGCGCTGGAGGCGGCGCTGGCGGGCCGCACGCTGGACTTCGTCCTGCTGGTGTCCTCCAACGCCGCCGTGCTGGGCGGCCTGGGCCTGGCGGCGTACGGCGCGGCCAACGCCTTCCTGGACTCCTTCGCGGCGTCGCGCTCGCGTGACGGCCAGTCGCGCTGGCTGAGCGCCAACTGGGACGGGTGGCCGGTGGCCGCCGAGGGCGAGCGCGCGGTGCAGACGAGCATCGACCAGTTCGCCATGTCCCGCGACGAGGCGCTGGAGGCCTTCCGCCGCGTGGTGGAGCTGCCGCTCGCCGGGCAGGTGGTGGTGTCCACCGGCAACCTGGACGCGCGCCTGGCGCAGTGGGTGCGGCGCGAGGGCGCGGCGGCGAAGAAGGACTCCGCGGGCGGCGCACTGCATGCGCGGCCCACGCTGGGCACCGAGTACGTGGCGCCCACCGACGAAGTCGAGCACGCCCTGGCCCGGGTGTGGCAGGAGCAGCTGGGGTTGGAGCAGCTGGGCATCCACGACAACTTCTTCGACCTGGGGGGCAACTCGCTCCTGTGGCTGAAGATTGTCGGGCGGCTGAAGCGCGAGCTGGGGCGGGACGTCCCCCTCACCTCCGTCTTCGAGGCGCCGACGGTGGCCACGCTCGCGAAAAAGCTGGGACAGACGGCCGCCGTGGAGCCTCCTACCTTCGAGGCCAGCCAGAGCCGCGGCGCCCAGCGAAGGGAGCGGCGCAGCCGCCGTGAGTAGGGACGGCCTGTCGTCCGCCCCCGCCTCACGAGCTACGAGATTCAGGAGTGACTGACGTGGACACGAAGCTGCCGCTGGACATCGACGACGCCGACATCGCCATCATCGGCATGGCCGGACGTTTCCCAGGCGCACGGGATGTGGCCGAGCTGTGGGCCAACGTGCGCGGCGGGGTGGAGTCCATCAGCCACTTCACCCGCGAGGAGTGCCGCGCGGCCGGAGTGCCCGAGGAGCAGCTGGAGGACCCGTCCTACGTGCGCGCCGCGGCCGTGCTGCCGGAGCCGGAGTCCTTCGACGCGGCCTTCTTCGACATGCCGCCGCGCGAGGCGGAGCTGACGGACCCGCAGCACCGCGTCTTCCTGGAGGTGTGCTGGGAGGCCCTGGAGCAGGCGGGCTACTCGCCCCGCGACTACCCGGGCTCCGTGTCGGTGTACGGCGGCGCCACGCTCAACACGTACCTGCTCATGAACCTGGCGCGCAACCCGCGCATGCTCGCGTCGTTCGAGCCGGTGCAGGTGAACATCGGCAACGGCGGCGACTTCCTGGCCACCCGCGTCTCGTACAAGCTCAACCTGCGCGGCGCGAGCCACACCGTGCAGAGCGCGTGCTCCACGTCGCTGGTGGCGGTGCACCAGGCCTGCCAGAGCATCCTCAACGGCGAGTGCGACATGGCGCTCGCGGGTGGCGCGTCCGTCAACGTGAGCTTCTTCCACGGCTACCGCCACGCGGACGGCGGCATGGCGTCCCCGGACGGGCGCTGCCGGCCCTTCGACGCGAAGGCCCAGGGCACGCTGTTCGGCAGCGGCGCGGGCGTGGTGGTGCTCAAGAAGCTGCGCGCCGCGGTGGAGGACGGAGACACCGTCCATGCCGTCATCAAGGGCTCGGCCATCAACAACGACGGCTCGCTGAAGGCGGGCTTCACGGCGCCTGGCGTGGAAGGGCAGGCGCAGGTGGTGGCCGAGGCGCTCGCCGCGGCCGGTCTGGACGCGGACGCCATCAGCTACATCGAGGCGCACGGCACCGCCACGCCGCTGGGCGACCCCATCGAGGTGCAGGCGCTCACCAAGGCCTTCCGCGCCACCACCCAGCGGCGGCGCTTCTGCGCGCTCGGCTCGGTGAAGGGCAACGTGGGCCACCTGGACGCGGCCGCCGGTGTCACCGGCCTGCTGAAGACGGTGAAGGCCCTGGAGCACGCCGAGCTTCCGCCCAGCCTCCACTACGAGCGGCCCAACCCCGCCATCGACTTCGACGGCAGCCCTTTCTACGTCAACGCCGCCCTCAAGCCCTGGCCTGCTGGCGCCTCGCCCCGGCGCGCGGGCGTCAGCTCCTTCGGCGTGGGCGGCACCAACGCGCACGTGGTGTTGGAAGAGGCCCCCAGGCTCCCGGCCACCGCGCCGTCGCGTCGTACGTGGCACCTGCTGCCCGTCTCCGCGCGCACGCCCACGGCTCTGGAGTCCGCCACGCAGCGCCTCACGGACGCGCTGCGGAGTCAGCCGGGCGTGAACCTGGCCGACGTGGCGTGGACGCTCCAGGCCGGACGCCAGCGCTTCGCGCACCGCCGCTTCGTGCTGGTGAAGAGCGCGGAGGACGCGGTGGAGGCGCTGTCGCAGCCGCAGGGCGCGCGCGTGCTCACCGAGTCCCAGGACGCGGTGGACCGGCCGGTGGCCTTCCTCTTCCCCGGCCAGGGCTCGCAGCACGTGGACATGGGCCGCGCGCTGTACGAGTCGGAGCCGGTGTTCCGCGCCGAGGTGGACCGGTGCGCGGAAGTCCTGAAGCGGCACCTGGACGGGCTGGACCTGCGCACGGTGCTGTACCCCAAGCCCGAGGCCGCCGAGGAGTGCGGGAAGAAGCTGGCGCAGACGTCGCTCACCCAGCCCGCGCTGTTCGTCCTCGAGTACGCCACCGCGCGCCTGTGGATGTCCTGGGGCGTGAAGCCCGCCGCGATGCTGGGCCACAGCATCGGTGAGTACGTGGCCGCGTGCCTGGCGGGTGTCCTCACCGTGGAGCACGCGCTCCAGCTGGTGGCCGCGCGCGGGCGGCTGATGCAGGGCCTGCCGTCCGGCGCCATGCTGGCGGTGCCGCTCTCCGAGGACGAGGTGCAGCCCTACCTCGCCTCCGGGCTGAGCCTGGCCGCCATGAACTCGCCGATGCAGTGCGTGCTGTCCGGCACGCACGCGGCGGTGGAGGCGGTGCAGAAGCAACTCAAGGACGCGGGCGTGCAGAGCCACGTGCTGGTGACGTCGCACGCGTTCCACTCGTCGATGATGGACCCCATCCTCGACGCCTTCACCGCCCAGGTCGCCGCGGTGCCGCTGAAGCCGCCCACCCTGCCCTTCGTCTCCAACGTCACCGGCACCTGGATTACCGCCGAGCAGGCGACGAGCCCGCGCTACTGGGCCCAGCACCTGCGCGGCGCGGTGCGCTTCGCGGACGGCCTGCACGCCCTCTTCTCCGACCCCAAGCGCGTGCTGCTGGAGGTCGGCCCCGGCCAGGTGCTCGGCCGGCTGGCGAAGCGGCACCCGGGCTACACACCGGCGCGCGCCGTGCTGCCCTCCATGCCTCCGCCGCAGGACACCGCGCAGCCAGGGGCCGCGCCGCTCGCGTACGAGACGCTCGGCCGGCTCTGGCAGGCGGGTGCGACGGTGGACTGGAAGGGCTTCCACGGCACGGAGCGCCGCCGCCGCGTGCCGCTGCCCACCTACCCCTTCGAGCGGCAGCGCTTCTGGGTGGAGCCCGCCGCGGAGGCGCCTGCGCCCACCGTGCAGGCCGCGAGTGACAGCGCCACGCCGCAGGCACAGCTCCCGATGGAGCAGTGGTTCTACGTACCGTCCTGGAAGCGCGCGCCCCTGCCGCCCGTGGCCGCCGCGAAGGAGACCTCGCGCCGCGTCTGGCTGGTCCTCGAGGACGCGGTGCCCGCCGCCGAGGCCGTGCTGGCCTCGGAGCCGCCGGGGCTCGGTGAAGAGCGCGTGCTGGTGCGCGTCCGGCCGGGCCTGGGCTTCGCCCGGAATGGCGAGCGGGACTTCACCGTGGCGCCAGGCTCGGTCTCCGACTTCGGGCTGCTGCTGGGCGCGCTGCGTGACACGGGCCTGCTCCCGGACGCGGTGCTCCACCTGTGGAGCCTCACCCGCGAGCTTCCCGCCTCCTTCCTCCACGCCCTGCCCCTCGGCTACCAGAGCCTGGTGGCCCTGGCGCGAGCGCTGGCCGAGCACGCGCCGGAGCGGCCGGTGGGCGTCTGGGTGGTCACCAACCACCTGCATGACGTGACGGGCGACGAGGTGCTGGCCCCGGAGAAGGCCACCCTGCTGGGCCCCTGCCGCGTGGTGCCGCAGGAGCACCCGCACCTGACCTTCCGCAACGTGGACGTCGTGCTGCCCGCCGACGGCGCGCAGCTGTCCGAGGCCACCGTGCGGGCCCTGCGCGCCGAGCTGCGCGCCTCCAGCTCGGATGCCGTCGTCGCGCTGCGCGGACAGCACCGCTGGGCCCAGTCCGTGGAGCCGGTGCGGCTGCCCCCCGCCTCCCACCCCGTGGTGCGGGACGGCGGCGTGTACCTCGTCACCCATGGCCTGGGCGGCATGGGGGCCATGCAGGCCCTGGCGCTCGCGAAGGGTGCGACGGGCGTGAAGCTGTCCTGTGTGGAGGCCCCCGGCTTCCCCGCGCAGGAGACGTGGGACGCGTACCTCGCCGCCCACCCCGCCACGGACGCGCTCGCGCAGCGCATCCGCCGTGCGAAGGCGCTGCAGACACTGGGCGCCGAGGTGGCCGTGCTGGAGGCCGACCTGGGCCAACTGGAGTCGATGCGGGCGGCCGTGGACGCAACGGTGGCGCGCTTCGGCGCGCTGCACGGTGTGGTGCATGGCGCGTGGCTGCCCCCGGACCGGGTAGCGCGGCTCGTCTCCGAGACGGATGACGCCGTGAGCGCGTGGCACTTCGAGCCTCGCGCGCGGGGCCTGGCCATGCTGGACGCGGCGCTGGGTGACCGGCCGCTGGACTTCCGCGCAGTGGGCTCGTCGGTGTCGGCGGTGCTGGGCGGCGTGGCCACCGTGGCGCACGCGGCCGCGAGCCTCTTCCAGGACGCCTTCGCCCAGGCCCGCTCGCGCGAGGGACGCCGCTGGCTGAGCCTGGGCTGGGACGTGGTGCGCGTGGAGGACTATGGCGCGCACCCCGGCACGCGCGGCGCGGAGCTGGACCGGCTGGCCCTCCTGCCCGAGCAGGGCGCCGAGGCCTTCACCCGCGCGCTCGCGCATGCCACCGGCCCCTACGTGGCGGTGTCCACGCATGACCTGGCCGCACGCCTGAGCCGCTGGGTGGCTCCCCGCGAGGCGGCACCGTCCGCACCGGCGGGAGCCGAGGTCGACACCTCCGCGCGCCCGCTGCACGCGCGCCCCGCCAGCCTGCGCAGCGCGTACGTGGCGCCGACGACCGAGCTGGAGCGCACGTTGGTGGACCTGTGGCAGCAGTCGCTGGGCGTGGCGCCCATCGGCACGCAGGACAACTTCTTCGAGCTCGGCGGTGACTCGCTCATCGCCGTGCAGCTCAGTGACCGGCTCAAGCGGAAGCTGCGCGTGGACGTGCCTGCCTCCAGCCTCTACGAAGGCGTCACCGTGCAGGCCCTGGCCGCGCTGCTCGCGCCTCCCGAGGCAGGCCCTGGCGCGGCGGCCACCGAGGCGGAGGAGCGGGAGTCCGCGCTCCAGCGCCGCAAGCAGAACCTCCAGCGCCAGCGCTCACGCCGGCGCGCCGACGACGACGAGGACGCTGAGGCCGGCAGCTAGCGACCGCCCTCGCTCCCCACACCCCCATGCGAGCCGTCCTCACCAACTTCGGTACCCTCGGCGACGTCCAGCCCTTCCTGGCGCTGGCCGTCGAGCTGAAACGTCATGGCCACCACCCGGTGCTGGCCGCCGCGCCCTCGTACCGCGCGATGGCGGAGTCCCACGGCATCGACTTCGCCCCCGTGGGCCCGGACCTGCGGCAGGCGCAGAGCGGCATCACGCAGGCGATGATGGCGGCCCCCGACGTGCTCCAGTCCGCCGGAGGCATGTTCCAGCTCTTCCAGCCGCTGATGGAGGCGCTGCCGAAGATGTTCGAGGACCTGCGCGCGGTGTGCCGGGGCGCGGACGTGCTCGTCAGCGGCCGGGTGCAGCCCGCGGCGCGCATGGTGCACGACGTGACGCATGTGCCCTTCGTCACCGTGCTGGTGGAGCACAGCGGCAGCGGCGGCGGCAATCCCGCCTTCCAGGCAGCGGTGCGCGCCCTGGTGAATCCGCTGCGGGACTCGCTGCGCCTGCCGCCCCTGGAGAATCCGCTGGTGGACGGCTTGTCGCCGCAGCTGGTGCTCACGGCGCTCAGCCGGCACGTGCGGCCGCCGCCCACCGACCTGCCGCCGCACCACCACACCGTCGGCTACTTCTTCCTCGACGAGCCCCACTTCACGCCGGACGCGGAGCTGGCCGCCTTCCTGGACGCGGGCGAGCCGCCGGTGGTCATCACCTTCGGCAGCATGACGCACGAGGACCCGGCCGCGCTGACGGACGCGCTGGTGCAGGGCACCGTGCGCGCGGGGCGGCGGGCGCTCATCCAGCACGGGTGGAGCGGGCTGGGACAGCGGCCGTTGCCCCCGACGGTGCGGGCGCTCGGACAGGTGCCCCACGCCTGGCTCCTGCCTCGCGTGGCCTGCGTCGTCCACCATGGCGGCGCCGGGACGACGGGCGCGGCCTTCCGCGCGGGCGTGCCGCAGGTCGTGGTGCCGCACACCTATGACCAGTTCACCTGGGGCGAGCTGGTGCAGGAGCTGGGCTGCGGCGGCGCCGCCGTGCCCATCGGCGAGCTGAGCGCGGAGCGGCTGGCGGGGGCACTCGACACGGTCCTCACCGGCGGGCACCACCGCGAGGCGGCGGCCCGGCTGGGCGAGGGCATCCGCTCCGAGCATGGCGCCGCGAAGGCACGCCACCTCATCGAGGACCTGGTCCGCCGGGTGGGCCTGTCGGCCGGGACTGGCGACGAGGGCACCGCGGACGAAGAGAGTGATGACGACAGCGCCCGGCAGCAGCGGCGCAGGGCGGCGCTGAAGCAACAGCGCGCCCGGAAACAAGACACCTGAGCGGTTCGCGGGAGAGAGACATGGCCGCAGATACGTCCAACACGGGCACCACGGGACTGGAGATCGCCGTCGTCGGCATGGCGGGGCGCTTCCCGGGTGCACGGGACCTGGAAGCCTTCTGGCGCAACCTGCGCGACGGAGTGGAGTCCATCACCTTCCTGAAGGACTCGGACCTGGAGGCCAGCGCGCTCGACTCGCCCGGCATCCGGAGCGACCCGAACTACGTGAAGGCCGCTGCCTTCCTGGAGGACGCGGACCTCTTCGACGCGAGCTACTTCGGCGTCACCCCCAAGGAAGCGGAGGTGATGGACCCGCAGCAGCGCGTCTTCCTGGAGTGCGCCGTGGAGGCGCTCGAGAACGCCGGCTATGACGCCGAGCGCTTCCGGGGCCGCGTGGGCGTCTATGCCGGAGCGCGCACGGACACTTACGTCTTCAACCTCTTCTCCAACCAGGCCGCCGTGGGCGGGCTGGACCCCTTCGAGATTGGCCTGGGCAACGACCTGGCCTTCCTCACCACGCGCGTGGCGCACCGGCTCAACCTGCGCGGCCCGGCGTACTCGGTCCACACTGCGTGCTCCACGTCGCTGGTGGCGCTCCACCTGGCCAGCCAGGCGCTGCTCGCCGACGAGTGCCAGCTCGCGATTGCCGGCGGCGTGGCCATCAACGTGCCGCAGAAGGTGGGCTACCTCTACCAGTACGGCAGCATCATGTCCCCGGACGGGCACTGCCGCGCCTTCGACGCGAAGGCGGCGGGCACCATCTTCGGCAGCGGCGTGGGCCTGGTGGTCCTCAAGCGGCTGGAGGACGCGCTGGCCGATGGCGACACCATCCACGCCGTCATCAAGGGCTCGGCCATCAACAACGACGGCTCCGTGAAGGCCAGCTTCACCGCGCCCAGCGTGCAGGGCCAGGCCACCGTCATCAAGGACGCGCTGGCCGCCGCCGACGTGCCGGCGGACTCCATCAACTACGTGGAGGCGCACGGCACCGGCACCGCGCTGGGCGACCCCATCGAAATCCGCGCCCTCACCAAGGCCTTCGGCAGCAAGACGCGCGGGAAGCGCTCGGTGGCCATCGGCTCGGTGAAGACCAATGTGGGCCACCTGGACGCGGCGGCCGGCAGCGCCAGCCTCCTCAAGGCCATCCTCGCGCTGAAGCATCAGCAGATGCCGCCCAGCCTGCACTTCGAGTCGCCCAACCCGCAGATCGACTTCGACAGCGGGCCCTTCTACGTGAACACCTCGCTGCAGCCCTGGGCGAAGGGCCGCACGCCGCGTCGCGCGGGCGTCAGCTCGTTCGGCATCGGCGGCACCAATGCGCACATCGTGCTGGAGGAGGCCCCGCCCGCTCCTCCGTCCGCGCCCGGCCGGCCGTGGGAGCTGCTCGTCCTCTCCGCGCGCAGCCACACCGCGCTGGACACCGCCACGGCCCGGCTGGCTCAGCACCTTGAAGACCACCCGGAGGCGGCGCTCGCGGACGTGGCGTACACGCTCCAGGTGGGCCGCAAGGCGCACGCGCACCGGCGGCTGGTGGTGGTGAAGGACTCCGGGGATGCCGCGCGCGTGCTGCGCATGGCCGAGCCCCAGCGCGTCCTCACCGGCGCGCACGAGACGGGCAACCGGCCCGTGGCCTTCCTCTTCTCCGACGCGGGCGTCGGCGCGCACCTGGAGCCGCTCTACCGCTCCGAGCCCGCCTTCCGCGCGGAGGTGGACCGGTGCGCGGAGCTGCTCCAGAAGCACCTGGGGCTGGACCTGCGCACCGCGCTCTACCCGGACGACGGCGGCCGCCCCGCCCTCACCGGCCCGGTGGCCGCCGCCGCGCACTTCGTGGAGCCGTATGCGCTGGCGCGCCTGTGGATGGCGTGGGGCGTCCAGCCGGAGTCCCTGCTGGGCGAGGGCATGGGCGAGCTGGTCGCCGCGTGCCTCGCGGGCGTGCTGCCGCTGGAGGATGCGCTGACGCTGGCCGTGGCGCGCGCGGGTGGCGCCGAGCCCGTGCTGAACGGCCACACGCTGAAGGCCCCGGAGGTGCCGCTCTACTCGGCCGCCACGGGCGCGCTGCTCACCGCCGCCGAAGCCACTCGCGCCGCGACGTGGCTGGAGGCCGCGGGCCGGCCCTCGCGCGTGACGGACGGGCTGCGGGAGCTGGTGAAGGAGGCCACGCGGGTGCTGCTGGTGGTGGGCTCGCCTGGAGTGCTGCTGGAGGCGGCCCGCGCGCTGGCGGGCTCCACCGGCACGCGCACGGTGCTGGCGTCGCTGCCCGCCCCGGGTGACACGACGCCGGTCCCCGCCGCGGTGCTCACCATGCTGGGCCGGCTGTGGCTGGAGGGCGTGGAGGTGGACTGGGAGGGCCTGTACGAGGGCCAGGCGCGCCGCCGCGTGCCGCTGCCCACCTACCCGTTCGAGCGCCAGCGCTTCTGGGTCGCTCCGGCCGAGCGCTCCGCCACGGCGCAGGCGCAGGGCCCGCAGGGCAAGCTGGTGGACATGGCGGAGTGGTTCCACGTGCCCTCGTGGCGGCGCACGGCTCCGGCAGCGTTGGACCGCAAGGCGCTGGCCGAGCGCCGCTGCTGGGTCGTCTTCGTGGACGGCCTGGGCGTGGGCGAGGCGCTGTGCCGCCGCCTGGAGGAAGCGAACCAGGAGGTGGTGCGCGTGCGACCGGGCACCGCCTTCATGCGCGATGCGGAGCGCCGGTACGCGCTCGACCCGCGCCAGCCCGGCGACTACGCCACGCTGTGGAAGGACCTGGCGGACCAGGAGCTGCAGGCGTCCACGGTGGTGCACCTGTGGAGCCTCACGCCCCAGGGCGAGGGTGTCTCCAGCCCGGAACTCTTCCGCAA
Source organism: Pyxidicoccus xibeiensis (assembly GCF_024198175.1). Taxonomy (NCBI): domain Bacteria; kingdom Pseudomonadati; phylum Myxococcota; class Myxococcia; order Myxococcales; family Myxococcaceae; genus Pyxidicoccus; species Pyxidicoccus xibeiensis. The sequence goes on from NZ_JAJVKV010000005.1 coordinate 1,047,250, forward strand.
GGCGCAGGACACCGGCTACTACAGCCTCCTCCACCTGGGGCAGGCGCTGGCGAAGGGTGACACCTCGCGGCAGGTGCGCGTGGAGGTGGTGACCAACCGCGTGCACGACCTGGAGGGCGAGCACCACGCGCTGCCCGAGAAGGCCACCGTGCTGGGCCCCTGCAAGGTGATTCCGCAGGAGCAGGAGCACGTCAGCACGCGCTGCATCGACATCATCGCGCCCGAGCCCCTGTCGGACGGCGTGGCGGAGGTGGCCTCGCGGCTGCTGGCCGAGCTGAGCCAGAAGCCGAAGGACGTGGTGGTGGCGTGGCGCGGCAACCACCGCTTCGCGCAGCACTTCGCTCCGATGCGCCTGGACGCGGAGGGCGAGCCGCCCCATCCGCTGCGCGAGAAGGGCGTCTACCTCATCACCGGTGGCCTGGGCGCCGTGGGCCTGCTGCTGGCCAACTACCTCGCTGAGACGGTGCACGCGCGGCTGGCGCTGCTGGGCCGCTCCGAGATGCCCGCCCCCGCCGAGTGGGACGCGTACCTGGCGTCGCACTCCGCGGACGACAAGGTGTCCCGGCAGATTGCCAGCGTGCGCGAGCTGGAGAAGCGCGGCGCCGAGGTGATGGTGGTGCGCGCGGACGTGGCGGACGCGGCGCAGTTGGAGGCGGCGGTGGCGCAGGTGGAGGCCCGCTTCGGCGCGCTGCACGGCGTGCTGCACTGCGCGGGCGTCACCCAGGGCCCCTCGCTGTACAACCCGCTGACGGACATCGGCCGCGGCGAGTCGGAGACGCAGTTCGGCCCCAAGGTGTACGGCACCTACGCGCTGGAGAAGGCGCTGCGCAGCCGGGCCGTGGACTTCGTGGTGCTGTTCTCCTCCAACGCCGCGGTGCTGGGCGGCCTGGGCTACCTCACGTACGCGTCGTCCAACCTCTTCATGGACGCCTTCGCGCAGGCGCGCTCGGGACGGCCCGGCACGCGCTGGGTGAGTGCGTCGTGGGACCCGTGGCCGGAGGAGACGAAGCACAACAACGTGCGCACCAGCATGGACCAGTACGCCATGACGACGCAGGAGGGCGCCGAGGCCGTGCGCCGGCTGGCGACGCTCGGCGTGGATGGTCAGGTGGTGGTGGCCACGGGCGACCTGCAGCAGCGCTGGAAGCTGTGGATCCAGCGCGATACGTCGCAGCAGTCGACGGGCGGGCGTGTCGCCAGCAAGGCACGCCGCTCGAAGACGCCCTACGTGGCGCCGGAGACGGAGCTGGAGAAGCAGCTCGCTGCGCTCTGGCAGGAGGTGCTGGGCGTGGAAGGCGTCGGCCTGCACGACAACTTCTTCGACCTCGGCGGCCACTCGCTGCTGGCCACCCGCGTGGCGGGACGCCTGCGCACCCAGTTCGACTTCGACGTCCCCCTGGCGAAGCTCTTCGAGGCGGCCACCGTGTCCGCGCTCGCGAAGCTCGTCGCCGACCACCAGGCCGCGCTGGAGGAAGCCGCCAGCCAGGCCGCGCTGGATGAGCTGGCCAACCTCAGCGACGAGGAAATCGAAGCCGAGCTGGCAAGGCGCTCCAGCTAGGGGTGAGCCTGCCCCGGGCCAGCCCGGCCCGGGGCGCACAAGCTGCGCTGCGCTCCGATGCCCATGCTCGGTGGCCGTCGCCCGGGGACCTCAACGAATCGAGGAGGCTCCATGGCCGCTCTCCGCTTCATCGTGTTGTCCGTCCTGCTGCTGCCAGGTTGGTCCGCGGCGGAGCCCTCCGGCCAGGAACTGGCCGAGCCCGGCGCCATCATCGGGACGCTGGAGGGCATGGTACTCGAGGGAGACCAGTACTTCCTGCATGGCTGGACCTGTCAGCAGGGCGTCGCGGCCTCCCTGCGCATCCATGTCTATTCAGGAGCCTCGGCCTACGACGATCCGTGAGGCCAGCTGGTGCTCTCGGGCACCTCGGAGCTCATGGCCGAGCAGGCCGCCAGCAATCGGTGTGGCGCGGGCGCTATCGCTTCCACGTGCCCCTCCCCATCACGACTTCGTCCCGCGCCGTGGTGACCCCAGCCAGACGAACCAGGGCCTGCTCAACAACGTGAAGGTCGGCTTCGATGCCGAGGGCCGGCCCATCGTGAGCTATCAGAAGTACAAGGTCTTCTACTCCGCGGACCTGCCGCCACCGTCTTCTCCCGGCGCTTCAGCTCCGGCAGTGGCTCGCGGTAGACAGCTCCCACTCCTTCCCAGGCTTGGGCGCCCAGCACACCGGGCGCCCAGCGGGGCTTCAGGAAGATAGACGCGTCACGCGCCTTCGTCAGCCAGGTATCAACCTTGCGACCGTGAAGAGCGCTAGTTGCAGCCGCGATAGTTTACGGCATCGTCGCGGATCCAACCCTCACGGAAGCTGGGGTCGCTGTAGATCCACACCTTGGTCCAGTAATTCCCCTCGTTGGCCACGTGACCCCAGCCGGTCGGCCCGGTAACGATGTCGCCCGCGCGCTTGTTCATGATGTGATAGGCGCCGTGGCTGGGCCGGTTATACACTCCAGCAACCGACCAGATGACTCCGTAGGAGTTGGTGCTGCACATTGCATGCGTTTCAGCGGGCTCAGCATCCGCCGACGGATTCGTCGAATCCGTTTCGGACGGCAACGGCTCATTCGCATCTGCCTGTCCATCGCTCACACCACCACAACCGCCCGCCAGGAACACGAGCGCGCCGACCAGCACGATGTTCTTCACTTGAACTCCTGTGAATGAGTGAAACCTCGAGGCTCGCCATTGAGCCTCAACTAGTATTGCCGAGTAATGCATTGGATGGATCTCGATAAACTCAATTCTGCCAATGCATTATTTTTCCAATGACGATGCGGTTTCTTTGTCGTGGGGGTTCTACCGAGGGGGCAAGGCCGGCCTGTCAGAGCTGAGGCCTACCAAAGCAGGCTCTAAAGTCTCCCGGAATGCTGCTGGCAGCATCGGCGAACGAACGTGCCCGAGCCGATGCGGCTGTATAGGAAGCCCTTTGAGGCCAACCGCTCATAGGCAGCAGTGACCGTATTTCACGAGACCTCGGCCGGTCGATGAGCCCCTCTCAGGGCCGTGCCAATCCGGGCCCCAAGGAGACGCGCTGCGCCCCGGGATGCTCTGCCAGGGACGCCAGCTTCCCGGACTCCAGCCGGAGGATGCGGTCCGCCAGCGGGAAGTACCGGTCGTCATGGGAGATGACGAACACCGTCTTCCCTCGCCGCTTCAGCTCCGGCAGCAGCTCCCGGTAGAAGACGTCCTTGAAGATGGGGTCCTGGTCCGCGGCCCACTCGTCGAAGACGTAGATGGGCCGGTCCTCCAGGTACGCGGCGAGCAGCGCCAGCCGCTTGCGCTGCCCCTGCGACAGCGCGGTGGTGGACAGCGCGCCGTCCTGGATGCGCACCTTGCGGTCCAGTTGGAGCCGCGCCAGCGAGCGCTCCACCTCGCGCACCACCTGCGGGTCCGAGCCATCCACGCCGAGCAGGGACTCGAAGAGGTGGAAGTCGGAGAACACCACCGAGAAGAGCTGGCGGTAGTGCTCGCGCCGCGCGCCGGTGACGGGCGCTCCGTCCAGGCGGACTTCTCCGCCCTCGGGCGTGTAGAGGCCGGTCAGCAGCTTGGCCAGCGTCGTCTTTCCGCTGCCATTGCCCCCCACCAGGAAGACGAGTTCCGCGGGCTCCAGCCGCAAATCCAGCGGGCCCAGGGTGAAGGGCCGGTCATCGTTCTCCCGGTGGTAGGTGTGGGTGACGCCCGCCAGCTCCAGCGACTGGAAGGCACGCGGCTCGGTGCCGGCGAGGCCCGTGTCGGTGCCGGCCTCGGCCAGCTGCTGGCCCAGCTGCTCCATCTTCCGCACCGCCACGGTGCCGCGGCCCAGCAGCGGGAGCAGCCCCATCAGGGCCTCCACCGGCTGCTGCATGTAGAGGACGACGAGCGTGTAGCCCACCACCAGCCCCCAGCTCATCCCCCCGAAAGACGGGGCGGCGAAGAGCAGCAGGCCCACGCCGATGACGTGGAGGAACACGCCCCAGCTGGCGGTGGCGGAGAAGATGTTGGAGCTGAGCGTGGACAGGTGCCGCAGCTCCCGCGCCGAGGGCTCGAGCACCGTGCGCGTGAAGGCCGCGCGGCGCCGGCCGTTGAGCTTGAGCTCCTTGAGGCCGCCCAGCAGGGACTGGAAGCTCTGGTACTGCGCGTCCTGCGCCTGCCGCGAGCGCACCAGCAGACCGAACGTGCGCGTGGTGGGCAGCCAGTACGAGACGACGGCCCCCACCATGAACCCCAGCATGGCCAGGAACAGCGGCGGCGACATCCAGGCCAGGTACACGAGGCACGCGGCGATGATGGCGCCGTTGATGAACAGGTTGGGCAGGTGCAGCAGGCTCGCGCTGACCGCGTTGGCGTCCTCCACCAGCGACGCCATCAGCCGGTGCGTGCCCAGCTCCTCCAGCTTGCGCAGCGGGGCGGCGAGGACGCGGCGGCACAGCGCCATCCGCAGCTCGAAGAGCGCGCCATAGTGCAGCCCGTTGAGCAGGAACTGGGCCCCCAGCCGGGTGAGCAGCGCCGCGAGCCCGGCCCCCGCGAAGCCCAGCACCAGCGACGGACTCACCGGCTCCTGGCCCGCGACGGCCTGATTGACGCGGGACACGAGCAGCGCGCTGCTCGCGCCCGACAGCGCACCCATGACGATGGCGAGCACGAAGCGGCCCCGCGATGCGCGGAGCAACAACAGGAGGGCGCTCATCCCACGGCCCTGGCCGCGGCGGCGGCGCGCGGGGTGAGCCGCAGCTCCACCGGCTTCTTCGGCCGGATGGTGAAGCCGGGAGCCAGCTCGGGGACGCGGGCGTCCGTGAAGTCCACGTCCGCCAGCTGCAGCAGGGTGGCCAGCGCCGCGGGCAGCATCGCCAGGCTCAGGTGGGTGCCCACGCAGGCCCGCTGCCCGCCGCCGAACGGCAGGTACAGCCAGCGAGGAAGCTCCGCGGCACGCTCGGGGCTGAAGCGCTCGGGGATGAAGGCCTCCGGCTCCTTCCAGTAGCGAGGGTGCCGGTGCGTGGTCCACGTGCAGACGTGGACCTGCGCGCCGGGCTCCAGCCGGAAGCCGCCCAGCACATCCTCAGCGTTGAGGTAGCGGATGAGCAGCATCTGCGGCGGAATCAGGCGCATGGACTCCTGGCACGCCCAGGTGAGGTACTGCAGGCCCGGAAGGGACTCCGGCCGTGGCAGCCCGTCCCCGCAGACGGAGTCCAGCTCCGCGCGCGCCTTGTGCATCGCGTCGGGGTGGGCGTGCAGCAGGCACAGCGTCCACCCGATGATTTTCGACAGCGTCGTGAAGCTGGTGAAGAACAGCGTCACCACCTCATCGCGCAGCTGGCGGTCGTCCATCGCCGGGGCGCCATCCGGACCGCGCGCGGCGAGCAGCCGGTCCAGCACGTCCCGGGGCTCCGCGGCCGGAGCGGCCTTGCGTCGGGCAATCAGGCCATCCACCCAGCCGTGCAGCCCGTTCATCAGCGAAGACGTGCGCCCCGTGGGCGGCGGCATCTTGGTAGGAGTGAAGACCAGCGCCAGCGTCTGGAAGATTCTCGTGAGCTCGCTCTCCTCCGGGTCGATGGACTCGAGGACGCGGGAGAAATCCGCGTAGACCTCGTCACCGGGAGGCTCGGACACCAGCACCGCGGCCATGCCCTCGAACATCATCCGCTTGACGGCGGGGAACAGGTCCACCCGGCCCTGCTCGACGTACGGGCGCGCGCGCCGCGCGAAGGCGTCGAGGCACGGCTCCATCATCGCCGCCGACTGCTCCTTCGACATCGACGACTGGATGTGGCCGCGCTGCTTCTTCCACGGCGCCCCCTCATTGCGGATGAGGCCCATGCCCACGATGGGCGACGGCGTCCCTGGCGCGGCGTGTCGTTGGTACAGAGATGTCCTGCCCGCGAGCACCGCCTGGATGCTGTCCGGATCGTTGATGACGTAGAACCGGTGACGCGCAATCCGGTAGCCGACGATGTCCCCGTAGTCGCGATGAAGCGTCGCGTAAAAAGTACGGGGGTCCAACGTCGCGCCCACGATGGGCCCGAGCGGCCAGAGACCTCGCGGCCCGGGCGGAGGCGGGGTGGGCTTCGGTGACTCAGCAGTGCTCATGGCGGAGACCTACCACTCAGGTGCGACATCCCTGGGACTCTTGATTTCAAAGAATTCATGAGTCATCACGTGTCGGGCCCGCATCGTAGACCTTCGCACCCGTGAGCGACACATGAGCGACATCGGAAGCCGTCTGGACAAGCTCTCGCCCAAGCAGCGGGCGCTCTATGAGCTGCTGGTGAAGGAGAAGAAGCGCGCTCCGTCGCAGATCTCCAGACAGCCAGGACGCGGCCCATTCCCTGCTTCCTTCTCACAGCGACGGCTGTGGTTGGTGGACCAGATCGAGCCGCAAGCCTCGTTCGCATACAACATTCCGATCGGAGTGGAGTTTCTCGGTCGGTTCGAAGTGGCGGTGATGTCGCGGTGTCTGCGTGAGGTGGTGGACCGGCACGAGTCGCTGCGCACCATCTTCGCCTCGGTGGACGGCGAGCCGGTGCAGGTGGTGGCGCCCGCCATGGAGCTTCCCTTCCAGTGGGAGGACCTGACGGGTCTTCCCGCCGACGAGCAGCCGCGCGAGGTGGAGCGGCGGATGCGCGTGCAGTCGCGGCAGCGCTTCGACCTGGCGCGGGGCCCGCTGCTGCGGGTGACGCTCTTCAAGCTCGGTGAGGAGGACCACGTCGTCTTCCTCAACATGCACCACCTGGTCGTGGACCGCTGGTCCCTGGGCGTGCTGGTGCGTGAGCTGGTCATGCTCTACGACGCCTTCGCCGTGGGCCGTGCGTCCCCGCTGCCGCCGCTGCCCATCCAGTACTCGGACTTCGCGCGCTGGCAGCGGGAGCAGCTGGAGGGCGGGTACCTGACGCGGGAGCTGGACTGGTGGAAGGCCCGGCTCGCGAACCGCCCTCCCCCGCTGGAGCTGCCCACGGACCGGCCCCGGCCCGAGCTGAAGAGCTACGAGGGCGCGCGCCACTTCATCCGCCTTCCCGCGCCGCTCATCCGGACGCTCAAGGCGCTCAGCCAGCGCGAGGGCTGCACGCTCTTCATGCTGCTGCTGACGGCGTTCGAGGCCGTGCTCCACCGCTACACCGGCGCGACGGACCTGCTCATCGGCAGCCCCATCGCCAACCGCCAGCGGCCGGAGGTGGAGCTGCTCATCGGGTTCCTCGTCAACACGCTGGTGCTGCGCACGGACCTGACGGGCGACCCTACCTTCCAGGATGCGCTCGCCCGCGTGCGTCAGACGTGCCTGGACGTGTACGCCCACCAGGACCTGCCCTTCGAGAAGCTCGTCGAGGAGCTGCAACCCGAGCGCCGGCTCAACCGCAACCCGCTCTTCCAGGTGATGTTCTCGTTCCAGAACACGCCCCGGCAGGACCTCGCCATCCGCGGGCTCACCTCGGTGTACTTCCCGTTCGACCCGCGCATCGCCCGGTTCGACCTGGTGCTGGAGCTGCGCGAAGAGGGTGATGCGCCGGACGAGGTCACCGGCTGGTTCGAGTACGACATCGACCTCTTCGACGACGCTACCCTGGGTCGCATGAGCGCCCACCTCCGGCAGGTGCTGGAGACCGTGGCGCAGTCGATGGAGCCGCGGCTGTCGGCACTGCCCCTGATGGGCGAGGAGGAGCGCAGGCAGGTGCTGGAGACGTGGAATGCCTCGGCGTCGCCGCTGCCCGAGCTGCCCTCGGCGCACGCGCTGTTCGAGGCCCAGGCGCGCGCCACCCCTGACGCCCCCGCCGCCGACTTCGAGGGCCACGTCCTCTCCTACGCCGGGCTCGACGCCGCCGCCAACCGCCTGGCACACCGGCTACTCCAGTCCGGTGTCCGCCCCGAGCAGCCCGTCGCCGTGCTGCTGCCGCGCGGCCTGGATGCCGTCATCGCCCTGCTGGCGTGCCTCAAGGCCGGTGCCGCCTACCTGCCGCTGGACGCGCAGCATCCCCCTTCCCGCCTGCGCTTCGTGCTCCAGTATGCGGGCGCCCGGCTGTGCCTCACCCATGAGGCACTCGTGCCACTCCTGGGCGAGGACTTCTCCGGCTCGCCGCTGTGCCTCGACTCGCACCCCCTGGAGACACTGCCGCCCTCTTCCCCTGGGGTGGCCGTCTCGCCGCAGCACCTCGCGTACATCATCTACACCTCCGGTAGCACCGGGACGCCCAAGGGCACGCTGCTGCAGCACCAGGGCCTCATCAACACCGCGCTCGCGGCAGCCCGGCTGCACCGCTTCGCACCGGGCAGCCGCGTCCTCCAGTTCGCATCACCGGGCTTCGATGCCTCCGTGTGCGAGGTCTTCGGCACGCTCGCGGCCGGAGCCACGCTGGTGCTCGCGCCGCGTGAGTCGCTGCTCCCGGATGCGCCGCTGCGCGAGCTGCTGGTGCGCCAGCGCATCACCGCCGTGACGCTCACCCCGTCCGTCCTCGCGCAGCTCCAGCCCGAGGGCCTGGGAGGGCTGGCCACCGTCATCTCCGCCGGCGAGGCGCTTCCGCCCGCAGTGGCGGAGCGCTGGGGCCGGGGGCGGCTCCTCCTCAATGCCTACGGGCCCACGGAGGTCACCGTCTGTGCCTCCATCACCGCGGAAGGCGTGGACCCGACCCGGCTGTCCATCGGCACGCCGTGGCCGAATACCGCGCTCTACGTCCTGGACGGGGCGCTTCAGACGATGCCCGTGGGCGTGCCCGGCGAGCTGTATGTCGCCAGCCCGGGGCTGGCCCGAGGCTACCTGGGACGTCCGGACCTCACCGCGGAGCGCTTCGTCCCCCATCCCTTCTCGCGCACTCCGGGCGCCCGCCTCTACCGCACCGGAGACATCGTGCGCTGGCGGTCCTCGGGTGAGCTGCAGTACCTCGGTCGCTCCGACGGGCAGGTAAAGCTGCGCGGGTATCGCATCGAGCTCGGCGAGGTGGAAGCCGCGCTCCTCGCCAGTCCCGGCGTGGCCGCTGCGCACGTCCTCCTGCGGCGGGACGCGCCCGGCCAGGAGCGGCTCGTCGCCTACGTGGCCCCCCGGCTGGACGGCTCGGAGCTCCGCGCCCGGCTGCGCGCCTCCCTGCCTGAGTACATGGTGCCCGCCGCCTTCGTCTCGCTGGAGGCCCTGCCCCTGACGGCCAGCGGCAAGGTGGACACCCGCGCCCTGCCCGCTCCCGAGACGTCCACGGCGGATGAAGCCTGGGTGGCCCCGCGCACCCGCACGGAGCAGGCGCTCGCGGCGCTGTGGTGCGACCTGCTGGGCGTGCCTCGCGCGGGCCTGCATGACAGCTTCTTCGACCTCGGCGGGCACTCGCTGCTGGCCACCCGGCTCGGCTCCCGCCTGCGCGATGCGCTCGGCGTGGACCTGCCCGTCCGGCGCATCTTCGAGGCTCCCACGCTGGAGCACCTGGCCCGGGTCGTGGACGCGTCCGCGCGCGCCTCCCGGCTGCCGCAGCTGCTGCCCGTGGCCCGCGAGGGTGCGCTCCCGCTGTCCTTCGCCCAGCAGCGACTATGGTTCCTGGACCTGCTGGAGCCCGGGTCCGTGTCCTATTCGCTGCCCGGCGCCTTCGAGCTGCGCGGGCCGCTCGACGCCGCCGCGCTGGCCCGGAGCTTCGAGGCCATCGTCCAGCGCCACCAGGTGCTGCGCACGACGTACGCCACCCAGGACGGCCAGCCCGGGCAGCGCATCCACGACGCACCGGCGTGCGCGCTGCGGCTGGAGGACCTGTCCTCGCTGCCCGATACCGAAGCCCGGGTGCATGCGCTGGCGCGCGAGGACGCCGCGACGCCCTTCGATCTACACAACGGCCCGGTGGTGCGCGCGACGCTGCTGCGGCTGTCGCCGGAGCGGCACGTGCTGCTGCTCAACATGCACCACATCGCCTCGGACGGCTGGAGCTTCGGCGTCCTCGTGCGCGAGCTGGCCGCCTTCTACGAGGCCTTCGCCCAGGGCCAGCCCGCGCCGCTGCCGCCGCTGTCCATCCAGTACGCGGACTACGCGGCGTGGCAGCGCAGCTGGCTGAAGGATGACGTGCTCGCCGCCCAGGTCTCCTACTGGAAGGCGCAGCTGAGCGCGCTGCCCGTCCTGGAGCTGCCCACGGACCGTCCCCGGCCCGCGCTGCAGACGTACGACGGGGCAGTGGTGGACGTGCGCCTGCCGGAGGAGCTCGTCCAGCGGCTCGGCGTCGTGTGCCGCCAGGAGGGCGTCACTCCCTTCATGGTGCTGCTGTCGGCGCTCCAGGTGCTGCTGGGCCGCCTGGCCCGTCAGGACGACGTCGCCGTGGGCACGCCCATCGCCGGGCGCAACCATCCCGAGTGCGAGCAGCTCATCGGCTTCTTCGTCAACACGCTCATCCTGCGCACGCGGCTGGGTGGCCATCCCGGCTTCCGCGGCCTGCTGCGCCACGTGCGGGACACCACGCTGGATGCCTTCACGCACCCGGACATTCCCTTCGAGAAGCTCGTCGAAGAGCTGCGTCCGCAGCGCGACCTGAGCCGCAGCCCGCTGTTCCAGGTGATGTTCGCCCTCAATGCCGAGCCCACGCTCGACACCACCTCCACTCGGCTGGCAATCGCACCGCTGGAGCTGGAGGGGCGCGTCGCCAAGTTCGACCTGACGCTCGCCTTCTCCGAGTCGGCTTCCGGGTGGTCCGGCTCGCTGGAGTACAACACCCGCCTCTTCGACGAGGCGACGGCCCGCCGCATGGCCGCGCAGTACACGCGCCTGCTCGACACCTTCCTGTCGGACCTGGATGCCCGCGTCGATGAGGTCTCGCTGCTGGGCGAGGAGGAGCGCAGGCAGGTGCTGGAGGCGTGGAATGCCTCGGCGTCGCCACTGCCCGAGCTGCCCTCGGCGCACGCGCTGTTCGAGGCCCAGGCGCGCGCCACCCCTGACGCTCCCGCCGTCGACTTCGAGGGCCAGGTCCTCTCCTACGCCCAGCTCGACGCCGCCTCCAACCGCCTGGCACACCGGCTGCTCCAGTCCGGTGTCCGCCCCGAGCAGCCCGTCGCCGTGCTGCTGCCGCGCGGCCTGGATGCCGTCGTCGCCCTGCTGGCGTGCCTCAAGACCGGTGCCGCCTACCTGCCCCTGGACGCCCAGCTTCCCCCTTCCCGCCTGCGCTTCATGCTCCGGGATGCGGGCGCCCGCCTGTGCCTCACGCATCAGGCCCTGCTGCCGCTGCTGGGCGAGGACTTCTCCGGCTTGCCGCTGTGCCTCGACTCGTCGTCGCTGCTGCACCGGCTCCAGTCGCTGCCTTCGTCCTCCCCCGGTGTGCCCATCTCGCCGCAGCACCTGGCGTATATCATCTACACCTCCGGCAGCACCGGGACGCCCAAGGGCACACTGCTGCCGCACCTCGGCCTGCTCAACCTGCTGTCCACCGAGGCGCGGGAGCTGGAGTGCGGTCCGGGCACGCGCATACTCGCGTGCGCCAGCCCGGGCTTCGACACCTCCATCGAGGAGCACCTGCTGCCCATCACCTCCGGCGCGACGCTGGTGATGGCCTCCTCCGAGCGCGTGCTCCCCGGAGAGCCGCTGCACCGAACGCTCCTGGAACAGCGCATCCACCTGGTGAGCCTCACGCCGGGAGTGCTCGCCGCGACGCCCTCGGAGGGGCTGTCGTCCCTGCGCGTCATCATCTCCGGAGGCGAGGCCTGCGGCGCGGACGTGGTGGACCGCTGGGCCCGGAGCCGCCGCTTCGTCAACACCTACGGCCCCACCGAAGCCACCGTCTTCTGCACCCTGGCGGAGTGCACGCCGGGCGAGGGCATGCCCTCCATCGGACGGCCCTATGCCAACGCGAAGGCGTACGTGCTGGACGAGCGGCTGCGCCCCGTTCCTCCTGGCACCACCGGCGAGCTCTACCTCTCCGGCCCCGGGCTGGCCCGCGGCTACCTGGGACGGCCGGAGCTCACCGCCGAGCGGTTCCTGCCCCATCCATTCCCAGCCTCGCCGGGAGAGCGGCTGTACCGGACGGGCGACCTCGCGCGCTGGCAGCAGGATGGAACGCTGGCCTTCGCGGGCCGCGTGGACTCGCAGGTGAAGCTGCGCGGCTACCGCATCGAGACGGGGGAGGTGGAGGCCGCGCTGCTCGCGCAGGACGGCGTGGAGCAGGCCGTGGCCCACGTGCGAGAGGACGCCCCGGGCGTGAGGCGGCTGGTCGGCTACCTCGTGCCCACCGGGAGTGCCACCCTCGACGTGGCGGCGCTTCGCGCCCGGCTCAAGGAGCACCTGCCGGACGCCATGGTCCCCTCCGCCTTCGTGGTGCTGGAGCGGCTGCCGCTGACGCCCAACGGGAAGGTCGACCGGCGTGCCCTGCCCGCGCCCGAGCTCGGCACGGAGGTGGAGTACGAGCCGCCCGCCAACGAGGTCGAGCAGCAGCTCGCGTCCCTCTGGGCAGGGCTGCTCGGCGTGGAGCGGGTGGGCCGGCGCGACGACTTCTTCCAGCTCGGCGGGCACTCGCTCCTCGCGGCCCGGCTCGTCTCGCGGATGAAGGCGTCCTTCGGCGTGGAGCTCCCCCTCAAGGAGGTCTTCGCCCGCCCCGAGCTGGCCGCGCTCGCGCAGTACCTCATGGAGGCTCGGGCAGCCTCGGCCGGCCACGCGCCGCTGCCCACCGTGCCCCGGCGGTCCGCGGACCTGCGGCGGCTGCCGCTCTCGTTCTCCCAGCAGCGCGTCTGGCTCACCGAACAGCTCGCGCCGGGCTCCCCGGCCTTCAACATCCCCTCGCCCGTGCGGCTGCGGGGCGCGCTCGACACCGCAGTGCTGGAGGCCTGCTTCACGGAGCTGCTGCGCCGCCACGAGTCGCTGCGCACCGCCTTCCACGAGGAGGACGGCACGCCCTACCAGACGGTGCTCCTGCCCGCGCCCTTCGTCCTGTCGTGCGTGGACCTGGGCTCGCTGCCTCCGGAGGCCCGCGAGGCGGAGGCCCAGCGGCGGCTGGAGGAAGAGGCGCGCACTCCGTTCGACCTGTCACGGCCCCCGCTGCTGCGGGCAGCGCTCATCCGCAAGGACGCACAGGAGCACCTGCTGCTGCTCACCGTGCATCACCTCGTCTCGGACGGCTGGTCCATGGACGTGCTGGTGCGCGAGCTGGCGCAGCTCTACGCGGCCCTCTCCCAGGGCCTGCCGTCGCCCCTCGCCGAGCTGCCCCTCCAGTTCGGAGACTTCGCGGTGTGGCAGCGGGGCTGGCTCACCGGCGACACGCTGGAGTCCCAGCTCGGCTTCTGGAAGCGGCAGCTCGACGGCGCGGAGCCTCCGGAGCTGCCCATGGACCGGCCCCGGCCGCAGTCCCCCAGCCACCGCGGGGCCACGGCGCCCTTCCGCCTGACTCGCGCGCACGCGCAGGCACTCCAGTCGCTCTGCCGCCAGGAGGGTGTCACGCCCTTCATGGTGTTCCTCGCCACGCTCCAGGCGCTGCTCGCGCGCGTGGGCCGGCAGCGGGACATCTGCATCGGCACCTCCTTCGCGGGCCGGTCGCACACCGAGCTGGAGGGGCTGGTCGGCCTCTTCGTCAACACGCTGGTGCTGCGCAACGAGGTGGACGCGCACGAGCCCTTCCGCGCCCTCCTGCGCAGGGCGAAGGCCACCACCCTCGACGCGTTCGCCCATCCGCACCTGCCCTTCGAGGAGCTGGAGACGCCGCTGGTGCGGGTGATGCTCATCCTGCAGAACACGCCCGCGTCGAAGCTGGAGCTGCCCGGGCTGTCCTTCCAGGCCGCCGAGGTGGCCATCCAGTCCGCCAAGTTCGACCTGACCGTCCATGCCGAGGAGGACGCCGAGGGCTGGGGGGGCCACTTCGAGTACGCCCTGGACCTCTTCGATGCGCCGAGCGCGCACCGGCTGGCGCTCCGGTTCCAAGCCCTGCTGGAGCGCTTCCTCGATGCGCCGGACCAGCGGGTGGAGGACGCAGCGCTGCTGTCCCCCGAGGAGCGGCAGCTCGTCCTCGAAGCCTGGAACGGCACCCACGCCCCCTTCCCCACCGAAGCCTGCCTGCACGAGCTCTTCGAGGCGCAGGCCCTGCGGACGCCGCAGGCTCCGGCCGTCGAGTTCGAGGGCACCGTGCTCACGTACGGGCAGCTCGACGCCCGTGCCAACCAGCTCGCGCGCCACCTCGTCTCCCTGGGGGTGGGGCCCGAGGTGCCGGTGGCGCTGTGCCTTCCTCGCGGGCTCGAGCTGGTGGTGGCGCTGCTCGGCGTGCTGAAGGCCGGCGGCGCGTACCTGCCGATGGATCCGCTCCTCCCGCGCGAGCGCCTCGCGCTGATGCTGGAGGACTCCGGGGCCACGGTGGTCCTCACCCATTCGTCCGTGCGCACTTCCGTGCCCCCGCGCGAGGGCGTGCGGACCATCATGCTGGACGAGGATGCGGCCAGCCTCTCGCACCACTCCGGGGACTCGCGGCCCCGCCGCGCCGCGCCGGAGAACCTCGCGTACCTGCTCTACACGTCCGGCTCCACGGGCCGTCCCAAGGGGACGCTGTTGCAGCACCAGGGCGTCTGCAACCTCGTCACGCATGAGGCCCGCGCCTACGGCATCGGCCCCGGCAGCCGGGTGCTCCAGTTCGCGAGCCTCAGCTTCGACCTCTCGGTGGAGGAGATCTTCACCACGCTCACCTCCGGAGGCTGCCTGGTCATGGCGCCGCTGGAGAAGCTGATGCCCGGCGAGCCGCTGCACGCTTTCCTGAAGGAGCACCGGCTGACGGTGGTGAGCCTGACGCCGGGGGCGCTGGCGGCGACGCCCTCGGAAGGGCTGGAGGACTTGCGCACCGTCATCTCCGGCGGAGAGGCCGTCAGCGCGGACGTCGTCTCACGCTGGGCGCCGGGCCGGACCTTCCTCAACACCTATGGCCCTACGGAGGCCACCGTCATCGCCACGCTGACGGAGTGCGTGCCTTCCACGGGAGAGCCCCCCATCGGCAGGCCGTTCGCCAACACGCGGGCGTATGTGCTGGACGCGCGGCTGCGGCCCGTGCCCGTGGGTACGCCGGGGGAGCTTTATCTCTCCGGCGTGGGCCTGGCGCGAGGCTACCTGGGCCAGCCCGGACTGACGGCGGAGCGGTTCCTGCCGGACCCGTTCTCGCGGGAGCCGGGCGCGCGCATGTACCGGACGGGCGACGTGGCGCGGTGGCAGCAGGACGGGCAGCTGGCGTTCGTGGGACGCGCGGACTCGCAGGTGAAGATTCGCGGCTTCCGTGTCGAGCTGGGCGAGGTGGAGCAGGCCCTCAACGTCGTGGCCGGCGTGAGGCAGGCCGTGGTGCTCGCGCGTCCGGACAGCGCGGGGACGAAGCAGCTGGTGGCGTGGGTGGCCATGCCCGGGGAGCCGAAGCTCACGGCGTCCGAGCTGCGGGCCCGGCTGGAGCAGCGCCTTCCCGGCTACATGGTGCCGGGCGCCTTCGTGGTGCTCGACGCGCTGCCCCTGACGGCCAATGGCAAGGTGGACCGGAAGGCCCTGCCCGCGCCCCGTCTGGAGCGCGAGGCGGATGAGGGCTTCGTGCCCCCGCGCACCGACGCGGAGCGGGCCCTCGCGGAGATCTGGCAGGAGGTGCTCGGACTGAAGCGGGTGGGTGCTCGCGACAACTTCTTCGAGCTGGGAGGACACTCGCTGCTGGCCACCCAGGTGGCCTCACGCATCCGCCAGCGCTTCGGGACGCAGTTCCCGCTGCGCGTGCTCTTCGAGTTCCCCACGCTGGAACAGGTCGCCGCGCGGCTGGACTCTGCCTCACCCGAGGCCCCGGTTGCCGAGGAGGCCGCGCACCCTCCGAGCGTCCCCATCATCCCGGTCCCCACGCTGAACCGGACCGCGGCCGTGCTCATCGAAGGGCCACTCGAAGCGGAGCGCCTCGCTTCGGCGCTCGCCGCCCTCTCCGTCGCGTTCGCGGGAGACGTGGACCTGCGAGACACCGCACCCGAGGAGCGGCTGGAGCGCTGCCGCAGGCTCGTGGCGGATGAGCAACTGCTGCCATTCCCCGAAACAGCCCGGGCCCGGCGGGTCCTGCTCGACGAGGAGCGCTGTGCGCTGGTCGTCAGCGTGCGCGCTTCGGAGCTGGGTCCGGAGGCGCTGCTGGAGCAAGTCGCCCTGGCCTGCGGCGCGGCCCCGAGGGCTGTCGCAACCCAAGCGGACAGTCAGGCACGGAGGGCGCTCGCGGATGTGGAGCCCCTGGAATTGAAGACGGGGGCCTCGGAGGTCCAGGAACTGCCGGTGCCGTTGCGGCGCGGGCTCGTGGAAGCGCTGGAGGCGCGCGGCGTCGAGCCCGTCGCCTCCGCCTTCGCGGCCTGGCTGCGCCTGCACTCGGGCCAGGGTGAAGTCTGCTTCCTCACTAGCGAGGAAGGCGGACTGACGCTGTACCGGGCGCGGGTGTCCATGGACGCGCCCCTGGCGGAGCTGGCCCTCCACGCTGCCCTGCAGGACCTGGCGCGAGAGGCGCTACCGACTCTGCGCGCCGCTCATGCCGCGTTCCCCCGCGTCGAGCTGCGCATCGTGCACACCCGGAAGGTCGCGAGCTGGCGGCCACTGCCCCTGGACGAAGGAACGGGCTCGCTGCGACTGGTGGTCGCCTACGGTGGTCCCCGGCCCCAGGTCCTGCTCCAAGGCCGGTTCGCGCTGGCCTGGGCGCGACCTGCCCTCTCACACTTCCAGGCCCTGCTGGAGGCCGCGCTGCTCCAACCGGAAGTGTCTCCCCGGGAGGCCTGCGCGCTCCGCGGTGAGGAACGCGAGCGCGTCCTGGTCCAGTGGAACCGCTCCGCCGTCCCCCTCCCCGACGACGTCTGCGCGCACCACCTCTTCGAGCGTCAGGCTGCCCTCACGCCTGCCGCCCGAGCGGTGGAGTACGAGTCCGAGTCCCTCACCTACGCGCAGTTGGACACCGCCGCGAACCAGCTCGCACACCGGCTGAAGGCCCTCGGTGCCGGCCCCGAGGTCCGGGTGGGCCTGCTGCTGGAGCGCGGCATCGACCGCGTCGTGGGCATGCTCGGAACGCTGAAGGCGGGCGCGGCCTTCGTTCCGCTGGACCCGGCCTACCCGCGCGAGCGGCTCGACGGCATGGTGGAGCGCTCCGGTGCGAAGCTCCTCCTCACCCACCGGGCGCTCGTGGACCGGCTGTCGCCGGGCCCGGCCACGCGCGTCTTCCTCGACGCCGAGCGCGAGTCACTGGCCGCCCTGCCATCGCTGCCCGTGGCATCGGATGGGGGCCCCGAGAACCTCGCCTACGTCATCTTCACCTCGGGCTCCACGGGGCTGCCCAAGCCCACGGCGCTCCATCACCGGGGCCTGTGCAACACGGGCCTCGCGGCCGCGCGTGAGCATGGCTTCGATGAGACGAGCCGCGTCCTCCAGGCCGCGGCCTTCGGCTTCGACGCCGCCGTGTGCGAGGTCTTCGCCACGCTGCTCGCGGGGGGCTGCGTGGTGCTCGCCCCGCGCGAGAAGATGCTCCCCGGAGAGCCGCTGCGAGCGCTGCTGGCGGAGGCCCGCATCACCGGCGTGACGCTGACGCCCTCCGTGCTGGCCCAGCTTCCACCAGGGCCGCTGCCACTGCTGCGGACCCTCATCTCCGCGGGCGAGGCTTGCAGTCCCGAGCTGGTGCGGCAGTGGGGCGAGGGGCGCACGTTCCTCAACGCCTACGGCCCCACCGAGACCACCGTCTGCGCCAGCATCACGCGCGGAGGCGCCTCGGCGACGCGGCTCACGCTTGGCAGCCCGTGGCCCA
Organism: Pyxidicoccus xibeiensis; assembly: GCF_024198175.1. NCBI lineage: Bacteria > Pseudomonadati > Myxococcota > Myxococcia > Myxococcales > Myxococcaceae > Pyxidicoccus > Pyxidicoccus xibeiensis. Next base: position 1,064,968 of record NZ_JAJVKV010000005.1, read on the forward strand.
ACACCCGGCTCTACGTGCTGGACGAGCGCCTGGAGCCGGTGCCTCCCGGCGTGGCCGGAGAGCTGTACATCGCGGGTGTCGGCGTGGCCCGCGGCTACCTGGACCGGCCGGACCTCACGGCGGAGCGCTTCCTGCCGGATGCCTTCAGCACGGAGCCGGGCGCCCGGCTGTACCGCACGGGAGACCGGGTGCGGTGGGTGGAGCCCGGGGAGCTGGAGTACCTGGGCCGCACGGACTCGCAGGTGAAGGTCCGCGGGTTCCGCATCGAGCTGGGCGAGGTGGAGGCCGCGCTGCGCGCGCTGCCGCGAGTGCGCGAGGCCGTGGCCCACGTCCGCCCCGACGCGGGAGGCCAGCCCCGGCTGCTGGGCTGGCTCGTCCTCGAAGCGGGCACCGGGTTCGACCCGGTGGCGCTCCGGGCGAAGCTGCGCGCCTCGGTCCCCGAGCACCTCGTCCCCTCGGCGTTGGTCGCCCTGCCCGCCCTGCCGCTCACCGCCAACGGGAAGGTGGCCGTGTCGGAGCTGCCCGACCCCGAGTCCTCGACCGGGCCGGAGCGCGCCGTCACTCCGCCGCGCACGGAGACCGAGCAGCGACTCGCGACGCTCTGGGCCACGTTCCTTCCCGGTCAGGCCATCGGCGTCGACGAGAGCTTCTTCGACCTGGGAGGCCACTCGCTGCAGGCCACCCAGGTGGCCGCCCGCATCCGGAGCACCTTCGGACGCGAGGTGTCCCTGGAGGACTTCTTCGCCGCGCCCACCATCGAAGCGCTCGCGAGGAGACTGGACACGGCGCGCACGGAGCCCACCTCCGAGCCGCTACCGCCGCCCGCGCCCGGAGCGCGTGAGGACGCTCCTGCGCTGTCATATGCGCAGCAGCGCCTCTGGTTCCTGCAACAGCTCGAGCCCGCCAGCAGCGCCTACAACCTCTTCTCGGCGGCCTTCGTGGAAGGCGCCCTGGACGTGCCGGCCCTGGCCCGGGCGCTGGGCCAGGTGGTGTCCCGCCACGAGTCGCTGCGCACGACGTTCGTGGAGCACGGCCATCAGCCGGTCCAGTCCATCGCCCCGGAGGCCCCGCTGCCGCTGCGCTGGGCGGACCTCACCGCGCTGCCCGCGAGCAGCGTGCAGGACGAGCTGCGCCGCGTCGTCGAGCATGAGGCCCGGCAGCCCTTCGACCTGAGCCGGGGGCCGCTGTTCCGGGTAACCGTGGTCCGCGTGGGGCCTCGCACCCACGCGCTGCTGCTGGCGATGCACCACATCGTCTCCGACGGCTGGTCCATGGGCGTGCTCATGGACGAGCTGATGCACCTCTACGGCGCGCACACGGGGGCACAGCCGTCGACGTTGCCGCCCCTGCCGCTCCAGTACGCCGACTACGCGCAGTGGCAGCGTCAGGCCCTCACGGGCCCCAGGCTGGACGCCCAGGTGTCCTGGTGGGCGGACCAGCTGCGCGGCGTGCCGGTGCTGGAGCTGCCCACCGACCTTCCGCGTCCCGCGCTGGCCTCCAGCCGGGGTGGCGCGGTGCCGGTGCGCTTCCCCGAGGCGCTGAGCCGCCGCGTACGGGCGCTGTGCCGCGGCACGGGCACCACGCCCTTCATGGTCTTCCTGGCCCTCTTCGACGCGCTGCTCTCGCGCTACTCGGGACAGGACGACCTCGCCGTCGGCGTGCCCACCGCCGGGCGCACGCACGTGGAGCTGGAGCGCCTCATCGGCTTCTTCGTCAACACGTTGGTGCTGCGCGCGAAGGTGGACGCGGAGCGCTCCTTCACCGGCCTGCTGGAGCGCGTGAAGGAGGCCACGCTGGGCGCCTTCGCGCACCAGGAGCTGCCCTTCGACAAGCTCGTCGAGGCGCTCCAACCCGAGCGCGTGCCGGGCCGCTCTCCACTGTTCCAGGTGATGTTCGCCTTCCAGAACACGCCGCTGCCAGACGTGTCGGCGACGGGCCTGGCACTGAAGCCGCTCGCCCGGGACGACGCCTCCGCGAAGTTCGACCTCACCCTCAGCCTGGGCGAGGACGGCCCGCGCTTCGAAGGCAGCCTGGAGTACAGCTCGGACCTCTACCTGCGCGGCACCGCCGAGCGCATGGCGGAGGACCTGGTGGCGCTCGCCCAGGCCGTGCTCGACGCGCCCGGCACGCCCCTGGCCCGGCTGCCCTTCGAGCCGCGCGCGCTGGAGTCCGCGCGCCCGCCCCTGGTGCGTACGCCGCGCACGGGGGACCTGCCGGTGTCGTTCGCCCAGCAGCGGCTGTGGTTCCTGGACCAGCTCGAACCGGGCAGCGCCTTCTACAACATCCCGTCGCACCTGCTGCTGGAGGGGCCACTCGACGACGAGGCGTTGGAGTCCGCGCTGGCCGAGCTGTGCCGGCGCCACGAAGCCCTGCGCGCCACCTTCGCCTCGGCGGGCGGTGAGCCGGTGCTGCGACTGCTCGCGGAGCCGGACCTGCGCCTGGGCCGCATCGACCTCTCCCGGTTCGAAGACGCGGAGACGCGGGCCCGCGCGCTCGCGGAGGAAGAGTCCCAGCGGCCCTTCGACCTGGCCCGGGGCCCACTGCTCCGCGCCACGCTGGTGCGGCTGTCGCCCACGCGCCACCTGCTGCTGCTGGTGGTGCACCACATCATCTGCGACGCCTGGTCCCTGGGCCTGCTGATGCGGGAGCTGGGGGCGCTTTACGAGGCCTTCTCGCGGAGCCAGCCCTCGCCCCTGCCGCCCCTGCGGCTGGACTCCGTGGACCACGCGGCCTGGCTGCGCCGCTGGCTGCGAGGGGCCGTGCTGGAGCGGCAGCTCGCATGGTGGCGGGAGCAGCTCGCAGGCGTGCCGGTGGCCCTGTCGCTTCCGACGGACCGGCCCCGTCCCGCCGTCCAGACGCACCAGGGCGCCGCGCGAGCCTTCACGCTGTCGCCCGCCACGGGTGAGGCGCTGGCCGCGCTCTGCCGTCAGGAGGGCGTCACCCCGTTCATGGTGCTGCTCGCCACGTGGCAGGTGCTCCTGGCGCGCCATGCGGCGCAGGAGGACGTCTGCGTGGGCACGCCCATCGCGGGCCGCACGGAGGCCGGGCTCGAGGGCATGGTGGGCTTCTTCGTCAACATGCTCGTGCTGCGCGCGAGGCTGGACGGCAAGCCCTCGTTCCGCGAGGTGCTGCGCCGCGTGCGCGAGGCGGCGCTGGGGGCCTATGCCCACCAGGACGTGCCCTTCGAGCGACTCGTCGAGGCGCTGCGCCCGCCGGTGGACCGGAGCCGCTCCCCGCTGTTCCAGGTGGGCTTCGCGTTCCAGCAGGCCGGAGGGCCCGCGCTGACGCTCCCCGGACTGGAGACCCGGCCGCTGGAGACGGAGCGGTCCACCTGCAAGTTCGACCTCACCCTGGAGCTCGCGGAGTCGGCTCGGGGTATCGAGGGCCTCATCGAGTACAGCACCGCCCTGTTCGAGGCCTCCACGGTGGAGCGCCTGGCGCGGCACTACCAGCGCCTGCTGGAGTCCGTGCTCCGCGCGCCGGAAGCTCCCGCCCTCGAAGCGCCGCTGCTGGACGAGGCCGAGCGCCATCAGGTCCTCCACGGGTGGAACGACACCGCCTCGCCCTTCCCGGACGGGGCCTGCATCCACCACCTCTTCGAGCGACAGGCGGTCCTCACGCCCCAGGCCACCGCAGTGGAGTATGGCACCACGGCCCTCACGTACGCGCAGCTCGACGCGCGCGCCAACCAGCTCGCACACGCCTTGCGAGCGGCCGGCGTGGGGCCGGAGCAGGTCGTCGCCGTGGCGCTCCCCCGAGGCCTCGAGCTGGTGACCACCCTGCTCGGCGTACTGAAGGCCGGGGGGGTGTGGCTGCCGTTGGATCCGGCCTATCCCGCCGCACGGCTCGCCTTCATGTTGGAGGACTCGGGCGCGGCGCTGCTGGTGACGGACACGGCCACCCGCGTCTCGCTGCCCCGGACGGAGCGGACCACGCTGTGCCTGGAGGAGCTCCGGCTCCAGGACTGGCCGTCGTCCAGTCCGGGCGTCGACGTCCTGGCTTCGAACCTCGCGTACGTCATCTACACGTCCGGAAGCTCCGGACAGCCCAAGGCCGCGCTGCTGCAGCACCGCGGGCTCTGCAACACGGCGCTGGCCGCCGTGCGCCTGCACCGCTTCACGCCGCAGAGCCGGGTGCTGCAGGTGGCGGCCTCCAGCTTCGATGCTTCCCTGTGCGAGGTGTTCGGCACCCTGCTCGCGGGCGGCACGCTGGTGATGGCGCCGAGGGAGTCGCTGCTCCCTGGCCTCCCGCTGCGCACGCTGCTCCAGGAGCAGCGCATCACCGCCGCGACGCTGACGCCTTCAGTGCTGGCGGGACTCGAACCGGAAGGACTGGAGGGGCTGCGCACCCTCATCTCGGCCGGTGAGGCGCTCCCGCCGGAGCTCGCGCGGCGCTGGGCTCCCGGGCGCCTGCTGCTCAACGCCTATGGTCCCACCGAGGCGAGCATCTGCGCGGCCATCACTCCGGAAGGCGTAGACCCGGAGCACATCACCCTCGGTGCTCCCTGGCCGAACACGTGCCTGTATGTCCTGGACGCGGGGCTGCGGCCCGTTCCGGTGGGAATGCCGGGCGAGCTCTACATCGCGGGTGAAGGCCTGGCGCGCGGCTACCACCGCCGCCCGGACCTGACGGCGGAGCGATTCCTGCCGCATCCGTTCTCGGACGTGCCCGGTGCGCGCCTGTACCGGACGGGAGACGCCGCGCGCTGGCTCCCCGGTGGTGAGCTGGAGTTCCTCGGGCGCGTCGACGCCCAGGTGAAGCTGCGCGGCCTGCGCATCGAGCTGGGAGAGGTGGAGTCCGCGCTCGCCTCCGCGCCAGGCGTGGGGCACGCCGCCGCCGTGCTGCGGCGTGAAGCGGACGGTGACACCCGACTGGCGGGCTACGTGGTGCCCGCGCCGGGAGGCACCGTGGACGTCGCGGCCGTGAGGGACTGGCTCAAGGCCCGCCTGCCCGGGTTCATGGTGCCCTCGGCCCTCGGAGTCCTGGAGGCCCTGCCGCTCACGCCCAATGGCAAGGTGGACACGCGTGCCCTGCCCGCCCCGGACGCGCTCGCGGGGGACGCCACCCCCTACGTCGCACCGCGAGACGCGCTGGAGGCCACGCTGGCCACGGCGTTCGAGGAGCTGCTGGGCATCAGTCCCGTCGGCGCGGAGCATGACTTCTTCGCGCTGGGCGGCCACTCGCTCCTGGCCATGAGGTTGATTGCACGCATCCAGGAGCGCACCGGGCGCACGCTGTCGCCGCGCGTCCTCTTCGAGGCCCCCACGGTGGCGGGGCTGGCGACGCGGCTTCGCGAAGGAAGCGCCGCCTGGACGCCCGTCGTCCCCCTCCAGCCCGCGGGCTCACGGCCGCCCCTCTTCTGCGTCCACCCCATTGGAGGCGCTGTCTTCGCGTACCAGGAGCTGGCCCGGTGCCTGGGGCCCGAGCAGCCCGTGTACGGACTCGAGGCCCCGGGCCTGGGGCCCGACAACGCGCCGCTCGACTCCATCGAAGCGCTGGCGGCGCTCTACGTGCGCGCGGTGCGGGAGCAGCAGCCCACGGGCCCCTACCACCTCGCCGGCTGGTCCTTCGGCGCCGTAGTGGCGGTGGAGCTGGCACGCCAGCTTCAGGCCCTCGGTGCGCAGGTCTCCAGCCTGCTGCTCATCGAGCCCACGCCCGCGCCCGACGGCCAGGGACAGCAGGCCGCGCTGGCCCCCCGCATCTTCGCCATGGACGTGGTGCAGACGCTGGGGCTGGACGTCGCCGTGCCCGAGACGCTCACCACCCCGGAGCAGCTCGACGCCTTCCTCGCTTCACTGGGTGGACAGGCGCCCGCGTCGCTGCGGCGGCACTACGACGTCCTGGAGAGCCACCTGCGCGCGCTCGACGGCTGGAGCGTGCGGCCCTACGAGGGTGCGGCGCTCGTGCTCCGCGCCAGCGACACCGAGGACGCCGGCGGAGACCGTGGCTGGTCCCAGTGGCTCCGCTGCGAGGTGGCCTCCGTGCCGGGAGACCACTACTCACTGCTGAAGCCGCCGCACGTGGAGGCCCTGGCCGCCGCGCTCGCGCCTCACCTCACCCGAGGGTGAGGGGCACCAGCGCCTCAACGAAGGAGGAGGCGCACCGGCATGCCACCCAGGGGACTTGCTCGCGACCTGGGTGGACACCTGCGCGGTCCGGTGTTTCGCTTTACTCCACGCGGAGCGTGTAGACGCCGCCGTTGCGCTGGAGCTCCGCGTTCAGGTCCGCGCGGAACTGGCGCTGCGTCTCCGCGTCACCGACGATGCCGATGCAGCCCTCCGTGCCGGGATTGCGACCGTCCGGGTGGATGCGCAGCCACTCGCGGTCACGGCCCGCGCGGGCGTCATACATCTTGTCGGAGCCGGGACGGTTCGGATCCTCCATGAGGAAGCTGTAGCCGACACCATCCCGCACGAAGCCCGGATCGGAGCGGCTGTCACGATGCGCCGTCACACGGTACGTGCCCTGCGGCACCGAGTAGGCGTTGGCCCCGCCCGAGTTGAACTGGTACGTGTTGCCGTTCACCGTGATGCTGCCGGTGGTCATGCCGACGCCCTCGGGCTGGCCGTTGAGACGCGCGGTGCCATTGACGCCCCCCGCCGCGGGCGCGTTCGGGTCCATGCCGTCGACGCCGCTGAGCGCCGCGAACGTCCTGCGGCCGGCGATGCCGTCCACCTCCAGGCCTTTCGAGGCCTGGAAGTCACGAAGCGCGCGATCGGTGCGCTGGCCGAAGATGCCGTCGCTGGCGCCCGGGTCGAAGCCCGCGGTCCGCAGCTGGTCCTGGAGCGCACGCACCTCCTCACCCCGCGCGCCGAAGGTCAGCGAGCCCGTCGAGGTCCTCTGCCCCGCGGGCGTGAAGGCGCTGACATTGCTGAAGCCCGTGGGCGTCTGAGCACTGGGACGCGCCCCCGCGACGTCGCTGCTGGGAGGCTGGCGTCCCGAACGGTCGGCCTGCGTCTTCTGGGGGGACAGCGCCGAAGTGTCGCGAGAGGAGCCGTAAGAGCGAGAATGGTTGTCCGAAGAACGCGAAACACCCGTCATGGCCAGGCTCCCAATCGGTCGTGCCCCGCGAGGAAATTCGTGAGGAACAACCTGATTATCGGGAGGTAGGGGAAGATGTTTCCTCTCCTCACTTCCGCCGCGCCTCAACCACGCTCAGCACCTGACGCATGGAGTCATCAGCGGAGGCTGAGGCGCACCGGCGACCGTCACGGCTGCCTCTGGGGCGTGAAGCTCCAGTCGAAGGTGAACCCCAGAGTGGAGTAGGTCTTCATGAAGCGGCCATCCGGCAGCACGGTGGGAGGATTCACGTACACCTCGTTGTTCACGTCATTGGTGACGAGGAGTCCTCCTGGGACGCCGTACTGGGGACTCTGGCAGTCCAGGCCCGCCACCCGCTCCTCGATGCCCGAGTTGTCCACCAGCGCGCCGACGTACGCGCGCGCCGGCTGCTTCAGCCATGCCGTCACGGCGGCGTCGGGGCTGTGCAGCTCGGGGAAGGGATTCGTCTTCAGGAAGCCGGAGAACGGAGCCAGCGAGAAGCTCGCGGGGCCGAAGCTGTGCGAGCAGCCACCGTCGCCATAGTCCACCTCGAAGGAGAAGGAGCCGCTCGGGGGCAGGAGCAGGTTTGCTCCGACCCGGAGCGTGTCCGGGAACTGCGGGTGCTTGAAGTCGAGCTGCGTCGTCGAGGCGTCGACCTCGAAGCTCACCGTGGCGAAACCCCTGCGCCCCTGCCTCGACCAGCCCGGCTGCATCTCGATGGCGCTCGCCACCCCCTCAATCTTCCAGCAGCCCACGTTGCTGCGCTTCAGGTACGGCGTCCGGGCAGCCGTCACACTCTCGCCCTCCTCCGTCTCCGCGTTGCTCACGATGATGACCAGGTACTGCGCGCGCTGGGTCTTGAGGTCCCGGCAGAGCCCGACGAACTCGAAGTCGGACCAGTCCTCCTCCTGCCATGCGCCGGCGCCGTCCAGCCACAGCGCCTGCACCTTGAGGTGCTTGCCCTCCTTCTTCGGCTCGAAGAAGCCGTTGTAGAAGAGCACCGAGCGGGTCTGCGGGTCCTTGAAGTCGAAGTAGTAGACGCGGTGCGAGAGGTTCTGCGACTCCGCCTCCAGCTCGTCCTTCTTCTCCGCCGCGCCGCCCAGGTCGCCGCTCGCGTCTACGCTCTTCACCACCTCGCCCAGCGAGTCCCACGTCGAGAAGGACGCGGGCTTCGAGTCCACCGGAGCATTGTTCCACAGCATCTTCCCGAAGAGCGGCCAGTGCTTCTGGAAGCCTCCCGGCACCACGCTGTCGATGGCCTCCACACCCGTGTCCACGGACTGCGTCGCCGTGAGGATGCTCTTCACCGCTGACGGGCCGAGCGTGTTGGCGATGTACTGGAACCAGAGGTAGGCGCCGTAGTCACGCTCCACCTTGGACTTGCTCGCGCTGCAGTGGCCCTTGGAGCGGTCCTGGAGCGGAAGCTCCGCCGAGCTCAGGTAGCAGCTCGCGAATTCCTGCTCGAACTGGATGCTCTGGCCGTACACGGCGTCGATGGCCCAGTTGGCGACCGCGTCGCGAAGCCACCCGTAGCTCGTCTGGAACGACTGGGTCCGGTACGCCCAGTGGCTGGCGTGCATCAGCTCGTGGGCGGCGACGGCCTTCAGCTCGTCGGGCGTCATCGACTCCTTCAGCAGGATGAACACGGAGGACTGATAGGGCGCGCCGGCCTCGGGAACGGTGAGGCCGCGGAATTCGACGTTGCGCACGAGGAACACGTCGAGCTTCGGGCTGTGGAGCGGGCAGCTCGAGGTGGCGTCAGAGAGGGGCTCGGGGAAGCCAAGCGTCCCGAAGAGCTTGGGCCAGATGTCCTTCTCGATGGCCTCCGACACCAGGGCGGCCTTCGCCCTCTGGCCGGGGACGTTGAACTGGTACCAGACGTTGACCTTGGCCTGCGTGGAGTTGACGAAGTCCCACCCGTCGAGGCTGGCCTGGCAGGTGGGGCGGCCTTTGCCAAGCCCCTTGCCACTCCCGGGAGGCGAGAGCCAGCTGGCGTCGGCGGCGGGAGGCACCAGGAACGGGTCGACCGCGGCGCGCGTCTCGGCGGGCAGCGTGTCGTACTGGTCGAGGACGTCCTGGAGCGCCTCCGTCTCGAAGGCCCCCGTCGCGCGCCCCTTGTATTGAAGCGGCAGGCGCGGGTCGGAGAAGGCGGCATAGACGCGGTACGTGAGCACCTCGTGTGGCGTCAGGAGCCCCGCCTCGGCGGCCTGGGCGAGGGCCTCCTCGGAGCTGCGCACGTCCTCCGGGGCGTCGAGGACCAGCACCGTCACCGGCGGGCTCTCGACGCGTCCGACGGAAGCGCTCACCAGCGACACCCCCGTGGAGGCGCCCTGGATGCGTCCGTCCTCGAGGCCCACCGCCGAGGCGTCGGTGCCGGACCAGGTGAAGCTCACGTCCTTCAGCAGCGTGCCGTCCTCGTCGTAGGCGAACGCCGCCAGCGTCAGCTGCTCCCCCACCCACAGGAAGCCCTGGTCCGGGGTGACGACGATGCGGTCCACCTTCGCGTTGTCCGAGCCGGCATCCGGGTCATCGGTGTCGTCGTTGGAGTCGGAGCAGGCGGTCAGGGCAACCAGGAGTGCCAGCGGATAGAGCGGAACGGTCGGACGTGTGCGCAAGGACTCACCTGGTTTGAGGGACGGAATCGATGCCTGCGTCACCCCCGTGACGAGCGCATCACCTCCCTCAACGGGGCCGGGCGGAATCCTTCACCTTCGGGTGCCCGAGGCCGCCCCACGTCACCGAAGCGTGAGGCGCACCGGCAGCCCGCCCCGGGGTGACAGCGTCACGCCCACGTCGAAGCCGGGCTCCTCCCGGGACACGGGGGTGACGCGGTAGCGCTGCGTCACCATCGCCAGGATGAGGGGCCCCTTCAGCAGGGCGAGCAGGTTGCCCAGGCAGGTGCGCTGCCCCGCTCCGAAGGGGACATACGAGCACTTCGGCCGGCCCACGGAGCGCTCCGTCGAGAAGCGCTCCGGGTCGAACCGCTCCGGCGAGTCCCAGAAGCGCGAGTCCCGGTGGAGCACATAGGGCAGCATGAACAGCATGGTGCCCGCTGGCACGGAGACGCCGCGAAGCTCGACCGCCTGCGTGGCCTGCCGCTCCAGCCGCCAGGCGGGCGGGTACATGCGCAGGGCCTCACGGAAGGCCTGGCCCGTGTACGTGAGCGCCTCCGAGGAGCCGGCGGTGGGCAGGCCGCCCGCGAGCACCTCGGCGGCCTCGCGCTCCACGCGCGCCAGGGCCTCCGGGCTCCGGTCGAGCAGGGAGACGGACCAGGCCAGACCCGCGCCGGTGGCCTCGTAGCCCGCGCCCCAGATGTTCATCAGCTCGTCGCGCACCTCGACATCGCTGAAGCCCTCGCCGGTGTCCCGGTCCTTCAGCTCCAGGAGCATCTGCAGGAGGTCCTGCTGCACGCCCTCGCCCCGCCGCCGCTCGGCGATGCGTGCGTGGATGAACTCGTCGACGGGCTTCATGTAGGCCGCCATCTTCTGGCGCCACGACGAGAGGAAGGGCAGCACGGTGAACACCAGCTCGTGCATCGGCGGGTCCCTCCGGCCGATGTGCTTCACGGCGCCGTGGATGCTCGCGTAGAGGGCGTCGTCGGGCTCGGTGGTCAGGCAGAGCCGGGCCTGGATGGTGTAGGCCAGCCGCAGGAACTCCTCGTACACGTCGACGGGCTGCCCGCTCCGGGCGAGCGGCTCCCACCGGTCGAGCATCTTCCGCGTGGCATCTGAGATGGTGTCCACCCACGCGAGCATCCGCTCGCGCTGGAAGGCGGGCTGAATCATCCGCCGGTGCTTCTTCCAGTAGTCGCCCTCGCTGCCGAAGAGGCCCTTGCCCGCGAAGAGGGACGGCGGCATCCGCGGCTTGGGGAACGCGGCAGGCTCGTCGATGAGGACGCGCTTCACGTCCTCGGGGTGGCTGAGGACGCAGTGGACGCGGCCGCCAATCCGGAAGAGGAACACGTCGCCGTAGCGGCGCTGGTTCTCCTTGATGAAGCCCAGCGGGTCCTTCGCCTCGTCGAAGAAGCTGCCGAAGGGCCAGGTACCCTTGGGACCGGGAGCAGAGAGCGGAGCGGACGCGGTCATGGGACGTTCATCCTGACGTTGAGGAGGACCTGGCCTCCGGTGGGAGGGGGCTGCAGCCGGCGCAGGGCACCCTCCTTCCAGTACAGCAACACGAGCGAAGGGTCCTCCAGCGGCGCGTCGAACGTCACGCCCAGCCGCCGGGGCCCCTCGGCATCGGCCTCCAGCACCTTCACGCGGACGCCCTGCAGGTCCACATCGGTGCCCTGGGCCACGGGAGCATCGGCGTACCGGTAGAGGCGCTCGCCCCGCGTGGTGAGGAAGCGTCCCCGCTCGAGCTCCAGCTCCAGGGTGGAAGGGCCGGTGCGGGTGGCGCGGTGGACCTCCGGAGAGAAGGACAGCGTCCACCAGGCGCGCGGCAGCACGCCGCCGCCCATCCACCAGCGCGCGGCCGTGTACATGCCCACCATCGGGTCCGGCGCGGCGAGCACCGCCACCCGCTGCTGCGCGAGCCGGCCCGAGTCCAGCTCTCCCGTGAGGACGCCGTGGATGCGGTCTCCCCGGGCGCTGACGGCGCGGAACCCCGCGGCGGTCTCCCACCAGAAGTACGGCGCCGTCACCACGTGGAGCAGCACGAGCACGGCGGCGCCAGCCGCCAGGGCCCGGGGCTGCCACGCCCGCTCCCGCCAGCGCCACAGCTGCGTGAGGGCCACGGCGACCACCGCCGCGCCGCCGAGGCTCGGCGTCAGCAGCAGGCGGTTGGAAGGAAGCGTGGAGGCCACGGGCAGCAGGGACAGGGCGGCGCCGGCCATCAGCCAGCGCAGGTGGCGGCGCTGTTGCTCCTCCAGGCCCGGCCACGCCGCGCGCACCAGCAGGCCCACGGCCACCACGCCCGCGAGGCCCGCGAGGCCCAGCGCGACCTGGAAGCCGGGCCCCGAGAGGGCCATGTCCGAGGGCAGGCTGAGCAGCAGCCCGCTCAACAGCGCAGGCACCCGGGTGAGCGCATTCGCCAGCCACGGACCGGGCTGCCGTGCGGGGTCGATGTAGAAGTCCGAGCCGAACGCGCCATAGCCGAGCGACTTGTAGGCGACCACGTACGCGAGTCCCAGCAACACTGCGGGGACCAGGGCCAGGAGCCGCTGGCGCAGCGGACCCTTGTGGCCCAGCAGCTCGTAGCAGCCCAGGTAGGCGAAGAAGCCCAGCGCCCCCTCACCTCCCCCGAGCCCCAGCGCGAGGCCGACGATGGACAGGGGCATCGCCCAGACGCGGCCCCGCTCACGCCACTCCAGGTGCAGCCACAGGCCCAGCATGGCGGGGACGGCGGACACCAGCGCGTTGCGGTTGGAGATCCACCCCACCGGCACGGCATGGGCGTCATCGAGCGCGAAGAGCAGCACCGCCAGCCCGGCCGCGAGCCCCGGCAGCAGGCGCCGGTACAGCAGTCCCGCCACGGCGACCGCCGCGAGGTACCAGAGAATCGAGTGGGCCTGGTACCCCGTGGGGCTCATGCCGAAGAGGCGGTGGTCGAGCACCGCCAGGGCGCTGGACAGAGGCCGCCAGAAGGCGAGCCGCAGCTCGGGCAGCGTCCACCACGGATAGACGCCCCGGGTGACGAGCTGCTGGAGCGTGTCCGGGTTGCCGTCGACGTACCGGTAGAGGTCGTAGCTGGTGTTGGGGAGCGGGCCCGGAGGCGGCCTGCCACTGAGGACGCCGAGGTAGACGTAGTCGTCGGTGACGAAGCCCGCCAGGAACATGGGCAGCGACAGCACCAGCGCGGCGGCGAGCGACAGCCAGAGGATGCGTGGGAAGGCCAGCCAGCGGCCTCCAGGGGAAGCGGGGGTTTCCATCTTTTCCCATCATCCCAGCATGTCCCCCTGACGGGAACAGTGCTCTCTGAGGGCCGTCGCAGTCGCCGCGCCTCGATGAGGATTGGCAGGTGATGCGGACCCTGCACGCCTTCTGGTTGTCGCTGCTGGCCGTGTCCTGGCTGGGCTGCTCCACCTTCGGAGGATTCACGGCAGCGGCGGACGTGGCGGGCCGTGGAACCAGGCATGGCGCGAGTTCAGAATCGCGAAGCCAGATGCCCCCCCTGCCGAGATCTACAAGCACGCGGGAGAGCTCATCTATCGCTTCCAGCTCATCGGTGGTCCCATCCAGCCCTACTATTCCTGCCCGGTAGCGTGAGGACGGATGAGCCGGTTCTTTTGGATACATGAGGACATGGCGGTAGCCGCGAAGTACGGCGGTGGCATCGACGGGTGGCATAAGCTTTCGCTGCCCGGCGCGAGGTGTCACACCTGCGGGGTCACCTGGGCTGGCGCGGGCCACGAGTACCCGTGCGTGGACCTATCTCAGCTCCCCGAGCGCGGAGAGTTCGAGAAGGCCAGGCCCGAGCCCTTCGCCGAGTTCGTGCGCCTGCGCGAGCTGGTACGTCCCCTGGCGCCTCCCCATGCCGAGCTACCACCCGGTACGGGCTTCGGTCCGCTGGTGGGCCGCGCCTTTGGTGAGCTCGGCCCTATTACCTGGGTCGGAGGACTGAAGCTGGTCGTTCGACGGGAGGTGCTGGAGCGTCTCCAGGCGGAGGGCGTGCGGGGCTTGCTGGCTTGCCCGACCGTGCTGCGATTCCGGCAGAAGAATCCACCGGAGTTGCTGGAACTCCAGGTGGAGCCCCATGGCCGTTTGCATCCGGACTGCATCCCACCGGATGCGCCTCCTCGTTGCGCCACCTGCGGGCGGTACGGGCTCACTCGACCAGATGAGCCCATTCTGGACGCTGCGTCCCTGCCCCCGGAACTGGACCTGTTCCGGGTGGGCAACTTCGCCACCATGGTCATCGGCACCGAGCGCTTCGTCGAGGCCGTCCGCCGCCTGGAACTGGACGGCATCACCTCGCGCGAGCTGCCCGCACGCTGATCAACGCTGGAGCTGGCAGGGTGGGCTCGTCCCGCAGTTGGTGCGACTGGCATGCTCAGGCCAGGTGCGAGTGAGGCCAGGCCCATCAAGGTGCGAAAAGGCGAGAAGGTCGCCGTCGTCCTCCTCTCGGGCGGCAACCCTCAGATCGAGAAGGCGGACGGCGACGCCCCGGCGCAGGAGTACATCGCCGGGATGCCGGGCTGGAAGCGCGACCTCGGGAAGCGCCTCGACGCGATCATCGTACGGAACGTGCCCAACTCCAGTCTCCTGGAGAGCTGAGTCCTTTCCGGGAGGTGCTCATTGGAAGCGGCGGGAATCGAACCCGCGCCTTCAGCGCGGGGCTGCTGTAGCTTGCTCTCGTAGGCCCCGATCCCCACAAGCAGCCAGGGGCTCCACGGGGCCTGTGGGAGGTGGACGGTAGCGTGTGCCCTGGCGAGGTGTGGCTGGGAGGGGCAGGTGGGAACGCACGGGTGGGCGTACCGGCGAAGGCAGCCGGAGGGGACGGTGCTGTACGAGGCGGTGCGGGAGAACCTGGCCACATTGCTGGGGGAAGCCAGCGAGGTAGGGCGCGGCCTGCCCCGGTACGTGGAGCGGGACTTCGCCAAGTACCTGGAATGCGGAGTGCTGGCGCACGGCTTCGCGCGGGTGCGCTGCGAGAGTTGCAAGGACGAGCTTCTCGTCGCCTTCTCGTGCAAGGGACGAGGGGTGTGCCCGTCCTGCAACGCGAAGCGGGCGCATGTGACGGAGGTGCACCTGGTGGAGCGGGTGCTGCCACACGTGCCCTACCGTCAGTGGACGCTGTCCTTCCCGCACCGGGTGCGCTGGGCGCTGTTGAAGGACAGCGGGCTGCTGTCGGATGTCCTCACCGTCTTCCTGCGCGCGCTCTTCGCCCTACAGCGCCGAAGGGCAAGGAAGCTGGGCACGCGCAATGGGCGCTGCCCGGGGAAGGGCCCGAGGACGCGCGGCAGGCCTATCAGGCCCAGTCCCTTCAGCAGCGCTTCCGATGGACGGGGCTGGACGTGCGGCCACCGCCCAAGAAGGTGCCCCGCTGCGCCTTCCTGGAGGGCTTCTCCCTCCATGCCAACACCCACCTGCATGCAAATGACAGGGAGGGCCTGGAGCGGCTGTGCAGGTACGGAGCGCGGGGCGCCCTCGCGATGGAGCGCTTCGAGGAGGCAGAAGACGGGCGCATCGCCTACCGCATGAAGCGGCCCATGCCGGATGGCACCACGCACCTGCTCTTCACAGGACTGGAGCTGCTCCGGCGGGTGGCCAGTCGGGTACCCCCGCCCAGGACAAATTTGACGCGCTTCCATGGCGTCTTCGCCCCAGGGGCGAAACTGCGGCCATTTCTGGTCCCCGCAGCGGCGGCCTCGGGCGAGGAGGAGGCACCCTCTGCAGGGGCGGCAACTGTGGGCAGCTGCGAGAGGCGTCAGCGCGCTCCGAGGCTGGACTGGGCCGGGTTGCTGCGCAGGACGTTCGCAATAGATGTCTTCTCGTGCCCAAGGTGCGCAGGCCAGCGACGGGGGCTGGCATACCTGACGCAGGGCGCCGTCATCCGGCGCATTCTCCGTCACCTTCAGCTGCCCGAGCAGCCGCCCCGCCTGGCTCCGGCGCTGGGGCCACCGCAGCAGGCGCTCTGGGAGTAACTCTCGGCTGAGGGTCTCCCCCTCTCGAGCAGCTCGCGGCAACCGGTCGCCCGCGCAAGGCAGTGGTGCGCCTGGAACGCGACGTGCAGGCCTCCTTGGGGGGGCCTCCTTCAACGTCCAGGGCATGTCGCAAGGCCCTCCTGGCCCACCACCTACCCCGGCCCTCGCACGCAACAGGGCTCCCATGCCGCCTATGCTCGCCGCTGCCGGAAGGCGGGGCTCATCCTCGGTATCGACGACGACACCCTCACCCTCTTCCTGAGCCTGGACGCCGTGTCGCTCATCCTCAGCGCGCTGGACGAGCGGGAGTATGGCTGGCTGCAGGAGTCGGGCGCGGTGGCGGAGCTGTGGGCGGCGTCCAGGCTCGCCATCACCTCCCTGGCTGCAACCTTCCTGTCGGGGGGCGCTGCCCATCCGGAGCCGCCGAGCGCGCAGGCGCAAGAGCGCTGGCGCCGACGCTACCGCGTCGCGCTCCGCCGGCTGCAGCAGGCCGGCATCCGGACCGTTTCCGACAACGGAGCTGGCGCGCGAGCCCTTCCCGGAGGCGCCCCAGGAGGGCCCCGGTCCCCTGCACTGGTCCGCAGGCAGCCGACGTCAGGGCAGGCCCTGCAGTGCTTCGGTCACCCTTCCGCCGCGCGGCCGGCTCCCTCTGTGGGGCGGGTTGTCCTGACGTGCGTTCCTGCCAAGGCTTGTCGAGGACTGCTGCGACGCCATGCACAAGGGGGCACCATGAAGGCACTCGTCTACGAGGGACCGCGCAAGGTCAGTGTGAAAGAAGTGCCGGACGCGAAGATTGAGCGGCCCACCGATGCGGTGGTGCGCATTCGCAGTACCAACATCTGCGGCTCGGACCTGCACATGTACGAAGGCCGCACCGACATGGAGTCGGGCCGGGTGCTCGGGCACGAGAACCTCGGAGAGGTGGTCGAGGTCGGCTCGGCGGTGGACAAGCTGAAGGTGGGCGACTGGGTGGCCGTTCCCTTCAACGTCAGCTGTGGCCACTGCGAGAACTGCGAGCACGGCCTGACCGCCTTCTGCCTCACCGCCAACCCGGCGGGGACGGCCGGCGCCGCCTACGGCTTCGCCGACATGGGGCCCTACAACGGCGGGCAGGCCGAGTACCTGCGCGTGCCCTGGGCCGACTTCAACTGCCTGCGGCTGCCGGAGGACGCCGAGGAGAAGCAGCTCGACTACGTGATGCTCGCCGACATCTTCCCCACCGGCTACCACGTCACCGAGCTCGCCGGGCTCATGCCGGGCGAATCCGTCGTCATCTTCGGTGGAGGGCCCGTGGGACAGATGGCCGCGCTCTCCGCCACCATCAAGAGCGCGAGCAAGGTGATGGTCGTCGACTGGCATCCGGACCGGCTCGCTCTCTGCGAGAAGATTGGCGCCATCCCCATCGACTACTCGAAGGTGGACCCCGTCGAGCGGGTGATGGAGCTCACCAACGGCAAGGGCGCCGACCGCGGCTGCGAGTGCGTGGGCTACCAGGCGCACGACCCGCAGGGGAGGGAGCACCCCAACCTGACGATGAACAACCTGGTGAAGTCGGTGAAGTTCACCGGCGGCATCGGCGTGGTGGGCGTCTTCATCCCCAATGACCCCGGCGGCCCGGACACCTTGGCCAAGCAGGGTGAACTCGTCTTCGACTGGGGCATGCTCTGGTTCAAGGGGCAGCGCGTGGCGACCGGCCAGTGCAACGTGAAGGCCTACAACCGCCAGCTGCGCGAGCTCATCCACCTGGACAAGGTGAAGCCCTCGTGGATTGTCTCGCACACGCTCCCGCTCGACAAGGCGCCGGATGGCTACCTGCACTTCGACAAACGCGACAGCGGCTGGACCAAGGTCGTCCTGCAGCCGGCCGCATGAGCCGGCGCGAAAGCGGAGAAAGGGAGGGGGCGAAGCATCAGAGGGATGGGTGCCCTGTTGAGGGGGAGGGAGAGTGCAGAGGTGCCTGGGCAGGGACCGCCGACCTCTTGTATCCGCTCCTTCCTGGCCGCTGCCTCCTTCCCCGCTCTCGCCTCCTCCTCTCCTGCTTGGGGGAACACAGGTACCGGGCCTCGCGGGCATCAAGACGGTGGAAGCCGGAGCCGGCCACTCTCCGGACGGTTACCAGCGCAGCGGAGCTCACGCCCACTCGACGTGGGCGTAGGCCGCCGTGGCCTGCTTCAGGTCCTGCATCTCCCAGGGCTTGAGCTTGCGCTCGCAGCGCACGCGAACCCCTCGCGTCCCAAACCCCTCTGCCGCGCGAAGGACCTCCACGAACAGGCCGACAGCCTCCTCGCTCACCAGCGTCGCCTCGATGGGTACCTCCGCCGCCGGCCGCGCCGTGAGCCGCCATGCGCCCTGCCTGTCGGCATCGAAGCGCTCCAGCTTCCTCGCCAGGGAAGAGCTGGCGCAGATGCGCAGGTCCTCCGGCTCCGCGTCGCGGAGCTCCAGCCACGACAAGCTTGGCAGCAGCGCCAGCTTCTCGAACGTCTCCGACCGTTCAACACCCGGCTCCCTGACCGGATAGACCCCGCCCACTTGAGGCGCACGCAACTCCAGCCTGCTCACGGAAGGATGTGGGCCCATGAAGTGGGCCTCGTGGAACTCCATCCGGCGCATCCGTCTGATACCGCGCAGGTGTGGATGCATGAACCACTCCCCGTGGAAACCGGGCCCTTCGCCTCCGCCCCAATCAATCTCCCGCACCGTGCTCCACGAAGGGCTCGGCGCAGGGAAGGAAGGTCGCATCGAAGTCCTCCTTCCCAGTTGGACCGCCACTGGGAACCCCCGCTCGAAACGCGTCTTGCCCGGCACGACGAGGAGCCCCAGGGGCTCTTCCCAGCTCGACCGATGCGCCTCGAGCAGCACGTTGACTCGGGCCTCATCGGAAGCGGGCGAGCATTGAAGCACGATGAACTCGCCCCAGGGGTCTCCGAGGGCCACCAACTCATCGGCCATCACCAGTCGCGCGGCATCGTCGTCGAGCTGGGCGTAGACCAGGGGCAGCCACTGCTCCCGGACGCTCGCGCAGCGCCGCTCATGCTCCTCCCTCTCGCCGAGCGCTTTGCTCAAGTCCTGCAGCGCGGCCTCGGCGCGCGCATCCAGGGCCGGGGGCACCCACTCACGCCCCATGCGGATGATGAACGCGAGCCGACCGGCGGAGTCGTTGTCCGGCGCCAGTCTGGCGTGAAGCGCCTCGAGCGGCGCGACGTCGAAGGGCGGGCCCACGTGCTTGAGCGCCAGACACAGCTTCGTCAGGTTCAGCGGAGCCTGGAACTCGGGCAGCCGGGAGAGGAGCAGCAGCGCTGGCCCGAACTGCGGGTTCGGGGACATCCGAAGGAGCTGGTCGAGGTAATGCGCCGCCGATGTCGAGGACCTCTTTGCCTGCGACACGAGGAGCCACGCCATGGACCTGGGCGTGTACTCCCACGCCTCGTGCGGCGGCGGCCTCGCGTTGCCATCCGCGGAGAGGCCGTTCGCGACTAGGCGCCTTTCGACCTCTTCACACACCTTGACCAGGGCCGGTGAGCGACACACCCGCCAGGCGGCCAACAGGGCGCCGAGCGTCTCCTCTTCGTCGTGCCGGGCAAAGGACTCCGCGGCGCGCTCCAGGTGACCGTACACGATGTCATCCACATCGCCACTCTACCGCGACGCGGACACGCGCACACCCATTCGACGTGGGAGAAGACAGACGCGGCCCGGCGCAGGCGCTCGAGACGCGTGGCGTCGAGCTTGGGCTCACAGTGCACCCGCAGGCCCCGTGTCCCGAACCCCACCGCCGCAAGAAGGACCTGCTCGAACGTCCCGACAGCCCGCTCGCTCACCAGCGTCGCCTCGATGGGCACCTCCGCGCCCGGGCGCACCGTGAGCGTCCAGAGTCCTTGACCTTCTTCATGTCATTTCTTGTCCTGGGAATAACATCGGCAACTATGCGAGATGGGAGATAATCCTCGATCTCTTTGCCCTCGGTTACCCAAATGCGATCCCGATAGTCGGAATTCTCAATGAAGTTTCGCGCATACAGCTTACCAAGCTCTGGCATATCCGACTTCTTGTCTGAGTCTAAAATTAAATAGGATCCCGGATGTATTGAGAGTAGAGAAACAAAACCATCAACAGGCTCATCCGTGAGGCGCATGTGAGCCAAGAGGGCGCCGCCGAAAAATGCGAAGCTGAAATCCATAAATTCTTCCAGCTTGATGTCGCGTCGTCTAGACGCCACTTCAATGAAGAATCGGAGATAGATTGCATCGGAGGGACCCTCCACCCAGATGAGGGCATTGGCTTCCTGTAGGCTACTAGGACGAACACCGAGCAGTTCAACAGCATCCCTCATTTCATTCTTATTTAGAGTGGTGATGCTGCTTGCTGTTGAAGTGCGTTTAACAATGTGGGTTGCGACGCCCTCTTTCATTTCCAGATCTAAAATGTGATTACTATGAGTGGTGACAAGCGACTGCCAACTGCCATCAACGCACTCTTTTTTCAACATGCGCATCACGCTTCGCTGGAGAGTGGGGTGCAGGTGTAGTTCCGGCTCTTCATAAAGGAGCAGACCGCCATTGTGTTTTTCCAGAGCCAATGACAACATCATTAACTCCAACACGCCAGCTCCGAGGTTCTCGACTGAGCGAGCACTTTCATTGCCGAGCGACAATTTGAGTTGACGCTCTCGGGGATGCAAGGTGATTCTCGCGGACATTCCCGCCAGCTCCCCAAGACGGCACACAAAGCCTTTGAAACGAGACTGGTCCACGCAATACATGTCTATCAGTTCTGATAGCAGTATGCTTGCGTCGATTCGTTCTTCGCGAATCCCATTTGCCTTACCCGCTTCAGGGCCACAATCTCGACGCTCAGGCAGCACTACGATTGGCAGTGCTTCGATAAGCTCAAGGATTGTTCCTGCAAGTCCTACACGTTCGTTCTCAGGGAGTTCCTCTTCAGGAGGCATGCGGTCATGTTGGACTAGTTCAAGCATCTTGACGCGTTCTTCGGCGAATCGAGCTACCACCGTGAAAGGCCAATAGGCGTCCTGCAAGAGAACTTCTGTCTTGCTGTAGCGTCCATGTTTGCGTCCGATCTTCATGGTCTGCATTGCCTCTTGGATGCGTGCAGTCTTTGAAACAGTCAGGCCAAGCCGAGCGGGGACTTGTTGTCTTGTATGTCGTCGTGTTGGAGTTTTAAATCAGTGAATGAGCCTAGAAACCCTCCCCCTTGGGGATCGCGCGGGTGTCGCTCAAGATTGATTGAAGGCAACCGTCGAATTGCTGCGAGGAGCGCTGATTTTCCGGAGTTATTTGGGCCTGCGAATATATTAACATGAGACAGCTCCAGCTCTACCTTGTCGAAACAGCGGAATGCTTCGAGAACAGCTTGTTTTATGTGGATCATGTAGAACCCAAATCAACCAAAGCCAAGAATAGATGACTCTGCAATATAGTGGTCCGACTGCTTCTGAGCCAAGGGTTTTAAATCCGTTCAGGAGCACCCGAAACGCCAAGCGCCCCAGCCGTCTTGTCGCCCAAGGAGCGCTGCGGTGTCCCTGAATGGATTCACTTTCCCTAGCTGAGCCCGAGCGCAGCGGCGGCCAGGACTCTGCCGAGCGAGACCTCGGGGCGTGGTGTCGCTCGATAGGACCGTGGAGCCTGCCCGGTGTGCAGTGGCGGACAAGGCTGTGCCGAGCGTCGCCTGGAGCCGTAGTGATTGCACGATGTGCAGTGTCAGCCACGCCCACGCCGAGCACCACCTCAGAGCCGTGGTGTCCGCCCGGTGCGTGGTGGCCGCCAGCGCCCGCTCCGAGCACCACCTCGGGCCGTGGCGCCTGCCTGTTACGTGGTGACCGCCAGGACTAATGCCGAGCCCCCCTGCGCCGTGGTGCCTGCCCGGTGGGTGGTGACTGCCAGCGCCCGTGCCGAGTGCCACCTTGAGCCGTGGTGCCATTCCAGTGCGTGGTGGCGGCTACCCACGCCGAGCATCGCTTCGGGGCCGTGGGGCTTGCCCGGTGCGTATTCGCAGCCAGGAACCATGCCGAGAACCACCTCGGGTCGTGGGGCCATGCCGGTGCGCAGCGGCGGCCAGGGCCCGTGCTGAGCGCCACCTCGGGCCGTAGAGCTTGGCCGATTCACGGTGGCGGCCGCCCACGCCGAGCACCACCTCGGGGCCTTGGTGCCGGTTCCGTACGCGGAGACGGCCAAGTTCTAAGCTGAGCCTCCCTTCGGAGCCGTAGTGCCTAGATCCACCTCGGCGCCGTGGAACATGCCCCTAAACCTCTTCAACCTTCGTTCCCGTGGCGCCCATACGCTCAAGTGCGGTGCGGATCTCCTCTCGGACGATCAAGGCGATGGGCCATCCCCAGGGGCGGAACACCTTCGCGTCGCCTACCTGGGAGGCGTCAATCCGCATACCTCGGACATTTCGGTACTCTCCAACCTTCTCAGGGGTCCCGTCCTCCGGCATCCATTTCAGGACTTGCTTGGACGCCTTGTCGTCAATGCAGCGAATCAGCTTGGTAGCAACGAGAATGAAGAACTGTTCCGACTGGCCCTGAATCTCCACCGGCAGGGTTTGCACCTCGGTGGGCGCGAGTTCCGAGAATACCGAAGCCACTCGGGCGTGGACCACCGGAACCCCGAACGCCGCCCGAGAGAAATCGAGCGCCCTGCCGGGCACAGTCACGGGGAGATTCAAGGGGCCCGGGTCCGGGAGTCGCTCTCCCCGCTGGAACATCCACGGGTCGTCCACCTCCCGACCTTGAACATCTGTGGGGGTGCCGAGCAACCACCGCCCCCGAACGGTCATGTCGTCAAACAGGTCGAAGTACCGCTTTGGCATAGGCTCATTGTGGCGCCGCTTCTAGGTGCGCGTCACCAGCTTGTTGAGGTCAGTCCCTGGGGTGGCGATCTCCTGCCCCAACTGGCCAAGCTCGGCTGTCAGCGCCTTGCGGCATTGCTCCATGGTGCGGCAGTCCCGCACCGAGGTACTCAAGCGCCGGAAAATTTCCTCGTGATACTCCTGTGGATGAGGCCCCTTGTGGCCCTTGACGTGGACGATGTTGGCCGGGTCGTCCAGCGTCATGCCCGCCCTGTCGAAGATCTTCTGGAACTGTGGGGACCACGGGCCTGCATTGTTCGTGGACTTCCACCACTTGTTCGTAGCGATGTGGTGGTCGTGGCCTTCCTGGTCCACCGGACCGGCAGCCGCGCCACCCATGGCCCGTGCCGTCATGGCCACCGCGTTGGGGGCCAGTGCCACGGTGACGGCCTCGCCCGACACGGCCACCATGCCCACTTCGCCCACGGCGGCAAGGCGGATGCCCGCCCGGCCCCCGGCCAGCACCGCCGCTTGAGCGGAGCCGGGCAGCGTGGGCACCTTGCCCGCGAAACCCACCGCAGTGTTGCCCACGGCCACCGTCGCCAGCAGCGCGAAGGCTCGCGCCGCGTTCTGGCCCATGACCTTGCCGTAGCGCTCGCCCGCCTCGCGCAAGTCGTCAAACGTGGTGGCCCGGTCGGCTGCTTCCACCAGTCGCTTGAAGCCCGCTATCAGCGACCAGAAGGTATCTACCCCCAGGTAGACGATGGCTGTGGCCGTCATAACGGCAGCCAGGCCCTTGCTCACCGGCTCGGGTACCGACCAGAGGACCAGGTATAGGGTCATAGTCCACAGCACCGCCGAGAGCGCCGCGTGCGGGTCGGCCATGTCCCGGAAGGCGTCCAGCATCTCTTCCCGGACGACACCTTGAGCCAGGGCCATGGCCAGGGTGTAGCGCCCGTCTCCGGTGACGGTAGGACTCTCTATCAACAGGCGCAGACAATCGCCCTTGCGCCCGGTGCGCTCGCACCAGCGCAGATATGCCCGCGTCAGTTCCACGTCCGCTGGGGGCATGTCGGAGACCAATGCAGCGCCGTTCAGCGGCGTGAGCTGCCGGGTCCGCTCGTTGAAGAAGAACGCGCCGCCTCGGGCATCCACTCCCATCAGATGCCGCGCGGCCTGCTGGGGATTGGCCGGAGGCCGCATCTCCCGCACCAGCCGAGCCACGGCCTTCTTGAAGTCGTCCCGCTCCACCTTCACGGGCCCGGCTTCACCGCTGACGGGGGTGAAGACGACCGACGGCCCCCGGCCAGTTTCCAAGCGCACCACGCGCCCCGAGGAACAACCTGTCACCAAAGCCAGCAGCAGCGCGGCAGCGCGATGTACCCTCATCAGCCCCCCAGCGGAAAAGGGCTCCATCCTCCGGGGCGCGGCGAGTCACGGCCAGGACCCATCGGATCGGGCCTCCCCCAGCACCACCTCGGGGCGTGGCGCCTCCACCGAGCGCAGCGGCGGCCAGGGGATATGCCGAGCGCCACCTCGGGGCCGTGGTGCCTGCCCGGTTCTTGGTGGCATCCAGAGCCCGCGCCGGGCATCACCTCGGGCTGTGGCGCCTGCCGGGTGTGTAGTGGCTGCCTGTGCGCGTGCCGAGCACCACCTCGGCGCCGTAGAGCCTGCCCGCGCCGAGCACCACCTCGGCGCAATGGTGCCTGCCAGCGCCGAGCGCCACCTCGGAACCGTAGTGCCTGCCGAGGGCGCGGTGGCCGCCAGCGCCCGTGCCGAGTACCACCTCGGGGCACTGGCGCCTGCCCGGTGCGCGGTAGCCGCCAGCGCCCGTGCCGAGCGCCACCTCGGGATTGTGGCGCCCACCCGGTGAGTGGTTGCGGTCAGGGCCCGTGCCGAGCGCCACCTCGGAGCCGTGGCGCCCGCCCGGTGCGCAGTGATTACCGCGCCCGCTTCTTCCGCGCGTTGGGCTCCATGTTGGCGGCAACCCACGTCAGCGTACGCACCGAACGCGCACTGAGGACAGACGCACGCCGCAAGAGGCGGCGAATCAGGGTGCTTTGTGGCTTCACGGGTTCAAGCGCGGCAGCACGCGCACCGGAGGACTCCAGGCCGAAAGCCACGTCAGCTGAAATGCCGAGCGCCACGCACAGGCGGTGCAGCGCGCCAATGCGCGGAGCCATTACCCCCCGCTCCAAGCGCCCGTAAACCTCGGAGTTGATGTCGATGGCCTCCGCGATTCCCACTGACTGAGCCCCAACCGGAGCAGCGCCGCTTTCGCGGCGTGGCCAATGGATGCGCGTAGGGACTCGTCCGTAACGGCGACGCGAAACGTCACCGGACGCCGGACAGGCGCAGTCACGGCGGGCTCGGCTCCGTCGTGATGGCGTCCACGCAGAACGCGCTCTGCGCTCCGTCCTCTTCATCGGCCCGCGCTTCGCCCGCCCGCCGCATTGCCGCCTGGATTTCGTCTGCCGCATTCTTGGCGCTGTACCCCCCGCGCTCCCGGAGCACGCTGGACAAGGCCTCTTGCAGCGCGAGTGCGGACGGGTAGCGCTCTGCCGGTTCCCGGCGCAGCAACTTGCGGAACACGGCCCGCGTGGGCTCGGACAGCCGTTGCGTTGCCGCGTCCACGTCCGCCGGGGTGAAGGTGGCTGCCCGCAGAATGGTTTCCTCTGGGTCCACCCCATCCCAATCATCCTGCACGCGGGCAATGGCGCTGCTCAGCCGCTCCCGCTCCGCTTCAGGTACGAGCGCCCACAAGCCCTCCAGCAACATGTCGGGCGCACTGATGCTCTCCTATGCTCCTCCTACCTGGCAGCCTTCTCCTTCGCCTCTACGGCGAGCCGGTCCGCGAGCCGCTTCGAGGCAGCCTCCGCGTACTTCTGGCAACCGGTCGGATCGATGAAGGTGTTCTTCTCGGCCGTGCGCGAAGCCAGCTTCTCCAGGACCTGCGAGAAGCCCGGGTGGTTGGACACCATCACGTCGCACTTCAGCGCCGCGACCTTGTCGATGGTGGCCTGGAAGGACTTGGAGATGTCGGGGGTGCCGTTGCCGCCGCTGAAGTGGAAGCCGTCCGTCGACACCGGTGTGAGGCTGTCCGCGTACACCATGTTCAGGCAGCGGTCCTTCTCGCACGAGCTCCACGTCCAGCTGGTGCCGCCCGGCGTGTGGCCCGGCGTGTAGTGCGCGGCGAGCTTCACGTCACCGACCAACAGCGTCTCGCCATCGGCCACCTCACGCACTTTCGCAATCTTCGCGAGGTGAAAGGGCTTGGCGGGGTCGTACTGCGGGTCGTCCTTGCCCACGGTCCCCGCGCGCAGGACCTTGGCGCCCTTGACGCTCGCCGCCACGGTGGCACCGGTGGTGCGCTGCAGGGCCGGGATGCCGCCTGCGTGGTCGAAGTGCTCGTGCGTGTTGAGGATGAGCTTCACGTCCTTCAGCTTGAAGCCCAGCGCCTGGATGTTCGCCGCGATGATGGGGGCGGACTGCGGCAGCGCACCGTCGAGCAGGACGTGGCCCTTGGGGCCGGTGACCAGCAGGACCGACAGCTCGCTGGTCCCGACGTACCAGGTGTTGCCGTAGATGTTGAAAGGCTTCTGCGGCTTGTTCCAACCCTCGCACGCCGAGCACACGATGGGCGTGGTGGGCGTGACCTCGGCGACTGCAGCCGGGCCGACCAGCGCAAGCAGGACTGCCGCCATCATCATCTTCGCTGTCATCTGGGTCTCCATTTCACGAGGGTACACGGGGCACTGTGGCTCACGGGCCACGGGGGTCGCCCGAGTTGCACTCCGCGTGCCAGCTGTGTGCCTCACCCACCGTGGACGTAGCCCACGTTGCAGTCCACCTCTCTGAAGCCCGCCGAGGTGTAGAGCGCGACGGAGGCAGGATTGTTCGCCTTGGCATAGACGAGCGCCGTGCGGGCTCCTGCCTCCTCGAGCCGGTGCAGTGCGCTGACGATGAGCGCGCGGGCCACGCCCTTGCGACGGTGCTCCGGCGCAGTGCCAACGGGCTCCAGCTCACCCACCGCATTCTCCGGGTCCAACCAGCACAGCACGAAGACCGCGAGCTCCCCGCACGTGGGCGAGGCGACGCAGATGGCGCCGCTCGCGGCAGCGCAGGGCCCACCGGCGTGGGAGTAGGGGCGAGGGCGCGCGCGCGGAGGGCAGGGCAGGGGCGAGCGGGTGAGGCGCAGGCGAGGTACGCCCGCGGGGTGAAAACAAACTCCCCGTCCCGAGCGCTCGACGTGAATGGCGGGGAGCGGCGGCGCCTGGGGCGCGCGTGTCATGCGGCGCTGCACGAGAAACCCGGGCTGTTCTTCCTATCCTCACCGCGCTTGAGCATTTGCATAAGCCGTTATACGAATCGGGCATGCGCAGGGGACTCGGCACGCAGCTGCGGCACCTCATCGAGTTGCTGGATGGAGCGGTGGCGGAGGCCTAAACAGCAGATGGCCTCAGCTACCGGCCGCGCTTCACCCCGTTGATGCGCGCGCTGGAGGAAGAGGAGCCTCTGGGCCAGGTCCCGAGGAACAGCCCCAGGTTCGACTCGGCCAACCCCGTCCAGGCGGCCACCGGCATGAGGCAGAAGCGTGCCCCGCACGCGTCCGCGGCCTGCAAGTCCGCACGGAGATCCTCGAGCCCCTCGCGCACCGCCGCAGCATCCCGAAGCGGCGGCCTGGTCCGGGGGAGCGCGGCGAGGAGGGCGTCGAGCGTCGCCAGCCCCAGGCTCGGCTCGTGACACGCGATGCCCTCCCTCATCCCTTCGATGTGGACGAAATGGCTCAGCGGAGCCACGCCAGGCTCACGTGGGAGCACCTCGAGTTCCTCTACAGCGCTCATCAACGCCAGCCGGTGGAGGTGCTGCACATGCGGCTCCGGTGTGCTCGGCCGTATCACCCGCCGGTCGAAGACGGCATGGAGCGCTCTGGGCTTCCGCCGCAGGACCATCACCGCGTAGAGCACCACCCCGGCGCTGCAGAACGTGAGGCAGAAGGACCCCAGTCGGAGCGGGCCGTTGAAAGCGTAGAGCAACCAGTGCCCTCCGATGGCCGCAGCCACCGCACCCACCAGACGCACGTACGCCGACCGCTTCTCGGTGGCGAGCTGCTCCCGGTAGGACGTTGCGAGCTTCATGTTTCCCACCCGGTGGCTGTCTGGACGAGGCGCTCCATCCTACCGGCCTGGCGCACAGCTTGGGGCCCCCGTCAGCCGCCTTCGGTGAGCGACAAGGTGGTTGTCGCTTGAAAGGATTCAGCCGGTACGCTTCAACTCCTGCACAGCCGGGGTCGCGTCGCACCCCGGGTTCAACGGCCTGCTGACCGCCCCCCGGCTGCACAGCGGCCGGAAACATGGCATGTATGACTCGACATGCTCGGCTCTCGAACACTGGCATTGATCGTGGCGCTGTCCCTGGCTGTCGTCCCCCTCGTCTCGCACGCAGGCATCGGCAGCCTGCTGGGCAAGCTCGGTCGCGTCGGTTCAAAGGGCGGCAAGGCGGTCAGCGTCGGCGCGAAACTAGGCAAGACCGGCAAGGCCGCGAGCCTCGGTAAGGCCGCGGCCGGTGTGACCGGTCTCGTGGCTGCCGAGCGCGCAGGCCTTGCCTTCGCGGGTCTGAGCGACGACGCCGCGCGCTCAGCCGCCTACGTGGCCCGAACGCCCGACGGTGAGCTGGTGATGGTCACCAAGGCGGCGGGCACCTCGACCCACTCGCCCGAGAGCCTGGGGTTCGTAGCACAGAGGATTGCTCCCGAAGGCACCCGCCCCTCGATCTTCCTGGACCGAAGCGTCGCCCAGGCGCCGGACGAGCTCGCCCACCTGCCGCCTGAAGCCGAGCTCACACTCGTCGAGGGGAACCAGAGGCTTCCGGTGCGGCGCGTCGACAAGGGCCAGGAGGACGTCGAGTTCTTCGTCGACACCGCGGACGGGGCGATCGAGTTGAGCAGCTACGTGGGCGACGGTGATGGCGAAGACTCCGGCGACTCAACCGGATGGCTGTTCGTCGGCTGCGCCCTGGTAGCGGCCGGGGGCCTCGTCTGGTGGCGTCGCCGCGGCAGGGAGGCCGTGGCGCTGACCTGAGGGGGCGGCTTCCCTTTGGAGACGAAGCCAGGGCTCCACGGAAGCCCGTAGGAGCCCCTCCGTAGCGTGAGCCCTGGCGAGGTGTGGCTGGGGAGGGGCAGGTGGAGGAGCGCGGGTGGGAGTACCGGCCAGCTCGCGGCAACCGGTCGCCCGCGCAAGGCAGTGGTGCGCCTGGAGCGCGACGTGCAGGCCTCCTTGGGGGGCCTCCTTCAACGTCCAGGGCATGTCGCAAGGCCCTCCTGGCCCACCACCTACCCCGGCCCTCGCACGCAACAGGGCTCCCATGCCGCCTATGCTCCCCAGGCCGCGGGGTGTTGAGGCTCAAGAGGCGCCAAGAGGTCCAGGCCCCTGCTACGCACCTGATAGGAGCGCGGTCTGGGCAGGCGTGTACCCCAAGGGGGCTCAAGCGGCCTGTCCACCGGACGGGAGCATCGCTCGGGCGTCCCCGTCAGTGGCCCTCCTCGGCCCCTCTGCACCCTCCCTCCCCCTCAACAGGGCCCCCATCCCTCTTATGTGTCGCGCCATTCACCTCGATGCAGCCCGAGTCGTAGTGAATCTTCATGTCCCAGCCGAGCTGCCTGTAGCGCACGAGGAAGCTCCCCGACTTCAACTGTGTAATCGAATAGTGGTCGGCATCTTCTTCGCTGGAGATTTCGAAGTCGGTCTCCGGCGTCAGTTCCGGACCGGCCTTGAGCGCTTCCAGCGCCTTCCTCCATTTTTCGAGGTCCGGGACGGCGAGGTTGTTCATCGCCTGGGAATCCGAGAGACGCT